>JAEORX010000020.1 GCA_016840685.1 Candidatus Thorarchaeota archaeon
CGAGGTTCATGGAGGCTCTTGATCGTGCTGACTCTGAGAAAGGGGAGAAGACTATCTACACCGTCAATATCACTGATAGATTGCCCCGGATGTTTGAGAATGCTGAGAAAGCCATCGAGTTAGGAGCAAATGGTCTCATGATTAACTTCCTTGCAGTGGGGTACTCTGCTTTCCGTCATGTGAGTGAAGACCTTGCACCAAAGGTTCCCTTACTAGCACACATGGATGTCACTGGAGCACTGACCTACTCACCTATAGTCGGCATCTCATCGAACATTGTGACTGGAAAGTTACCGAGAATCTGCGGCTCTGACATCACTGTGTTCCCAGCTCCATACGGAAAGGCGCCTGTTCTCAAGGAACGTTATCTCAATGTTGCACATGACATGATCATGCCTCTCCACAATATCGGACAGACTGCCCCTATGCCAAGTGGGGGAATAAGTCAAGGACATGTTGAGGAGGTCATCGATGACCTTGGATTAGACATAGTCATTGGGACTGGAGCAGGAATCCATGCACATCCCATGGGACCGCGTGCAGGAGCAATTGCATTCAGACAGGCCATCGATGCCAAAATGCAGGGCATCCCTGTGAGTAAATATGCAAAAGAAGAAGGACACGAGGAACTGAAGGTTGCGATGGAGTCCTGGGGAAGCGGAAGAACCGGGGCAGACCTCTAGTCCGGATGTTGATCGGCAATGGTCAATTTCGCAGAACCAATTGAATTTGCAGGTCTTACTGTCAAGAACCGATTCGTGATGCCACCCATGGTTAGGAGTCTTGCATCGGAAGATGGATCTGTGAATGATGCAGTTATCCAACATTACGAGGACCGCAGCAAAGGTCAGGTTGGTCTCATTATAGTGGAAGCAGCCGCAATAGCTTGGGAACACCGTATTGGTATGAAGAATATTGGAATCCATGATGATAGGATGATTCCAGGACTCAGAAGGCTTGCAGATGCGATAAAAGAACATGGGGCAAGAGCTTTCATTCAAATCAATCACTCCGGCGCGAAAACACACTTCAATACAAGATATGTTGGTCCTTCCAACATCTCAGTTGTGAAACACAAAATACCTGAGCCACTTTCCGTAGACGAGATTCATGAGATAACGCAGAAGTTTGTCGATGCTGCAAGAAGAGCTATGGAAGCGGGATTCGATGGTGTAGAGATTCATGGTGCTCATTATTATCTATTGAGTGAGTTTCTTTCAGGCTACACGAATCGTAGAAACGATGAGTATGGAGGAACAACAAAGAAGAAAGCGAAGTTCTCTGTAGAGGTGATTAGAGCTATTCGAAGAGAGTTAGGCGACTATCCACTCATCTTCCGCATGAATGGATTCGAGAATGTTGAAAATGGAATCACAATCGATGAAGGCATTGAGATTGCGAAGATCATTGAACATGCAGGGATTAATCTGCTCCACATCTCCTGCGTTGTTGACTCGACATTCAATCCAGGTTTGCCTCCAGTGTTTGACAAAGAATCACAACCAGATTTTCTCAAGGATTATCCGTATGATTCCTGCATACCGATTGCTGGAAAAATCAGACCTCATGTTAGTGTGCCGGTGATTGGAGTTGGAGAGGTTAGAGATGCAAGACTTGTAAAGAAAGTCGAGAGAGATAACATGTGCGATATGCTTGGTATTGGTAGAGGCGTACTTGCAGACCCGTACTTCATTCAAAAAATCTTGGAGGGTCACGAAGAAGACATTATTCCATGGAAAGAGTAAATGTCATTCAATACTCACGAAGAATTGCCATCCACAAGGGTAGTCTAGGTAACCGTGGTACAACACTCCAGCTAATGGACTTGTGTGGTCTGCTATAGCAGCAGTTAATGGATCCCTCAGGAGTCCACTTGTTCGCCAATCAGAGCCAGTATAAAACGTGATTATTTCACTTGTATTATCAGGAAACTCGATTAGACAATATGCTGTATAATCAGCATCGTATGCACCTTGGGGGTATGTCCAATACATGAAGGTGAAGGTTACATTATGGAAATATACCACGTAGGAGGTGTTATCTCCTGCGTCATAGATTTCACTGACATAGCACATCCCCCCAGTTTCTTCAATATACCCGACGCCCCAATATCGTGGATCCAAGTATGCCCTGTAGGCTAAGAATCCAATTAGTGAGATGACTAGTATACTAATAACAGCAAAGATGAGAGTCATACATCTTCTTTTCATGATATGACTACCTCATACTGATTCAATTTCATAATACAATGATTCTCAGAACATGTTTCAGTTATTCTATAATAAAGAACCATTATGCTTTTTTCCATGGATTGGGTCACTGCATTGTAGTTGTATTATTTCTCAGGAAATGCAGCAGCTTCAGACCTAAACTTCTGACCTTCTTTGAAAATGTCCTTTGGATCAATTACGATGAATGCAAACCGATAGGTGGTAGTCGTTGCGGTGCTTGACCAGAAGAAAAACTCGGGGGGCAAAATGAACGATTCGCTCCATTTGGTACATAATGAGGCGAAGTAACCCTGTATCTTTGGTTGAGAACATGTTCGTTCCACTTCGATATCGAAAGTGTAACGATATACTTCATCACCTCTGGTCAGGAACTTTAGCTTCTCAACAACATCTTGGAATCTAGAGTCTTCATCATCATCAGGATCAAATATCTCATGTCTGTAGGTCATTCCCCGTTCGTCAAAGTAGTCATCAATCCTGACACGAAAGTTTGTGAGTCGTGAGTCTATAGTCGTAGAGTTAGGAACAAACTGCCTTGTGTGGTCAGTTCGCAGCACTCTAGTGTAGTTGAGTGTGATCTCAAGGACAATTCCTTCAGTTTCTCCAAGACGAATATAGTCCCCAACACGAAAGGGCCGAGCTACCAGGACATAGAGACCGCTTACAATGTTAGAGAGTGCTTTGGAGAATGCAAGGCCTATGGCGGTTCCAATGAGTGCACCGCCTGCAACGATGTATTGGGATATCGATTCACCAACAGCAGAGATAAGAATCAAGAACGCGACTGAAAAAAAGAATAGACGCACTGCAAAGATTGTGCCTCCTGTTGCTTCTCTTGGCATCCCGACCGTCTTGAAGGACACTCTGATTGATCGTATCACGATTAGGTAGAGCAAATACAGAATTATGAAGAACGGTATTAGGGCTATAAGGCCTGCATAGTCTCCTAAGCCCCAAGGAGCAAGCAGGGCTCTGATATATTCAACGAAGTCAAGGAATATGTCTTGCAATAGCTTCTGACTCTCAGAGTGATGAGCTCAAGCGATATTTTGCAGGATTAATTCTTTTGGGTGGAGTTACGAAAGCAAGAAGTATCATTGAAGCCTGAGAGGTAGTGCTTAATACGTGAGAATCAGAAAAAAGATGCATGAGATGGAAGGAGTCTGTAGGTGAGCAGACAATTGATTGGTTACTTGAACCAGAAAATCCGAGTGTACGGTTCTGGGCACTACAGCAATTAGAAGGTAAATCAAAGGATCATGTCGATGTGAAGGATGCACAAGATGCCTTGATGACAACTTCTTGTGTGAAAACAATCCTCAAATCTCAGCGAGGAGAAGGATACTGGGTCAGCTACGATGACATGTACAATCCAAAATACACCGCAACAACCCACACGCTATTGATTTTAGCAGAGCTAGGTGCGGCGAGGACACCAAAGATTGAGAGCGCGATTGAACATCTCTTCATGTTCCAGCGAAATTCAGGGCACTTTCTAGCGGACTTGCCAAAGACTGAGAAAGGTAGAGCAAGTGAAGTAAAGGATGGTTGTTGTCTAGATGGCAATATTTTGTATTATCTAATTCACTTCGGGTATCTAAATGATGAGAGAACGGAGAAGTTGATAGAGTTCCAAGTGAATTATCATTCAGATGATGCAGGTGGTTGGAAATGCAGGGCATTTCCTATTAACAAAGATGGCGTCTTTCCGGAGAACTGCTTTATGGGTGGTGTAAAGATGCTCAGAGCTTTGGCACAAATCACAAAGAAACAGAGGTCAGCAGATTTAGACCGAATCATAAAGCAAGAGGTTGAAATCATTCTGGAGAACGGAATTTACAAGTATCTTCGAAATCCAGATGGAAGCAGGAAAGACAAAGCTGGATGGAAGAGGTTTGGGTTCCCTCTCTTCTACCAATCAGATATTCTGGAAGTTCTGGACATCCTAACCTTGCTTGGAGTCAAAGATGAGAGAATGCAGGACTCCATTAACTTGGTCACTGAAAATCAACAATTTGGGCGCTGGCTTCTAAAAAACACATTCAACGGCAAGATGCTATGTGAGATTGATGAGAAGAACAAGCCATCAAAGTGGATTACTCTCAGAGCAGCTAGAGTCCTTCAAAGATATTATAGCTGAGAGATTGATTCGTTTTAAAGAACGCTCACAATGAACTTCCATCCAACAGGACTATCCATGTAACCATGGTATAAAACACCAGCAATGGGTGACCTGTTGATTGTGGTTTCTGCAGTTAATGGTAGGGTATATCTACCATGAGTGAGGTCCCAAGAGCCTGTTAGAATATTAATCACTTCGCTCGTATTGTCAGGAAACTCAATCAAGAAATATGCAGTGAGGGGCTCACCCTCTGGATCAAATGGATCATCAATCCAATGCATGAATGTGAAATTGACTCCATGAAAAAACACTTCGTATGAAACATTATTGTTTGGGGTATAGATGTCACTAATGTAGTACAGTCCACCAGCATCACCAACCCAACCCAAACCTATGAATCGTGTATCAACAACTATGAACAAAGTCATAGAAATTATGAGTACAACTGAGAGAGTAATCATTCCCCAGGCGAGCCTCCGTCTTCTTCCCACGATGCATCAACCCAATTTACTAATATCTATCCTCAGGAATGGTGACCTTATATCCAGCCCCAGTGTGGTTTCCTCTCAATTCCATCAGACTGTATCCAAGACCATAGCAGAACACTATTGGTTCAGGGTTCACTCTTATGTAAACGAAATCTTGACTTATTTCCTCCGCATCAGTCTGCAGATTCATTCGCCCAATCCTTGTCCGACTCATTGCCCAAATCCCATCAACATCATCACTAGGAAGAACTTCGCCTTTCCCCCTAAACATCACATAGCTTGCAGGAGCGAACCGAACCCAGTAGTGTGGGAATGTGACCACCAATGAAACATTTGGATTTCTCTTGATGTTCCTCACTTTTACATAATTTTCGCCTGCAATAATATAGAGTGCAAAGGTTTTATTGGGAGGACCTATTGCGTAGATGACCCCAGTACTGTGAGGTCTTCCCTTCGAATCAATTGTCGTCAATACACCAAATGTCTTCCTTCTAACTTGATTCTCAACGAAATCAAATGTAAACCGGTTCATTCTCTCACCAAGCAGTTGGCTATTTGTTCAGCCGTTTATGCATTTTCTTGTTATTCTTGTAAATATTAAGAAACTCCTTGAAGAGAGAATTGTAGAGCTCTCGATTATCTGGATTTGGTTCGAAGATATTTGTGTACTGAATAAGATTGGGAATGTCATCAAATGTACAGAAGCCTAGTCCGGATGCGGCGATGAATGCAGCACCCCGTGCATTTGCCATGATCGGGTCTTTCACCTGTCTGATGGTCCTATTGAGAACATCAGCATAGATCTGGCACCAGATTTCTGACTGAGCTCCTCCACCAATGAAGTTTACTGGATCCATCTTGCGTTTGATGAACTTCTCCACCAACTCAAACAACCAGCGAGTGTTGAATGCCACACCCTCAAAGACTGCACGAATCATATCCTCTCGCTTAACTGGAAGTGAAATATTATGAAACCCACCGCGGATGGTATGGTCCTCGATGGGAGTTCGTTCGCCATAGAGCCATGGAGTGAAGATGACGCCATTGCTCCCAGGTGGGGAGGTCTCTACAATCTCATCGAATTCCTTGTATACAAGAGGGTTCCCCTTGCGAGATTCATCATCAATATAGAATATATTGTCCCTCAAGAATGTCAGGCACGCACCAGCGCTCTCCTGCTCGTTGGCAACAAAATACTTTCCTGGAATGGAGGAGGGGACTGCCGCCATATTATGAGAGATGTCCGTCTTCTTGAAGGGCACATGACAGGTCGTCCAACTACTTGTGCCAACATAGATGTGACCCTCAAAGTCTCGTACAGCACCAGAACCAACAATGGCAGACTGGAGATCTGGAGACCCTACCACCACCTGCGTGTCCTCTCGGATACCGAGCTCTTGAGAAACCTCTGACTTTACTGGACCAAGGATGTCAATGGAACTCATCAGTGGGGGAAGCTTGTCAGCGTCAATCCCCATCTTCTTGATGAGCCCTTCATTATAATGGACATTTTTGATATCCCGTATGTCTGTTACCCAGTGGAGCATGATGGAGTCATAGGATGCTGCGAATTTCCCGGTCAGTCGTAGATTCATGTAATCCTTAGGCTCAAGGAACTTGAATGTGGCCTCATAGATATCTGGATGTTCATATTTGAGAAAGAGGATGTGGGCTGTGGGGTCCTTTCCTGCCTTTCCAGGGAGACCCCCTGTGCTTCGTAACCATCGGGCGATGTTGAGGATGCCATATCCTGAGATATTGATGATGCCTTCGTTTATGCTTCTGATGTATGGCTCGCCCCTGGAGTCCATCCAGATGATTGCATTATGAAGGTGCCTTCCACTCTTATCAACCGCCACAGTCCCAGACCATTGACTTGAAACGCATATTGCCACTATCTCCTCAATTGGCACTATGTTCTGAGAGAGAAGTCTTCGTGTGCTTGTGATGAATGCGTTCCACCACTCATCGGGGTTCTGCTCAGCTCCACCCCCCTCGTAGAGATAGAGTGGGGTCTCCTCAACCTCAAATCCGAGTATCTCTCCGCATGTGTCAGCGAGCGCGACCTTCATAGCAGAAGTTCCATGGTCCACTGCAATCACATATTTCGTTTTTCTCTCCACAGTCATTTCCTAACCCATGTTCTTCAGTGCAAACTGCCATATATAGACTGGCTCCAAGCGACTCCTAGAGCTTTAGTAGTTCTATATTGCCATCTTTGTCTATCGACTCGATGATCAAAGGAGAGCCCTTACTTGTCATCGCGTCAAGTTTGAGATGTTCCTGCATAAGACCTAGAAAGTCGAGTGGAGCAACACAGGCCTCAGGAGGGAGCACACCAAGTTCGGTTATTTTTCCACGATTCATTAGGATTGCGCCTAACCCCGCGGGAATCCCGGTACCCTCCCCCATTGACTGTCCGATTGAGGACATCTGGAAGTTGTACTGCCTCGGCTCGCCATCTTCAATGCCCTTAATCGTGATCTTCAAGCAGCCTCGCTGTTCTCCAAAGTTAGTTTCCTTGAGAATGCGTTCCCGCTCCTTTATGACAAAGGCAATTCCAAAGTCTCTAGGTATCACCTGTTGTCCTCCCACCTCAATTGGTTCTTCCCCGATAATGCCCACTCTTACAACATCTTGTGTCAGCTTATAATATTCTGGGGGAATGACACAACCAAGATTGGTCACTCGTTTACACTTGATATATCTTGGCAATGTTATAGTTTCAGGGTGTGGATAGGGATAACAGGTGTATGTTCCAATCTGATGAAAATCGACATCTTCGCAAAGGGAAAGGCCACTCTCCCCGAAGTAATCAACTGTTGTGTACTCTCCATCCAGATACATGGGAATCGGTGTTGTCATACTGTGAAAACGGTGCGCGACGACAGCTGCCCCTTCAGAGGGTTCGCCTCCATGAGCATGTAGAATATCAATTGACTCCACTTCGTCGAGCATGTGGTTCGCACAGAACTTAGCAAGAAGGTTAGCTACACCTGGAGAACTACCCATTCCAATGAGTGCTGATATTCCAGCCTTCTTTGCACGGTCATGCATCTCTAGGAGTTTTTGTGTAGCATCAAGATCGTCACAGACATCTACATAGTCAATCTTAGAGTCAATCACAGCCTTCATGATAATCGGTCCGAGTTTATAGAAGGGTCCTGAACAATTGAGAACGACATCCGAGTCTTTGATGGTCTCTTTGATCATTGTTGAATCTGTCAGATCAACCTTGATTGCAGCTAGGCGGGGATCATTCAATTCCTCGACGCACATTTCAGCCTTCTCATAATTGATATCACCTATGATGATTTCATCGAAGTCCTTGGTTGATACGACTGCCTTTACAGCCTGATAACCAACACTTCCGCAACCACCTAAAATAGTAACTCGAGTCATACCTCTTAATAGGACATCCCGCTATTTAGTTGCTTACTCGTCCGGAACAATCAGTGATAAAAACACATCTTCCTTTCTTTGGTTCATATTGACCAGTGGAGTAGAATCATGACGAATAATAAAGTGCACAACATCGCATGCATGATGTGTGGTGCAGACCTAGTGTACGACAAGACTGCTACAGAACACACCTGTAGCTATTGTGGAGAGAAGGAGTCTTCCCTTATCTATTGCCCTAATGGACACTTTGTCTGTGATTCTTGCCATTCCAGTGATGCTCTGGGGTTCCTAGAGATTCTTGCGGAACGTGACAAGAGCCTGGATCCGAAGGATATAGCTGACAGGGCTATGTCTCACCCAAGCTTCAAGTTTCATGGTCCAGAACATCATGGTCTAGTACCTGCGGCAATATTGATTGCGATGAAGAATCGTGGGATAACTAAGCCAGACGGATCATCTATCACCAATGAAACGATTCTCGAGGGTATCAGGCGTGGAATGAGAATCCCTGGAGGGTTCTGTGGATATGCGGGTACATGTGGAGCCTGCGTTGGAGCTGGTGTGGCAACTGCCCTCTTTCTAGATTCAACTCCGACAAAAGGTCCAGAACGAACTGTCGCACATTCAGCTACAACAAAAGCGTTGTATATGTCTCAGGATGGACTCAGACGGTGTTGCAAGAGGGCAACATACTTTGGCCTAACAGCAGCGATGGACCTCCTTAGAACTGACTACAATATTGATCTGGGAGAGTCACCAGAATACAGATCTTGTAAGTATTCAACAAGGAATAGAGATTGCGAAGAGCAGTCCTGTCCGTACTTCAGAGGACCTGCATCGTAGGTCTATTCTAGGGTCAGTTGCTCACCAACATCTAGTGCTAGGAAATCTGCTGCAGACCTGTTTTTAGCTGTTATTTCAAGGGTGTCATAACTACCAGTGACAATGAAGATGCCTTGATCGGGTCCGTGCTCATATGTTTCAAAGAAGGGCAATGCTTTCTGTTTATTCTGAAAAGTAGCTAGATACTCTGTTTTTGCAGCTGGGGGAATATTGGTAATAATGTTGCCAAAGTGGTCCTTTCTCACAACCTCTCCCTCCCGCTCCTCCTGATGGAACTCAAGCGATTGGTCAAGTCTGGGTTTCAGCTCTGTAGGTATTGCATCGAGAGTTCCAGCCTCTTGATATGCTGCAGCCTTTGCAAAGATGTCACGACCATGGAATGTCTTTGAAACACCCGCATCAACCAGAATCCTATGCACTGTCTTGATGCCGTCACTGTATGCTGCGGGATAGAGTAGTCCATTGTCAGGTCCTATATGGATATAGTTCTCGGTCACGACAATCACAGCGTCACGAGTTGTGCCCACCCCTGGATCAACCACTGATACAAAGATAGTCCCTCTAGGAAAGTGCTTGTAGCTCTGCAATAGAATCCAGGCACCCTCACGAATCGACTGAGGAGGGACAGAATGAGTGAGGTCCACAATTTTGGCATCTGAACAGATGGAGTAGATTATCCCTCGCATGACTCCCACATATTCGGACTCACCAAAGTCTGTCAGTAACACAATCATGACACTCTACTCCTACTCGATCTTTATGAGGCGTAGTTCATTGTAGTCAGTTATCACTCTGATGTATCCTCGAAGCAGGTCATCAACTTTGGTGTCGCCAGTGTCAACCCGCAAGACCTCGCCCGAGATTCCTTTGAGCTTTGATGGAGTACTGATAACTATGATATGATCCCTTCCGACACGCTCTATTATTCCCGGACTAATCTGTTGGTTTCCCCTGCCAAATAGAAGTCCTTGATGACCGATGGGAGACACGATGATCCATGTGTTGTTGAAGTCATCTATCAACTCCAGAATCTTGTCTTCATTGACATCATTATGTACCTTGCCCTGCTTATACACATCGACACCAAGAGTGGTCTTCTTTACCTTGAGTAGATCAGTCACAGTCTTGACACTGGTGCCAGGTCCAAGAATATATGTCCCCTCATTGTTCATCCCTTCAATCACGTATCTAGCGATTGCCTCCTGCGACTCATGCTCATCAGAGGTTTCTGGACTTGCTTGCTTTGCCCCCTGAAATCTTGCAGGGACAGAGGGACCGAGAAGGTATCCATAGAGGCTGATGATGAATCTGTCCTTCCTGATTGCACTCTCATCGGCATCCATAATTTCATACTCTGCGGTCTGCGCGGCTCCATCATAGACCAATTTCACAACCTCAGCTGCATCAGCAGGGTTCACCACAAAGATACCACTATACATCTTGACACCTGAAGGAATCCCAATGACCTGTAGGTCCTCTAAATCGTAATCTGTTACTGCGTCAAGAATATCCCGGGCTGTGCCATCCCCCCCAACAAAGATGAGAAGCCTAACATCATCCTCGTAGAGGGCTAAGACGCAATCCTTTGTGTCCTTTGCAGTTGTTGAGTTCTCGATATCTAGGTCAATGACCTCGTGCTTCAGTCCAGCCTCCTGAACAACGTCCTCCCCCATCTTTCCAGGACAGGTGATGATTCGTAGTATCCCATCTAGTCTTGAAGCAGAGATAACTGACTCGAGTGCCATGAGAAACTCAAGAGCCCTCCTGGGGGCGACAGGGGTTGCGCCACGCTTAATGGCCTCCTCTACAACGCCATCGGTACCCTTCAGACCGACACGACCACCCATTCCAGCTATGGGATTGACAAGCAGGCCAATGTTCATTGAATTGCCACAACCTCAGTCGCAGACAGACATGCATGCTCTAAAGCAGTTTTGATTTGTCAAAGTTCTCTCACTTTAGTGCACCGACTTGATGCGCGGACTGTATCCAGAAGGACACTCGCACCAAGACCTCCTCGATGAACTTATCACGATTGTCAGGAGTTGCATCCTCAGGCCAGCGGTTTCTTCGATACTCGTCGAACTTCTCGAATGTCCTTCCATACTTGGTTGTCAGGGGAATTTCCACACGCTTGTCGCAGACGGTGTTGAGGGCTCGGATGAACGTGACAAAGTCTAGGTCAAGGCGATTTATCCACTTTCGAATTGCCTTGAAGAAGGTGTCAGCCCTGGCCTCTCCCCACTCAAGCGTCTTCACAGCCTCTCTATCAGCCCCATCGATACGCTCAGAGTTGAAGGAACAGGCCTTGTCATAATTGCATCGTCCTCGGAGGTTGATCTTCCCCTTTGAGAACCACATGTAGATGTCATGACTCCCCTTCTTACGCATCATTTCCTTATGGTCCTCGACAGGAAAGATGAGCTCAATCATTTTCCCCTCCCTGTATTTGCCGCCTGCCTTCAGATAGAGTTCGAGAGCCCAGGCTAGGGGAGGAATCGCATTCACTGGGTGGGACTCGTCAGCTTTGCTCATTGTTCTGACTCACACCATAAACTTCCTACTGATATTCGTTGGCATGAGACCATTGGCTGGAAAAATCAACTAGTAGTTGTTACCCTTCTCGCGTTGGGCTACCAGCACCTCAGCAAGCTCCTGGAAGATGTCCACAATACCCTCTCCAGTCTTTGCCGAGGACTCAATGTATGGCATGTCATGGTTCTGAGCGAACTCGTGTCCCTCGGATGGCTCGACCACTCTATCTGGCAGGTCGGTCTTGTTCGCCACGAGAACCAGTGGTATCTTCTTATTGATTGCCTTGTGAAGCTCATCAAGCCACTCTTCAAGCACAATGAAGGTCCTGCGTCGCGTCACGTCGTATACAAGAAGCCCACCACTTGACCCACGATAGTACATCGGTCGTAGGATCTGAAAGCGGCTCTGACCAGCTACATCCCAAATCTGCAGTTTTACCGTGACATCGCCAATGTCGCGTGGGATCTCAACATTCTTGACGGCGAACTGACTTCCGATGGTGGTCTTGTAGTCGGTGCGGAAGAAACCGTGAGAGAACCTGGTGACTATAGCTGTCTTACCGACAGCACCCTCGCCTAGCACCACGATCTTAAAGAGATAGTCATAGCTTGAGCTCATTTCTATAGTCACCCGAGTGTGGTAGGCGCTCTGATGGTTGCAGCGATACGAGGTTGATGCCACTAATAAGGTTTCGTAAGATTTAGGTGAGGTGCGCATCACTGTCAATCCAAAGTCATCAACTGAGGCAATGACAATAGTTTTCCATAACTGCGGACCGAGGATGATAGCCTCATGGTCCAAATTACGTGATTCCGTATAGTTTTGCGCGCAAACGCTTTCGACATCATTTGTGTCGCCAATGATAAAACATATCAGTTCACTATATCATGTGAAACGAAGACAGAAACGGAGGGAGAGTCTCAGATTGGTCGAGAGGTCAACGGGAGTCCGAAATGCGACAGTCCTGATGGTTCTTGAAGGAGCATTCCACATCTATCTAGGCTATTCCTCATACCAATTATCCGTAGTGTTACCAAACCCGTTTCTAGTGATAGTTGGAAATGTCATGATTGTGATTGGACTGCTTGTTCTTGTTGTGAGCCTGGCAGTATGGCTGCAGAGGTCTTGGGCCATACAAGCCATCGTTGGAATTGCTGTTATTAGTTGTGCAGCCCTCGTCATTTTCGGATATTACACAATGACTGTTTTCATTGCACTCATCTCTTATGCCTCATTAAACTATCTCCGAAAGGGAGAATTATATGAAACTCGTGTAGTAGCGAACCCGGATAGCGAGAACGAGGAGCTTATGTGAGGGCACTCGCAGACGGATTGCGGGGAATAGTCGCAGCGGCTTTACTGGTCTTTGCATGGATCCTTCTCGACATCTTTGTCTTCCATCCGATTGAAAATATCCCCTCTAATTGTTTCAAGAATTCTCGACGACCCACTGAACGAACTTCCTGAAGAGTCGATTGAATTCTTCGGGTTGTTCCACCATGGGAATGTGGTCAGCATCTTTGACCACTGCAATGTCAGCTCGGGGAAGCTTCTTCTCGAACTCCGCAGCAATGGTGGGTGTGATGATATCATCGTTCGAGCCAACCAACACAAAGACCGGGATATCCATTTCCCCAATTTTGTCAGTGATGTTGAACCTGTTGCACGCTGCCAGGTCCCGGGCCATGACCTGAGGGTGGGCTAGTCGCATGTCATCATCCAACTTCTTCAGCTGGTAAGACTCCGTATAGTGTTCAAAGACCCTACTCTTGAAGAAGTAGATACGGTCCTCAATCATCTCCTTCATCAGACCACCCCTCAGCTTTGAGAGGTCCAAGTCTGAGGAGGTGTCCACTAGCACCAAGGCTTTGGGTTGGACCACGCTCGCTTTTAGAACATAGGACATGGCAACACACCCACCCATCGAGTGACCGACCAGAATGAATCTGTCAAGGTTGAGGTGGCTGATAAGGGCACCCACCTCCTCTGCATAGTTCATGTCAATCGAGGGGACTCCTTGGATGTCTTCAGACCTTCCATGTCCAGAGAGATCAATAGCGATGGTTCGGTAGTGCTGTGAGAACTCCCTGAGCTGTAACGCCCATATCAGATGTGAAGAGCTAGCACCGTGCACGAAGACCAGAGTGACACCATCTGTCTTGTCATCCCTCCTGTCGACATCAACATAATGGATCTTGGTGCCTTCGTACTCAAAGAATGGCATGATGTCAAGCCAGATGAAACTAGAGATATAGAACTTTGCTGCTCAGAGTGGGGTTTCATCAGTAGGTATCTTTTTCTCTGAGTCTGTCGCGAACAAAATAGTGATCTCCATGACTGGTAAGCTCTTCGGGACAACTGGTGTGAGAAAGGTCTACGGTGAAGAGTTCGACCTTGAGATGGCCCTCAATCTTGGCAGGTCTCTTGGCACATTCTTGGGCAAAGGGACAGTTGTGATAGCACGTGACGCACGTACGACCGGACTCATGGTGGCAGACGCTTTGACTGCAGGAGTCCTATCGACAGGGGTCAATGTGGTTCGCGCGGGAATCATCCCCACACCAACTCTAGCATTCATCACCAAGCACCTTGGTTTTGATGCGGGGCTCATGGTCACAGCCTCTCACAACCCACCCAAATACACAGGTGTGAAGTTCTGGTCACGGAACAGCATGGGATTCACTTCCACAGAGGAGTCCAGACTGGAGGAGATCTATAACTCCAATGGTTTCAAAGTAGCCAACTGGGATGAGTTGGGCAAAGAGTCACGACTTGAGAGCGCTGTAGATGAACACATTGAAACTCTTCTCATGAGATGCGATGCTGGTGCGATTCGATCAAAGGAGTTCCGAGTCATAGTTGACCCAGGGAATGGATCAGCCTGTGTTCATACCCCCTACCTGATGCAGCGACTCAATTGCCATGTCGTGACGATAAACGGGCAGTTAGATGGGCACTTCCCGGGAAGACAGTCTGAACCTGATGAGGAGTCCTTAGGGGACCTGATTCAGATGATTCAGAAGACTGGAGCAGATTTGGGTATTGCACATGATGGAGATGCAGACAGAGTTGTCTTTGTGACAGAACAGGGAGAGGTCATCAGAGGTGACCGCACGATTGCTCTTCTTGCTCAGCAAGCAATGATGCAAGCGAAGGACAGTAGAGTCGTCACCACAGTGGATAGCTCTTTTGCTCTGGATGAAACAGTGGTAAAAGCTGGCGGAAAAATGATACGAACCCCTGTCGGGGACATTCAGGTTGCAATGAAGGTGGCAGAGGTCAACGCAGTTATTGGAGGAGAAGCCTGTGGAGTGTTCATATTCCCAGAGGTGCATCTTGCTCCTGAGCCTTTTCTCGCAGCCTGTAGAGTTCTTGAGCTAATGGCTACGACTGGAAAGTCATTTGGAGAATTGATTGCGGCTGTTCCACAGTATCCTCTCCTCAAGCGGAAGATAGACTGTCCAAACGAGAAGAAGCAACCTGTGATGAAGGCTCTGATAGATTTGTTACCTGAAAGAATGACTGGTGTGAAACAGGTCCTCACAGTTGATGGTCTGGGTATAACCTTGGAAAAGGGGTGGGTCTTGGTAAGACCATCTGGAACAGAGCCAGTAATCAGGATTACTTGCGAGAGCCAGACCAAAGAGTCCGTGGAGGAGATTACACGGACTGTGGAGGCGGTCGTGCAATCGTCAATTGCTTCAGCTTAGCTGCAGACAAGGTTTATAGCGGAACCACGACTTTTCATTCTGAATTAACGGAGTCAAAAACCATGCCGGATGAAAAGAAAGAGCTCGAAGCAGAAATCATGGATGAGTTCGAATGGGCACTGAAGGATCCGAACGAAGAAAAGATCCGGCAGCTTGGAGAGGTTGTCAGTATCATTACGACAAAGTTAACCGAGGCTATAACCAACCTGCAGATATCAGTTATGGATTTAGAGAGCAGATTTGATGCTTTGGAAAGCAGGATGTCCTCGATGGCAGTTCGTGCTCCTGCATCAGCTGCAGGCCCCGCGGGTGCCGCGGCAGGAGGAGAACCAATTCCAACTATGGCTATGGCACCTACTCCAAAACCAAGACCTGCAGGAACTCCAGGTGGTCCCACGACCATGATGGGTGAACTAAAACAACTCTTAGCAGCCCGTAGAAGAAAAGCTGATGGTTAGGAAGAATCCATCGGATTAAATTAGCCAATCCACACTATTCTTCTCATAAAAGGGACCTGCGTGTTCTGGCAGTGTGATAGCGAAGGCTTCAGCCCTCTTGCATTTTGCCTGGACTCCGCGAAGACGTGTTCTGGCATCATAGAGCTGCACGTAGAATGAGTCTGCCTTCTTGACCTGAGACTTGTGTTTCTTGATGGCTGCTAGGGCTGCTGGGTACGAGGCGGTTATATCGACGTGCACATTGGGTCGAGAGATCATTGTATTGATTTCCATGTTATAGATCCTGTCTACTCTGTGTGCATCTTCAAAGATTGTCGTGTGTGATGCCCACTCAACAGCCTGACTCACAATCAGTGCACACTGCTGGTGGTTACGATTATAATCTGAGGGGTGATGAGTGATGATGATCTTAGGACGGGATTTCAGTATTGCCCCAACCACCTCATTTGTGAGCTCCTCATTAATGGCAAAATCACCACGCTCACTCAGGTAGAGGTTCCGCACCCCAAGAATCCCACAGGCTGCCTTTAGCTCCTCATTACGTTCCTCATTGCCTGTCATACAGTGTACATCCACTGACACACCCTTCTCTACATGTCGTCGTATGGTCCCTCCAGCACCAATTGACTCATCATCAGGGTGTGCCACGATAACAAGGATTGATCCCTCTTCCGAACCGCTCATACAATCACCTTCTGGGTACTAACTAATCAAGTTTTGGCAGGTTCCCCTTGTCCAGACCATTTCCCTTAAAGGGAATGCCAGCTCAGGTTGGAACTAGGTGTACCATGTGAGGATTGGAGTCAATTTATACCCCTCAGTTGGTGGTAGTGGCTATGTTGCTACTCGCTTGGGTCAGGAGTTGGCGCATAAAGGTCATATCATTCATTTCATCACATATCAGAGACCATTCTCACTGATGTGGGAACAGACGCGGGGTGTTCATGTTGACCTTGTAGATCGATTTGACCATCCACTCTTCACATCTGTTGGCTCTCCCTATACCATGGCATTGACCTCCAAGATCATCAAGGTCACAAAGGATGTCCATCTCGACCTTGTGCATTCACACTATGCAATCCCTCATGCTATGGCGGCTTATATGGCAAGGGAGATTGTTGGTGTGCCCTATGTTGTGACCCTACATGGTTCTGATGTTCATACTCTAGGGCAAGACCCTGCATACCAACCTGTCGTGCAACACACCGTGGAACATGCAGATGCAGTCACAGCGGTTTCCGAGTTCTTGAAGAAGAAAGCGCACGAAGAGCTTGGGATTGAGAGAGAGATACACGTGATTCCAAACTTCATAGACACGTCCAAGTTCACACCCATTGGTGGAGTAAGATTGTATGTTGAGAGTGGATGTGTAGGGCTCCGAAAGGAGGCGGAGGCAATTGAGCTGCATCCGGAGGAGAAGATCCTGTTGCATGCTTCAAACTTCCGTGAAGTGAAACGTGTTGTGGAACTGATTGAAATAATGAGGATAGTGGTGGACCACTTTCCAAAAGCCAGACTGATTATAGCAGGCGATGGTCCCACTCGAATTGAGGTTGAGAGGAAGATTGAGGCTCTTGACCTGTGCAACAACATTCACTTGCTTGGTATCAAGAGCAATATGCAGGAGATTATGTGCTCTGCAGACATGCTCCTTCTGAACTCGACACTTGAGGGCATGCCGCTGGTTCTGTTGGAGGCTATGTCATGTGGTCTTCCTGTTGTGACCACACCAGCTGGAGGGATTCCTGAACTCGTACGACCTGGGAAGGATGGTATGGTGACCAAGGGATTTGAACAGGAAGAGTTTGCCCAAGCCATAATCGAGCTAATTGAGGATGAGGCAAAACTGAAGAGGTTTGGACAGGCTGGAAGAAAACGTGTCGAAGAATCATTCTCAGCAGAGCGCATCGTGAAGATGTATGAGAAGGTCTTTGAGGATGTAGTATCGAAGTAGGAGGTCAAGAATCCCCTTGAATCCCAGTGTGTACAAGGTCTATGAGGATTTCATCTGGAATAACCAGAAGACAGAGCTTGCAGAGCGACTCTATGGCTCACCGCCACTGACTCTTGATGCACTCGTGCATGAGGCCCCGGATATATTGAGATCCTACAAGGAGATGCTCTGGCACATACCTGAAAAAGTCGACATTCTCAAAGAAACACTGATTGAAACAAACAAAAAACTCGGTTCTCTTACTCAAAGGGTCAGGGAGAACATAGAGGCTATAGACAGTGGTGCTGTGGAGTCCGCCCACCAGACTGTTGTCTTGGGTGGTCCGGTGTACATATTGAACAAAGCCATAACTGCTGTACGAGTTGCATCCCTGGCTACAGAACAGGGAGTACCTCTCACACCCTTCTTCTTCGTCGCGGACTATGACATTGTACAGTCAGAACTCACACATATTCGGACTCCGCTCATGGGACAGGGAGGAAATCTGGTCAGTCTTCCAGTACCACAAGGCTATGAGAATTCACCTGTGAGTGTCATCCCACTCCCAGAGTCTGGTTGGCTTGACCAAGTGGAGGAGGACATCACCATTAACTATTGGCCCTTGTTCAAGACTCTTGAGCCACATGCTCGAATGCTATATGAAGAACGACTTGAACAGTCACTCAGTATCATCAAACATGCCTTCTTCAACTCCAAGACTTTGGGGGAGTGGTCCCAGCAAATCATGGGATATCTGTTCAACATCATTGGTGATCTTGGCATACCACTGGTCACTGGCTCTGAGAGAAGAATTCGCGAGCTTCTAGTTGAGGGCATGGAGTTCCTTCTAACACGGGAGAACAGAGAGCGGTTCCTCACAGTATTTGATGAAACGACGACACTAATAGAAGGACAGGGATATAGCCCAGGAATCGGACCTCGAGGTTCGGACTATGTTCCTTTCTTCTATGAGTGTTCAAAGGCAGAATGCAACTCAAGTCGAATTGAACTGTATTACGAGGACATGGGAGCTACTGCAGTACTGACTGGAAGATGTCCAAATTGTTCGGAAGCTATAGAGATTGAAACTCCAGCAGATAGCCCATATTTGGGTGATATTGCAAATCAGATGTCACCTCGTGTAGATTCCAGGCAAATCTTGATTGATACACTCATCCCCACAGTAGCGCATATAGGAGGACCAGGTGAAACAGCATACTATGCACAGGTCATTCCCTCTGCAAGAGCGATGGAGATTCCCTTTCCCATGTTCATCAAATATCCAAGAGTCTACTTCAACACACCGTGGAATGAGCAACTGGCGAAGAGCTTGGAGGGCGAAGGACATGAGGTTCTTCATCGGAAGGATTTGTTCAGTCTACTGGGGAAAGTTGCGAAATTCAGGCAGAAGAGTCGGTTTGATGAGATGAATGACCAGCTTCTGAAGTTGAGAGAGTTTATCCTTAGTACCCATGCCTCTTTGAACGAGAAACTCCTTGAAACCTCTAAGAAAGCAGCTGATGCATCTGGTCAGGATTTCGAGTGGTTACAACGGCAAAGGCTGGAAATGGAAAGATACCTTTCTTGGGCGTTTGGTCAGTATGATGAGAACAAACTGGGTCAAGAGTCCTCTTGGGCATGGATCGAGTGGGCAATAAACTCAGGCTTTCCCGACAATTTCGGACCCTTTGAAAGAGCTTATGTTGGACCACTGAAGAATGGTGCTACAGTTTTCATTAACTTCATGATCTAGGTCTATCCGAGCTCCTTTGAAAGAAGGTTGCCCAGACGCTCAATCCCCTCTGATATGACTTCGGGAGGCGCGTAAGAGAATCCAAGTCTCATTGTATTATCTTCAGGAAGACTGGGCCGTACATCCTTGTTATCTTTTGTCAGTCGATGACCAGATTGTGGATAGAATGGTGTTCCTGGAACATAGATTATGTCATTAGGAATTCCTGTCGTTTCCAAGAACTTTTTCGCAACAAACTTCTTGTCTTCACTCTGCCACCAAATGAAGAATCCTCCAGTAGGGTCAGTGCGGACCCCAGCAGGGAACGATTCATCAATTGCCTTTGCCATGGCTTCATATCGTTCTTTGTACCGAGGAATTCCAACACGCATGGCTTCATCAATATGTTTTCTATAGTATTCATCGAGAATGCGTTGCACTAAGGTGGTCGTACAGAGATCAAGATAGCCCTTGTCTTTGAGAACCTGATCTCTCACATTTGAGGGAAGAACCGAGTATCCAACCCGAAGAACCGCAGCCTCCTTGCTACTAGTACCAAGGTAGGCAACACGGCTGTTGTCCTTATCTAGTGTCTTGATGGGTTTGGGATTCTTTTTGAATTGGATTTCCGCATATGCTGCATCTTCTATCAGAAGAATTTCATTAGCCTCTGCAATATCAAAGAGTGCTTGGCGTCGCTTCATTGGGAGTGTGGTACCTTTTGGATTGTCAGAATCTGGGACAACATAAATCAAGTCCGGACACTTCCCGAACCTCTTCTTTGCAACCTCAACAGCATTTTCAACATCCTCAGGAATAATGCCATCAAGGTCAGTAGGAATTGTAATGACTCGTGCACCGAGTTTCTCTGCAGGACCTAGAAATCCAAGATAAGCAGGAGACGGTGTAATTATCACATCGCCAGGGTCAATTAATGTGTCAAGTAGAGCATAGATAGCTTGCTGAGAACCATTTGTGATTGAAACATGTTCCCATTCAGTTTCACAATCAATGGGAATCCCCCTGACATCACAAAGCCTTTTGGCGAGAGTCTTTAAAAACCATGATTCACCACCAGTGGGACCATAGTTGAGGTCTTCCAAAGCGAGCTTCGGGTTCTCCTTGTATTTTGCACTAAGATTCCCAAGAATATCTGCGAAGATATCAGTAGGGATAATGCCGGGTTTTCCACCAGCAAAATAATACTTGACCTTATACTTCAGAAGAGCTCGAATCTGAGACTCTTCGATAAAACTAGTCCAGGTAGCAAAGCCAAAGCCATTACTTATACTGTTAGCCATTATGTACCCGCTCCCGAGGATTTGCAGCTAATCCTTCAGGCTATGAAGCATGCACACTTCTGTACATGGGGTTCACATCTTGTCCTTTATCCTTTTCCACCTTAGCATTGTTTTTGTTGCCCTATTTCGAACTGCGATGTACATTAGTGGTCGTCCATACTGTGCATTAGCACGGACATAACTCAGCGCATCTCAGCGGCGAATGCCGCAGCTGCAGCCGCGGGATCGGTCGCCTCTACGATGGAACGAGCTACGATGACGAAATCAGCCCCCGCATCTATCGCTTCACGAGCATTTCCTCCCTGAGCGCCAACCCCTGGGCATATGATTGGTATCTCAGTGCCAAGAATCTCTCTAACTTCAGTGATAATCTCAGGATAGGTCGCTCCAACAATGACCCCATCTGTGTCCCACTTCCGTGCGGTTCGTGCAAAGTAGTGATAGAAGGGTTCAGCCTTCTTCTTTCCGTCTGGCGACACATACAGTCCATAGCCCTCCTTTGCTCCGGGGTGTGACATGTAGCACAGTGTGATGATTCCTCGTTTTCGGTTCAACGCCATCTCAAACACACTGTCCAGACCACCCTCCATGCCAACAAGAGGGTTCACAATGAGCGCATCGAAGCCTGCATCAAAGTAGTACTTGGCTATGTGTTTGTTAGTGTTTCCGATATCATTCAGCTTAATGTCTGCAATTACAGTTATGCCGGCATCATGGATTGCATCTATGATCCTTGGGATACCCTCAAAGAGACCAACAGGAAGAATCAACTGACGATTGATCTTGAATGCCACAGCATGCTCTGCAGTCTGAGACACAAGTCTGAGGGCTTCCTGCTCCAAACGCTCATTCTCAGCTTTCAACGCAGGTCCTTCCTTTCCCGCCATGTTTGCAGCCAGGTCAAGACCTATGATCAGTTTGCTCTTTCTCACAAAACTTGATGCCGTAAGTTTCCTCTTATACAAGCGACCCACACCTATCCCTTTGCAATTTTTGCATTCTCTAATAAAGTGGTTAGACGCTCAATACTCTTCCAAATAAATCTCGTGTACATTTAAATCAGAATCAGGAAATCAAATGGATGGAGAAACCACAGTGAGTCCTGATTGGTTACCCACACGGGTCGCAGTTGTTCTTCTAGCTGTCATTGGGCCAATCTATTTCTTCCTGCTGATGCTCTTCATTCCCCAGATGACGCCATTTGGTGATGTGTTATTTAACCGACTCTTTCACTATGTTGCGGTCCCAATCGTCTTTTCAGCCCCATGGCTAGGACTCATCTATTATCAACGCTATAGATTGGCAAACACAGTACATATCATGGATGGCACCATATCAAGTGTGCCACTAAGGTGGAGGGTGTTCTATGGTATCAATGCAGCCTTCGTCTTGATGCTGTTTGTGCTTCCAATGACAACGCCACCCCTAGCAATTGTTCTTGGTCTCTATGTTGCGGGGACCGTCTTCTATCGGATTGGAATTGGTAAGTTTGGAGGTGGTAAGCCAGGAGCTGCACTCGCTGTCATCGGTGCACTCGCCCTCTGTATTCTCCCCACCTTCGTCATGTTCGAATTCCTGCCAAATTACATAGACGTGTGGGAGTACATACTCGCAACATGGGAGTCATTCTGGTTACCAGTCGTGTATGGATTCGCGCAATGCTTGGTAAATGCACTCAGTTTTGGAGCGCCAATCTACTTCATCTACTTTGGAGCGCAGGAGTATGACAAGGGACTTTATGGTGAGGTGTATACCAAGACACCAACTGGAGGGATACGTCTTCTGGAGTTCATCCTCTTTATGGTGTTCCTGATTCTCTATCTTCCTCCAATCCCTACACCACTGGGCACGATTCCATTCTTGAATCAGTCAGCTCTGTTCACGAGTATCATAAACTGGATTTCATTATCCATCGTTGGAATCATGTACATAGTGAAATTCGCGTTGAAGGTGAAGAACGACACGACAATTGGCGGCGTTTCAAACCTCTTTGTAATAGGTCTCTTCCTGGTGGTCGAGCTCTTCTTCAAGACGAACCTATTGCTCATTACTGCTATCATCTGGCTTGCATTCCTGGTCTATGCAGGACTCACAGCTGTGAGCTACCTCAGGGCATCATCGAGAGAGATTTACTGATAGTTTTCAATGTCTAGACGAGAATGGTCACAACAGGACAATCTACATTGCGAATCACAGATTCAGTGACGCTTTTAGAAAAAAGTCCAAGAACTCCCTTTTTCCTTCGCCGCTTCATCATGAATATCATGGAATACCTGGAGGTGCCTGCTTCTTCCGCTATTGCTGAGGCTACGCTACGTGCTGTGACGATCTTTATTTCAGCAGCATATCCTTGCTTGTTCAACCAGGTTTGTAATGGTTGGACTTTCACCTCTGCTTCTTTGAATATCTCCTCCATGCCCTCGGAGCCCAAAGAAGTTTCGATTGGAGCTTCAATGACATGAAGCAGTGTGATATGACTTGTTTGGAATTTCAAGAGGGGAAGCATCGCAGCGACCATGTCTGAATACTCAATTTGACCCGATACTGGCATTAGAACTGCATCATCAATAGTACCCATATATCACCCTCCTGAATTAGTTTACACTTTCGCCATCTTTCTTGTGAACATACATAATGACGCTAGAGACCGTGGTTTTGACACCATCGATTTTTAGAATCTTGTTCTTTAGCATGTTTCTGAAATCTACTACATCATCAGCTTCTACGATTGCAACTATGTCAGACTCTCCAGTCACTTCATAGACATCAGTTACTTCATCTAGTTCTGCGAGAGCTCTTGAAACATCATCCAGGTCTCGTGACTCAATTGTTACGTTAAGAATAACACGTATCTTTGACATTATCTGCGTACCACCATTAATTTGCCAGGAGCTATAGTAGAAACAAAGGATATCATATCCTCGAAGCCATTTCTCTTCCCTTTCTTAAACACCTTTCCACGTAGCAATACGATGAAATCGTATTTTTCAGATATGGCGACCTCAGCCACGATTCTTTTTAATGAACCTAATTGCACATTCGATTCTGTCTCAAATCCGGATGATTCAAGCTTTGAGGCAATCTCTATAAGATCCGATTCAAGGAGTCGTTTATACTCTTCAGCTTTTGAAAGGGACAATTCCCACTTGTCTGTTGATATTATGCTCATAAGGGTGAGCCGAAATCTTGGATCCAGACTGTTCGAAATCGATTCCGCTACTTCTTCCTTCTCTTCAGGGCGGAGTAGCACCAAGGCATTCATCTTGTAAGTCATGGGTTTGATTGTTGAACCAATATCTCTGCTCATGAGTGGCTTCCCAATATGTCTCCGGTGCAAAGTGTAGATGATGATTCCGATACTCATCCAGCTGAATCCTAAGAGCCGACCCATAGGATGGAAGATAACGACCAAAATCCAGATGGAAGAACATGCAATAATCCCAAGAAAACTGGGGAGTGGAATTTCATATTCTGTATTCCCCACATTCAGTTTGAGAGAAAATGGCACCTTCCATGAGCGATAGGTTTCACGGTCGGTCTGTCTTAGAACGATGAGTGATATATTGACCATCAGATATGAGAGAAGAGCACCGAAGTTGTACAGGTCTGCAACCCAATCCAAATGACCGATTAGAGCCATCAAAGCACCAATACTACCAAAAACGATAATCGTTCTCACTGGAGTTCTTGTCTTTGGATTGATCTTCGAGAACCATTTTGGAAATAATCCAAAGTTGCTCATTGAAAAGACAACTCGTGAAACACCAATGATTCCTGTGTTTGAGGAGACTAAACAAATCGCAAAACCTGTGAAGGCAATTACTGCCAAGAAATACACTGACTGTCCAAAAAAGGGGATTGACTGGACTAGAGCTGAAATCGGGTTTGAGAGGTTTGCAGCCAAGGTTTCCCACGGAATCATTCCAAGACTTATGATAGAGAGCCCTACTGCAAAGACCAATACTGAAACAATAGACATCTTTGTGGCGCGAGGGATGGTCCTATCAGGACGCTTTGTCTCCTCTGCAGCTTGCGCTATCGACTCTATTCCAATGAATGAACTCATCGCGAGGGTCACAGCATAAAGAAAGTTCTGATTGCTATAGTCAGCACTCCAGATATAGGAAATGTGTCCCACTTGGTCAGGCAATCCGCGAATCACAATTTGTGTATTGAATAAGCCAATATTGAAAGCTAAAAATATTCCTAGAACTATGATTACAGAGAGCACACCGATATTGAGACCCACCATGACGACATTGAGATTGGAGGCTTCTTTGATTCCTACAAGGTTGATTCCAATGAGAATCACTACAATCACAAATGCGATAAGACCGATGGCACTGATTGTCAATTGAAAACCCATAATTGTGAGAATAAAACTTGTCTGCGCTAGTATTGGAAAGAAGAAGGTGAGGTATCCTGTTGTGGCTATTGCGAAGAGGGCTGTGCAGACTGTATAGTCCAACATAACAAGCCAACCTGCAAGGAAACCTGCAAAGTCATTGAATGCCTTCATCGAATAGACCTGAGCACCACCTGCATAGGGATATGCAGTAGCTAACTCAGCATATGCAAGACCTGTAGCTATGTAGGTGATTGATGCAATGACGAAAGCTACTGGAGCCCATCCAGCTGCATACGCAACCACGAGGCCAAGAGCCACGTAGATATCCGCACCTACGTCAGCGTAGCCCATTGAGAAGGATCCAAACCACCCAATATCCCTCTTCAGTGCAACCCGAGCCGGTCGATTTGTAGCTTCATCACTGGAGACCAAATTGGTGACCTCCAAAAATCATCAGATTTCTCGAAATATATTTGCCTATGAACTCAACGATATGTGCGTGATTAGTATGATGTCAGATTGTCATCATTGACAATGGTTATAGGTAAGTATGTTGTTAATGAGCCTGAAGAACTCGGATTTTCCAGTGAATCACGAAAGTATTCTGTACATCCCAGTGATAAGACTGATTGTTTTGGAGGTTTGGTAGATGAATGATAATGAATTACGAAACCTACACCTCTCCAGCTCTGCGATTATTCTTGAGAAACCGCCAGGGCCACGGTCGAGAGAACTGCTCCAGAAGCAGGAGCATTTTGAAAGCGCCGCAGTATCATATCCGAAAGCAATTCCAGTAGCCTTTGCAGAGGGAAAGGGGGCAACTCTGAAGGATGTTGATGGAAACATCTACATCGATTTCTTTGCAGGGGCAGGAGTGGTAAATATAGGACACTGTAATCCTGAAGTTGTCAAGGCAGTAAGGGAACAGATGGGTAAACTCACTCATAATTTGGATTTTCCAACTCCCATTAGGATGGAACTTGTGGACGAAATTCTCTCAGTCCTCCCGGATAGTCTGAGGGACATTGCTAAGCTGCTCTTCGTCGCACCAACGGGCTCGGATGCAGTTGAATCAGCAATGAAGCTGGCTAAGTTCAACACAGGTCGGATTGGAATGATCTCCTTCGAGGGAGCCTATCATGGCATGACTGCTGGTGCGATAACCCTGACGGCAAACAAGTCGCTAAAGCAGAGCTTGATGCCAATGATCCCAGAGGTACATTTCGTGCCATATGCATATTGCTACCGATGTCCCTTTGGGAGAGAGTATTCCAACTGCGCTCTTGAATGCGCAGAATATATCGAGCATGTGCTAGAGGACCCCAAGTCTGGAGTTGTGGACCCCGCGGCAATCATAATAGAGGCAGTTCAGGGTGAGGGAGGCTCACTTCCTGCACCTGATGAGTTCCTTATTGAAGTGAAGAGGATTTCAGCTGAGTATGGTGTTCCTCTGATAGTGGATGAGATTCAGGCAGGCATGGGTAGGACTGGTAAGATGTGGGCCTGTCAGCACTCAGGAATCACCCCTGACATCATGACCATCTCGAAGGGCATAGGAGGAGGTCTTCCACTGTCGGTGTTGGTCTTTGATGAGAAGCTAGACACTTGGGAAAAGGGTGCACACGTTGGAACATTCAGGGGTAATGTTGTTGCTGTAGCAGCAGGGGCTGCCACCTTGAGATTCATGAAGAAACACAAGCTCTGGAAGCACGCTGCAAGGCTGGGCGAGGATGTGTTCCTTCCACGGCTTAGCGAAATGCAAGAAGAAATTGAGTTCATTGGCGACACTCGCGGGAAAGGACTGATGCTGGGTGTCGAATTCGTGAAGGACAAAGAGAACAAGAAACCCTGGTCTGAGTTCGCAAAGGAGGTCAGAAAAGCCTGCTATCAAAGAGGGCTGATCGTCGAGATCGGAGGGCACTTCTCCAATGTTGTCAGATTTATGCCTCCGCTTGTGATAACGAAAGAGTTGGCTGAGGCGGGACTGAACATATTCGAAGAGGCTGTGAGAGAGGTTGAAAAAGCCAGTAAGAGGGCTGAGTTTCCTGCCGTAGCATCTCACTCAGGATGAGTGGATTCCAGTTTCATGTCTGAGGACCTTCCCAGGGAAAACATCAAGCTGTGTGGATCCATCCACTACGAGCCTTCCATTGACAAATACATACCTTATTCCCACGGGGAACTGATGGGGGTCAAGATAAGTAGCCTTATCGCGAATTGTACTCGAATCGAAAACAACAATATCAGCCCATGAGCCTACTTTGATTGACCCACGATCTCGGAGACCAAACGCCTCAGCTGGAAACCCAGACATTTTCCAGACAGCCTCCTGCAGAGTGAGGAGTCTTTCTTCGCGTACATACTTGCCCAGTATTCGTGGATATGTTCCATAGGACCGGGGATGTGGCTTGATATAGCCAAAGACCCCCGTTGACGAGAGTCCCCATCCATCAGTTCCTATCATGGTATACTTGTCTTTCATGATACGTCGAATATCAGCCTCACCCATACTCTCTATGGTCATTGAAACCTCTCCTTCTTCATCAAGAAGGAGATCGAACAAGAGTTGGAAGGTATCAGAGTATCCATATTCTTCTGCAATCTGCTTTAGGCTTTTTCCTTGAATATCTCTCCATTTGTCGGTCCTGACTGATGCGATGTAGATGCGATCCCACCCTACGTTATTGACGATGTTCTCCCATCCCTCAGTTCCACCATTGACATCTCTCTTGATTTGTATTTGAGATTCAGGTGTTTTAAGGTGATCCAGAATGGTCTCCATACCTCCCTCATGGACCCATGGAGGTAGCAATGATATCAGTGATGTCATGCCTCTGTTGTAGGGGTACTGATCGCAAGCGATACGAAGACCCCGTTTGTTCGCCTCAGCAATCAACTTGAGGGTATGCTTACTTGTCCCCCAGTGAGGTTGTCCAGATACTTTGTGATGCGAAATCTGTCCTCTTCTACAGCCAGCCCTCTCCACAGTGTTAATCAGCTCTTTGACTGCTTGAACAACTGAAGCTCCCTCTCCTCGGATATGGGAGGCATATATCCCATTATACTCCGCTACAGTCTTTGCCAACTCGATGATTTCATCTTCTGGTGCGAAAATCTGTGGAGCGTAAAACAATCCTGTGCTCA
>JAEORX010000173.1 GCA_016840685.1 Candidatus Thorarchaeota archaeon
AGGAGGGGTTTCCCAATCGATCCACTCTTCAAATACCTACCTCTTGGAAAATTCACCTTTACCCACTCATGCTCGTCAAGGAAAATGAGGTCAGCATCAAGTTCATCAGCAATTATATCAAGTCCAATCTTCTGAGCCACGCCTCGAGTGGAAACTCTTAGTGTAGAGCTATCAATGATCTCAAGCTTCGAAGCTCCTGCTTCCAAGATAACTTCACCAAGAGCTTTGATGAACGCTGGGTCACTTGAGGCAGGATAGGGATCCCCAGTATTGAGGTTAGGTTTTATTGTCACCTTATCACCTGGTTCGATGACCTTGTGAATTCCTCCAATGCTATCAATAGCTCTCTGGATTGAGCTCTTCAAGTCAGTCTCAACCCTAACCTTGCTGACCAAGTATTGACCATTGTCCTTGTATGGTGATGACATTGTATGTGTACGAGCGTTGCAGGTTTGAAATAGGTTACCATATGGCAAAAGAAAGAGCCACCTAGTACGCAATATCAATAAGGCTTGGAGAAATTTTGACATCATGGGAAGGAAGAATATGACAAAAACCGAAGAAAGTCCCATTGGTCTGTTGATTCCAATAGGCGTCCTACTCATCGTGATGTTAGCAATTGGTGAACCATGGTTGTTGATTCCGATATTCGTACTTGGAGTAATATTCATCTCAGGTGCCGCACAGAGTCGTCGCATTCGAACTAGAGAGAGAGATTACGACTACTGGAAAGCTCCTGAGCCAGGCACCTATACCTCTGGTTACATTCCTGAGCAGAATAAGCCAATTTATGACCAGAAGAAGCAGAAGGACCAAGGGATTACCTGTGGCACGTTCATTCCCATTATCTTCGTTGGATGGCTGTTCCTCCAGACAATGTCGTGGGTTTTTCTAATACCTCTCGTCTTCTTGATTGCAGGTCTCATTGAAACAGCAACAAAACCAAACAGAGGTAAGTCACGGGTCAGAGACCAACTGGGGAGGGAAAATGTGAGATCTGTACAAGATATTGCTGATAGCACGGGAATGACTGAGGAGCGCGTACGACAACATATCGTAACAGACAAAAGAAGTGGCCAGTCGGATGTCTGGTTTAACCCATCTTCAGGCGAAGTCACTCACACACCCATCCGTATAGTTGAACCAACTCAGAGCAAGGTTGGTTGCACCTATTGCGGATTTGCATTGAAACCAGAGGACAGGTTCTGTCCATATTGCGGAGCTCCAATAAAGACATGAGCTGGACGTTTCTATTTCTTCCTCTTGGGAATTAGGAATCCGACTCGATCACGATATTCCAGATACGGTGTCCCATATCGCAAGACAAGGTCTCTCTCCTCAGCAATACACATGACATAGAAGACTGGCAGCCAGATGAAGGAGTAGAGCAGTAAAAAGGGTGAGTTCAGGAACAATGCAATCGGAAACCACATCACAGACTCACCAATGGCTTGTGGATGACGAACAGTTTGATAGATGCCCCCATATAGGGTATGCTCTTTCCTTGGTTCAAGAGTTTCGCGACCTGCATCTTTGACACCAATTGCCATTAGATACATACTTGGTATCAGGATGATGATAGCAATGAGAATCGACACAGTCCACTCCCATGGGAATACAAGAGGAATACCAATTGGAAGAGGATAGAAGAAGTAGATAACATAGTTGATGACAGTGACTGTCTCGAATGCTCCTGCAATAAGTCGATTTGTCTTGCATTTTTGATAGGCGACTTCGCCCATCTTTTTCTCAAGCTGTGCAGGACTCACACTCCTGACATAAAAGTAGAGGAATAGAATGGTAGACACAACCAAGACAATGATATTTACCCATTCAATCACACGAATCGCCTTGCTTTTTGACAGCCAGGTGATATTTAAGCTCACGGGGTCATCAAAGCCCAGAATACTTACATCGCTACATTAGCCACTTTGCACAACTTAATATTCTCTGTACTATAGTTAATAACATGTTTCTAGAACTTGAGAAGAAATTGATTGAGATAGTGGATGAGGTCGTACCAAGCGTGGTAAGTGTCACAACCACTCGACTGGCGAGGACTCAATTCTCTCAGGTGGTACCTGTCAAGGGACAGGGCTCGGGAGTTGTTCTTACCAAGGACGGATTCATCGTCACGAACGCTCATGTCATAGAGGGAGCCAGAGATGTGGATGTGACACTACATGACGGAAGGACATTCAAGGCGGTTGTGGTTGGAGAATCGAAGATCAGGGATCTCGCAATTTTGAAGATTGAAGCTGTTGATTTGAATCCCATCGAAATGGGTGATTCTGAGAAGCTCAAAGTAGGCCAGCTAGCCATCGCAATAGGCAATCCATTGGGACTTGGATCAACTGTAACCTTTGGAATGGTCAGTGCTATTGATAGGACAATTCAGAGTCAGGAGTCTTTCCTCGAGGGTCTTATTCAAACATCTGCACAGATCAATCCTGGAAATAGTGGTGGTGCACTTGTTGACTCCTCTGGAAGGTTGATTGGGGTTCCTACAGCAATGATTCCTTGGAGTCAAGGCATCGGTTTTGCCATTGCAGTCGACTCTCTGAAAGCTATCTTTGATGAATTAGTTCAGACTGGTACAGTTCGCACACCATGGATGGGAATTGTTGGCGTGACCTTGAACAAGGGTATTGCGGCACATTACAAATTGCGAGTGGACAAGGGAGCACTCTTAGTAGATGTTCCAAAAGGACCAGCGATGAGGATGGGACTTCAAGCAGGTGATGTGATCATTGCTATTGATGATAATGAAATCTCAGGGATGGAGGACTTGAGACGCAGAGTGATACATAAGAGAGTTGGGACCAAACTCATGGTGAGGTTCCAACGTGGCAAAGATATCTTTGAAGGCTACCTTGAGTTGATTGACGCTCCGCAATAGACTAGAAACCTACTACAACCAGGACCACACCAATAATAGTAGCCAAAATCCCAACGCCAGCTATGAGTGTGAGTCGTTCTTTCAGAAAGAACACTGAAACAGGTATCGCAAAGAGTGGGGCAGTTGATGAAATCACTGACATGATTGCTGCACCAATCATCGCAACTGCTGCAACATAGAGGAGAGACCCTACGGCCATTCCAAAGAATCCTGCAACCATAACGCGAATCGTAGCCTTTCGTGGAGGGAGTGACCTTCCATTCATTTGAGCAACAGCCACCATGGGCACGAATGCGATGGAACCAACTGCTACACGAATGAGATTCCCTGCAATTGGATCAACACCCGCAATCCCAACTTGCAGGATTGTAGTCCCTGAGGCATAGAGTATAGCTGTGATAATTGCTCCGAGAATTCCTAGAACATCCAGTTTCAACGGATTCTCACTGTTCTTCTGGTTTCTGTTCTGTTCATTTGAAATTAGAACGATACCAATGACAGCGATGATAGCTCCTGCTAAGCGTGATAGAAGAAGTGGTTCATTCAGAAAAAATACAGTCATGAAGAAGGTTATGATTGGGAATGACATTGCGATTGGAAACGCATATGAAACCCCAATTCGTTCCTGACTCCATAGGTAAATTGTATCCCCAATCACAGCTCCAAGGAGAACAGAGATAGAAAGCAGAAGAACCACTGTCAAAGGGAGAAATGCTGCAGTCAACCCGGGGAGGATTAGGGTCATTACAGCCATGAAGGGCAAAGCAACCCACATCTTAATCGCACTAACTGCGATAGGATTGATCTCCTTTGCCTGAGAACGATAGACAACCACTGATAGCCCATAGAGAGCTGATCCTAAGAGTCCAATCATGCTTCCAATGAAAATCTCTTGTGTTAGTTGCATTATGGGTCGCGAAAATGCAGTGCCCTAATATTCTATCGGAAGGACAAAACAGTGACAAAAAATGGGACCAGTACTGTCACTCAAGAGATAGTATCATATTTTCACGTGGGTGGTAAAATTCATATAGAAATAGGATACCGCTCGATGGTAGGTGTTTCGCATGCTCACAAAACGTAAACGGGCTTAATACCCGAGCGATTCCTTTTCACTCGGGTTGATTCACATCCGAGTGTATATTATGGGCTATTTGAACGAACACCTAGACTCTCACCCGATCTGGGGGAGGTAATAAACGTTGAAACAAAACGCTGTAGAAATTGAAGACCTTTCGAAGACCTTCATCAGTATTAGAAGGCGCGCAATCGTGGTCCCTGTCGAGAAGACGAGAGTAGAGGCATTGAGGTCCATCACATTGGACATCCCGAAAGGTCAGATCTACGGCCTTTTAGGACCCAACGGAGCTGGAAAGACAACTCTCATCAAATGCCTTGCAACGCTGGTCCTTCCAACTTCAGGTACTGCTAGAGTTAATGGATATGATGTACTCAAAGAGTCAACCTACGCCAGAGCATCGATAGGCGTGTGTCAAGGGAATGAGAGAAGTATCTACTGGAAACTGAGTGCGCGAGAGAACATGATTTTCTTCGCGAAGCTCTATCGAATGACGGATTCAGAGGCAAAGGAACGAGCTGACGACCTCCTGGGGAGAATGGGTCTCTTGGAGAAGGCAGATGAGAAGACGGAGAACCTATCCCATGGGATGCGCATGAAGATAGTCTTCGCACGGGCGCTTCTCCACGACCCCCCAATTCTACTCCTGGACGAACCAACTCAGGGTCTCGACCCAACCTTTGCAACAGACCTGAGGAAGTACATCCGTGACGAGCTGCGAGATAAGACGATACTGCTGACCACGCACTATATGCATGAGGCAGATCTCCTCTGCGACAAGATTGCTCTGATCAACGAGGGAGAGCTCAAGAGCTTCGGAACCCCAAAGGAACTCAAAGAAGAAGTCAGGAACTATGACAGCCTACACATGAAGGTCGTTGGGACCCCAGACCTTGAGCACATAAAAGCAATGGACATGGTCCTCTCAGCAACATCCACTGAGAGAAATGGACACTCTGAGCTTGTGGTCACTGCTCAGGATGGCTATGAACTCGCCTACAGATTATTGGCTATCATGCACCAGACACCAGATGTCAAAGTTGAACACTTTGAGGTGAAGGAGCCAACTCTGGATGATGTGTTCCTGAAACTGACTGGCAGGAGGATTGAGGATTGACAGTCGCTGAATTGAATCACCAGAATTCCAGATTAGAGGAGAGTCTCTACCTGAGAAGCTTCAAACCCAGGTTGATGGACTGGCAGGCTGCGAAAGTCTTTGCCCTGAAGAACCTGCGAATCGCCATCCGATACCCAGCCAATTTTATGATCTGGGGGGTTCTCCCTCTGCTGTGGTATGCACCGTATATTCTCATGATGGTAGCGATAGCTGGACCAGGTACGAGCCAACACTTCACTGAGCTCTCTGGATTTCAGGACTTCATCACATTCTCA
>JAEORX010000174.1 GCA_016840685.1 Candidatus Thorarchaeota archaeon
CGGTTGTGTACCCGGCGAGGAACCATCCCAGGACTTCACGATAGTCCCACCACAGTCATGCTATGTGCTTTCTCAAATTGACGCATCCTCACATCGCAAATGAGAACTCGATAGCAACATCTGGAATACAAACGCCCTCTGCGAGACTGGTCCGAACTGTCGTTCCACATATGAATGAACAAGGAAGATGAGAGTCTACATCCAAAAAAGAGATCCACTGTGTCAGGGTGGCATGCACTAATCCATATGATCAGATTTGTGCACAACTTACTCAGGGGAGAACTTGAAATAACAAAGAAGGCGACCATCTTTCTCTAAATCAAGGGTAAACAGGGTGAAAGTTGTGAGTACTTTCATGAGTTCCATAGAAGTGAGATGAGTCACATTTGAACCAAAAAGAAAAAAACGAGCTTGTGTGACCAAATCATGAGATGAAGCCTCTTCTTACACCATCAATCTTAGCTGCGAACTTTGCTAACCTTGAAGCTGACATCAAGGCTGCAGAGAAAGGCGGTGCGGACTACTTCCATCTAGATATAATGGATGGACACTTTGTGCCAAATATATCGTTTGGACCTTGGATTGCAAAACAGATGAAAGCCATAACGAAAGTTCCTCTAGATGCACACCTTATGATTACGAAACCTAGAGAGTACATCCCTAAGTTCATTGATGCGGGAGTAGAACTCATCTACCCACATGTTGAAGGATCATATGATGTCTATCGTACAGTCCAAATGATCATTGATCATGGTGCTAGGGCAGGAATCACACTCAACCCCGCAACATCAGTAGTTTCTGTCGAAGGAGTGATAGACATCATCGATTCAGTCCTTCTAATGAGTGTCTGTCCTGGTTTTGGAGGTCAGAAGTTCATTCCATCGACTATGAAAAAGATCTCAGACCTACGTGCACTTCTTGATGAGTTGAAACCAAGCGTCAGAATTGCAGTTGATGGCGGAGTGACATTGGAGAATATTGGGCACCTCAGGAAAGCTGGAGCGGACTTCTTTATCGCTGGCTCTGCTGTTTTCAACGCCCCTGATATCGAACAAAGAGTACGTGATATGAGGAAAGCAATGCAATAGAATGCTAGACCCCACGTTTTAAATCCAGCAAGAATCCTACCTTCGATTGTACTAACCATAATCAGGTCAATATAGGAGTGAACCAGAATTGAAATTCTTCATTGATACTGCCAATGTCGAAGCAATACGGAAGGCACATGAAAGAGGCATGGTGGATGGAGTGACCACCAATCCATCACTTGTTGCGAAAGAGGGACGCGACTTCAGAACAGTTGTTGACGAGATTGCCTCCTTCGTGAAAGGTCCCATCAGCCTTGAGGTGATTAGCGAAGATGCTGAGGGAATGTTGAAAGAAGCCCGAGAACTAAACGGGTGGATTGACAATGCAGCAATCAAGATACCCATGACTTGGGAAGGTCTCAAGGCTGTGAAGGTCTGTGCGGACGAGGGCATTCAGACTAATGTTACCCTTGTATTCAGTCCAAATCAAGCGATTCTTGCCGCGAAGGCAGGAGCCACATTTGTATCACCCTTTATCGGGAGACTGGATGACATAGGCCAAGTAGGGATGGAGGTCATTGAGGCAACAGCTCAGATCTATGCGAACTATGGGTTTGAAACAGAGATCATTGTAGCCAGCATCAGACACCCAATTCACGTGTATGAAGCAGCATTGATTGGAGCAGATATTGCGACCATCCCACCAGATGTGCTCGAAAAGATGGTAAATCACCCCTTGACAGACATAGGGATTAAGAGATTCTTGGATGACTGGAAGAAAGTTCCTAAGAAATAGTCCGGAGAGAAGAGGGAAAGAGGGGCAGAGGAAAGGCCCCTCTTATTGTTCCTTGTTGCGTCGCTTAGCCGCAACGCCAACGACAACTCCATCAAGACCAATTCCACCAAGCATGTACAACATTTTTGTTGACAGCACAAACGGATGAATAGGTCCGGTTGGTCGTGGAAAGGTGGTTGGTAATGTTGGAGATGTCCCAGCACCAAATTTTACTGGACATGCCCGAGAGCGACTTTTGGTGACGTTGATGAATATAGGCTAAGTGATATTAATATATTCATTTTTAATATAATAGTTATTTGGATGGAATGTGAGGGAAAAAACCACCTTTTGCGATATTCCCAATGACAAGAAAGATATGCTTTTTTAATTCACAACATGAGTGTGTGTGCCATGAAGATAGAAGCAGACCTTGTTGTCTTCAATGGGAATATCATCACGATGGATCCTCAAAAGCCCACTGCAACTGCCCTTGCTGTGAAGAGTTACAAAGTTTTAGCTATTGGTGAGGAGGATGAAGTCATTGATCTTGTACCTAATGCGGAACGGGTCTTGGATTTGGGGGGCAAGACAGTAATTCCTGGATTCATTGATGCTCACACACACCTAACGAGTGCGGGTGTAAAAGCGGCGCATGTGCAACTAGACAAGGTCGAATCGATTGAGGAGGCTGTTCAGTTCCTGAAGGATGCTGTTCCTAGGTATCCGAAGGGTGAATGGATTCTTGGATACAATTGGGATGAGAGCGAATGGACTCAGAAAAGGTTCATTCAGTCAAAGGATTTGGACCCAATCAGCAAGGACCACCCAATTATGGTCACACGTGTCTGTGGACATCTTGCATCTGTAAACAGCCTAGGCTTGAAGAAGTTAGGCATCCCCCTAAATCAAGAGGGAGTCCAGAAGGACAGGCTGGGTAGACCGACTGGTATATTCAAAGATATAGAGGAGGTCTGGGAGAAGGTAGCACCTACTTCAGAGCAGATTCAAGAGGGGGTCAGAGTCGGAAATAAGATTGCCAATGAGAAAGGCATCACAACGGCAATTGACAATGCCGCAAGTGGAACGCTTAGACACATCAGAGAGCTAGAAACAAGACAAGAACTCACAACTCGAATGATCGTGAATATCCCTGTAGAACAGATTGATCACATGATTCAACTCGGTCTTACTTCAGGAATGGGGAGTCCTCTGGTTAGGATTGGTGGTGTAAAGATTTTCACTGATGGATCAATTGGAGCAAAGACAGCTTTCGTATCCAAGGGATACATTGATGACGCTAAAAACAAAGGCATGCTGCTGTTTCCACGAGAGAGGTATGAGGAGGTTGTTAGGAAAGCTGTAGAGCATAATATCCAGACTGTCACACATGCAATTGGAGATGAAGCAATTGAGATGGTCATTTCCACCTTCGAGAACATACCTGAAAAGAACAGGTTACGAGAACAAAGACATAGAATTGAACATGCTGAATTGATAAACGAGTATCAGATTCGTAGGGCTGTGAGTCTGGGGTTAATTCTCTCAATGCAACCTAACTTTGTGGGGAGATGGCAGCAACCCGGAGGACTTTATGATCAGAGATTTGACGAGGAAACTGTACGGGGCATGAATATGTTTCGTGTAGCACTTGATAATGGTGCCAGAGTTTGTTTTGGTTCAGATGGTATGCCATATAGTCCGTTCTATGGCATATGGTCAGCGACAACCCATCACAATGAACGGGTTAGACTCACCGTTGAGGAAGCACTTCGGTGCTATACAATGGAGAGCGCATATTCTGTCTTCCAAGAGAATGCTCTAGGAAGCCTTACTGTTGGAAAGAGGGCAGACTTTGTGGTCCTCTCTGATGATATACTCAGGATACCAGCAGACAAAATCATTGATATTGACATTGAAATGACAGTTGTTGGAGGATATGTCGAGTACTCATCTTCACGTGTATGAGGTGTTACGGTGGGTAAAATCAAAGTCTTGAGTGAAGAACTTGTTTCACTCATTTCTGCAGGAGAGGTGATTGAGAACCCATCCTCTATTGTCAAAGAACTGCTTGAGAACTCCCTTGATGCAGGTACTGACATGATAGACATCTCAATTCAGGGCGGGGGTGTCGACAAGATTGTGGTTTCTGATAATGGAACGGGCATATCCAGAGACGATTGTGAGGTGTGTCTTCAAAGATATTCAACAAGCAAAATAGCCACAAGAGAGGATATCATTGCCATCTCAACTTATGGATTCAGAGGAGAGGCATTGGCAAGCATCGCTGCAGTAGCAGATATTAGAATCACCACTCAGACAAAGGAAGAAGACGTTGGAACCTTAATCATATCAAGAGTCGGAGAGAACCCGACAATAACTGATTCTTCCAGACCAATCGGGACAACTGTTGAAGTAAACGATCTCTTCAAGAAAATACCAGCACGACTAAAACACCTTGCAGATTCGAGAGTTGAGGGACAACGAGTTCTAGAGGTTGTGATGAAACATGCTGTCATCAGGACAGATGTTGGATTTAGATTGATAAGAGATGAGAAAGTGGTCATTGATTGTCCGCCGGGTCAGAGTGCAATTGATAGAATCACGTATCTCTGGGGAAGCGACATTGCTAAAGGGTTGGTGGAGGTCTATTATTCTGAGGAAGGTGTATGGATAGAGGGCTTTATTGCTATGCCCCCAGTCTCCCGAGGAAATAGGTCTCGGGAATTCTTCTCAGTTGTCAGGCGACCAATCGTGGATGAACGTCTCAGTCAGGCGGTTGAAGTAGCCTATTCAACATTACTTATGAAAGGGCAATTTCCAGTGTGTGCATTGAATATAGCATTGAATCTCGCAGACATTGATGTGAATGTCCATCCAACCAAACGTGAAGTGAGGATATTAGAGATTGAAAAAGTGGGTTCAATCATCACAAAGTCTGTGAAGGATGCGCTGGGCGTAGAAAAAGGAAAAGATGTGAGTCAATCTCTAGATGAGTTTCTTGATGATGAAGCACCTGATAGAATCCAAGCAGGACTATCAACCGAGGTGTCTTCAAGAGAGTATCTTAAGTCAGTCCCCATGGTTGAACAAACGATACTTGAACCTGTGACTCTGACCAATGGTGAAAAAGAGCCTGTGAATCTGCTTGGTGGATTATTTAGAATTATTGGCCAGGTCCACAGTCTCTACATCTTACTAGAGGATGAAGAAGGTCTCTTGATTGTCGACCAACATGCAGCTCATGAGAGAGTTCTCTATGAGGAGTTAAGGAAAGAGATGAATGAACACAGAGTTGCTATCCAAGAATTATTGCAACCATTTGTATTGAGTCTCAGTCCAACCGATATTGAACGAATCCTTGAGCTATCTGAAACTCTTGAAGAGCTTGGATTTTCCGTTTCAGATTTTGGCGGTAATGAAGTTTCTATATCAACAATACCAGAGATATTTGGGAGAGTCGCTTCTGAGGTTGAGCTCATTTCACTTCTTGATCAGATATCTTCGATTGGGGCGTCGGAAGCGCGCGACCAGTTTATGGATGAACTTGTAAAACTCACAG
>JAEORX010000021.1 GCA_016840685.1 Candidatus Thorarchaeota archaeon
TTCCTAAAGTCAGGACATTTTTTGAGAGGTTGTGCAACTTGGGAATGATGAAAGCTGGAATCCTTTATGGTCCAAAAGATCTGCGAGTTGAAGAGATTGAAATCCCCAGACCTGAACCTGGTTGGGTAATGATAAAGGTCAGAGCAACTGGAATTTGTGGAAGCGACCTTCATCTGTATAAAGAAAAGACATTCATTCCAATCTCCTCCGTGCTTGGTGAGGGTAAGTATGTTCCAGGTCATGAATTAGCGGGAGTGGTCGACGAGGTTGGTGAGGGTGTAGAATCACTGAAGAAGGGGGACAGAGTAGTGGTTGAACCTACCATCAACTGTGGGACATGCAAGTGGTGTATGATTGGATTATCAAATCTCTGCGAGAAATCAGGACTCATTGGCTTTTACTATGTTGGAGGTCTTGCAGAGTTTTGCGTGGCACCAGAGAATAGGTGCTTTAAAATCTCTGAAAAGACTACATTTGAGGAAGCTGCTACACTAGATTGCATTGCAGTTGCTGCTCGTGCTGTTAAAAGGGCGGAAGTTTCTGCTGAGGATTCAGTAGCTATTCTCGGTGCTGGTACAATTGGACTCTTTGCCGCTCAGATTGCATCAATATCTGGAGCTAGAGAGGTCTTCGTGACTGGTACTCACGATTACCAGCTTGATATGGCAGAAAAGCTATGTGCTACAACCACAATTAATGTCAGGACAGAGGATCCCGTCGAAAGAATAATGGAATTAACCTCAGGTAAGGGTGTCGACAAGGTTGTTGAGGCTGTTGGAGGAACCGCTCCAGTTATTGATCAGGGAGTAAGTATTCTCAGGCGTCATGGTACGCTTGTCGCGACTGGCATCTTTCTGGAACCAGTTTCGATTAACATGTTCTCCTTCGTCACAAAGGAGGTTCGATTGACCGGAGCGTGGGGATATGCATATTGGACTCATATGAGAGAGTTTCTGGTGTCATTGGAACTCTTGGAAAGTGGGAAGATTGATGCAGCATCATTAATTACTCATAAATTTCCACTATCGAAATCATCAGAAGCGTTTGATGTTGCCTTGAATAAGGACAAATCACATTCTATCAAAGTTCAAGTTGTTCCTTAGTTGGATCGCCATCATGAGTGCACTAGAACTCTCTAGCTTACTGGAGTATCGACATCTCGATACCATTTCTTTGATGTGCCAACTCTCGCCCTCATCTTCCAAGATCTACTCTTTGGCTCATCATCAATCCTCGTGATGAGTTCTTGGATTCTCCTTTCAATGGTTTCTTTGTCCTTCTCCTCCAGGACTTCGAATTTTCGTGCTAAAGATACCACCTTCTTGAGGTTCGTCGTCACTGTATAGTAGAATCCCCACTCGTTTGAAAGAATCTTGGAAATATGTTTCGCATTTATTATATTGTCATCACTGTCTCCAATATCGTGTGCAAGAAGAAGCATTGTCGTGTCAATGATATCCTTCTCACTAATCTTTACAATTTGCATCTTCTGAAGAAGTAGCTCAGCCAGTGGGACAGTAGGACTATCAATCTCGAGTCTTTTCTTATACTCGATCTTGTGACACATGTCTAGCTTGTCAAGAAAAACATCGATATGTCTGCCATCTGTATTATTCGTGAAGATCATCCTTCCTCCAAGAACAAAGCTATAGGACAATATCCTTCGAGTATAGTTCTGGCTCTCGAAGAACTTCTCAATCTTGGAGGTTTGTTTCTCATAAGCCACAAAATCAATATCAGTAATGAACCTGCCAAGTTTCTGATGCAGATATGCATAATCTGGACTATGAAGTTGAATAGCTATTGCTCCCATTAGTCGAAGAATAATCCCTTGTCTATTTGCCTCTTCAATGATTCTTAGTGCTTCATTCACAAACTCTTGTTGTGCTTCAATATCGAAACTCATGGAATACACTTCGACAAGTAGACAATTCCATCTATCATTTCTGAAACCTTTAAATATCTATTGAGGCCGCTGCTTTAAGAGGTTTAATCTTGACTCGTATTTTCTTTGCTTGTGACGCTCACGGGAGTGTTCCAGTACAGCGTAAAATGGTGAGAGTTCACGAGGCATACAAATGCGATATTGTTATGGTCTGCGGAGATCTTACTGGAAAGGCAGTAGTGCCAATAGTTGAGGAAAAGCCTGGGTTGTGGTGGTCGTCCCCCTGGGGCACTAAGGAGAAGTACAAGTCGGAGAAGGATTTAGACCGAGCGAAACAAATCTATGAAAAAAGGGGATTCTACTGGTTTCTAACAACGGAACCAGAGCTTCAGGAACTTCAAACAAAACCAGAGAAGGTCAAAGAGCTATTTAATGAACTGATGCTGAAAAGAATGAGAGACTGGATTGCACTCATTGAAGAGAAAGTACCCTCAGACATCATGGTCATTGTGAGTCCAGGAAATGATGACTCTCTTGAAATAGACAATCTAATATCAGCAAGCGATAGAATTACTTTTCCACTTGAGAAGGCAGTTGAAATCGACGACAAACATCAGCTGATAACATGCGAGTGGGTCAACTCGACACCTTGGGACACACCAAGAGAATGTCCAGAGGATGAACTACTAGAGAAGCTCCAAAAAGAGTTTGGAAGAGTAGAATCATATGATAGACTCGTGTGCAATTTTCATGCGCCACCTTATGGTACGAGGATTGATTTGGCACCTAAGTTGGATGAGAAAGCTCAGGTAAAGATACGCTATGGTTCTCCTGAAATGGTTCCTGTTGGTAGTAAGAGTGTACGTAAAGTCATAGAGGATTTTCAACCCCTTCTGGGTCTACATGGTCATATACATGAGTCTGCAGGCATTGAGCACATTGGAAGAACTCTCTGCGTGAATCCGGGTTCCTCATATATGCAGGGAATGCTAAACGCTTTTGTAATTGACCTGCCGGAAAATCTAAACGATGAAGTTGTTGCAATTGCTGCATCTGCGTGAAAGAGAATCTGGAGAAAAATAGTGTGTCAAGAAGGAGTAAACGTGAGAGAGCTGCAAGACGAAGACAGTCGGGTGAAGAGAGTACAAAGGAAACCGATCCTGACGATATTCGTAAGGCAATCTATCACATTGACGCATATAGGTCTCACATATATTACAATCTAAGCTTTGTTGATGACATGGTGAAAAAAGGGACTCTTGGTGATTCCTTTGGAGAGAATTGGAAGAAACTCAAGTATAAGCTGATAAAGATGGCTCGGGCTGCTACCAGCCATCCTGATAGTATTCGACTAGCAAGATATCAATCGTATACGGAAGGCGTTTGGCAAGTAGCTGTTCCTATTGTTTTCATTGTTCTTATAGTTGGTCTGTTCGCTCCTCGAACACCTATCATCGGTTTTATCGCTCCTTACATAATGATTATAGCCTTTTCAGCCATGATAATCGGTCTACTTGGTCGGTACCTATTGGGAGCAAAGATAGCAAAAAGCATTGACAAGTACTTTATTGATAATCCTGACGCTCAACAACTTCGTTCAGATGAATTAAAGATCGTCATTCAGAATCTAATTAATCTACTTCGACAAATTCTCTATCTTGAAGATGAGGATCCAAAAGATCATCTTGTTGGTCTTGGTATTGTGGACTATGACCACATAGAAATTGTGAAGACTCCGAAACCTTGGCGTCAGTATTATCTCGTGCAAATCGTATACTAAGTCGTTGTTCTATTATCAATTCTCTTTAACTTCTCAAAAAGAACTTAAATTCGACACAAAGTCTTATATCACGCGACTGCAACATATTTGAGCTATCTTCTCCGATAACATCGTTGGAGAGGAGAAAGAACAGGAAGGAGAGATTGATGTCAGAAGTACTATTTCTTAGACCGACATCGGGGTTGACCAAGTATTTCGGTACATGGACCACCCTATTCGCCGTTCTAGGTGCGAGCCTAGGGACATACCAATGGCTGTTCGTAGGTATCCTTCAGGACATGTACCCCGGGATAAATGCTGGGCTTTCATGGGGAATAGGAATGGGATTCATGCTCATCTATACAGTAATGATGACTTTACTGTCGATGGCCATGCCTCGTTCCGCAGGTCTCTATCAAATTTCAGCAAGGGGTTTCAATCCTGTTGCAGGTACAATAGCAGTCTGGCGTGGTATTATAGCAAACCCAATAATCAAAACAAGCGAGTTCTACCTATTCCTGGTTTTCCTAGGAGCTGCATTCGCTCAATGGGGTGCTGTTACCGCTAATCCTGGGATGTCCGCACTAGGGGCAACATTCTCAACAGCTAATCCAATGGTATTGGTTTTTGTTTCAATACTATTAATGGCTATTTTTTCAATCATTGCCTATCTTGGACCACTTTTGAAACTGGAACCGAGGATACAGATGGTTGGTGGAATGTTCTCAACGATTGGTTGGGTCATGGCATTGTTAGTCCTAGCTACGACTCCAGCTGCCAGCGTTTCAGGTCGTTGGGATGCAGTATGGGGTGCTGGAGCTTATGCAGAGGTGCAAACCGTTGCTGCTGGAGCAGGATTTGTGGCACCGGCATTTAGTCTTGAAATGACGATGCTGGCGACCATATGGCCCATAGGTCTGACATGGCCATACCTAATACTGCTTTATGGTGGTGAAATTGCAGATCCTGCAAAGAACCTCGTTATAGCTCAAGTACTTGGCGGATTGATTCTAGCAGGTTTCCTCGCAGGAGGGGCCGCTTTGTTCCAAGGAGTGTTTGGAACGTTTTCAACTGAGTACGCAGTAGCATCCGCTACTGGGAGTCTAACCCTGACAGGTGTATTTCAAGGAGGTCTTGGGACCTTCACTGCGGTGCTTGCAGCCAATCCTTTGATATCAGGTTGGATATTGTTGTCACCTGTTGTGATTGGTTTGACAGCCACACCGATAAATATGGCGTGGGTCACTAGAGGATTCTTCCAAGCTTCTCTTGACCGTATGATGCCATCTCTGTTCGGTAAGCTTTCAAAGTATCACACACCCACCTATGCGATCCTCTATTACTTCCTATTTGGAGCACCATTTGCTTTTGCCTATGCTGTTCCAGGTCTTAGTGGATTCTTAGCTGTTGTGACATCATTGGTTGGCTTGTGGGGCATAGAAATGATATTTCAGTCTATGGCGGCGCTGCAATTACCGTTCTTGAGACGACCGCTATATGAAGGAAGCATACGGCCGCAACCTGAGATAGGAGGTTTCGCGCTAGTATCACTAATAGGAGTCATAATGCTTCCGACAGCGCTGTTCCTGCTAATTGGATTCTTCCAAGGAGCTGCATTCCTATCCATCATATCGATGTGTGTGCAATATGGCTTCTCAGCCTTATGGTTCCTCTACTTTGCCAGAAGAATGCAGAAGCAGAACATAGACATGGATGCGATCTATACCTCACTCTCACCCGAGTAGTATATTATAAGCCTGAGGTTGTCCTCAGGCTCTCCCTTTATTTTTCAATCTTCATTTTTTTTGCATAAAGTATCTTAAACATCTGGATTCCGATTTTATTAACTTCCACGAGTAGAGATATAAGTCGGGGTTCCTGTATGTCTAGAAAATTGAAGGAGGAGATTGTTTGACATCTTCAATACTTGAAGAACTACGAGCCGCTGTTATTGAAGGAGATACCGAGAAGTCCATGACCTTTGCCAAAAAAGCTCTTGAATCAAATATCCCTCCCTTGGATGCAATTACGAAGGGTCTTGCCAAGGGTGTAAAGGAAGTAGGAGATCTCTTCAGTGAAGGAGAAGTGTTCCTTGTTGAATTAGTCATGGCTGGAGATGCCATGAAGGCGGGAATGTCAGTACTCCTACCAGCGATAAAAGAATCCAAGACAGAGATGACCTCTCCAGGCAAGGTCATGATAGGAACTGTTCAAGGCGATATTCATAGCATTGGCAAAGACATAGTTGGAACACTGCTTGAAGCTGATGGATTCGAAGTCGTGAATTTAGGAGAGGACGTTGCTTCTGATGTTTTCGTTGAGAAGGTGAAAGAACACAAACCCAATATCTTGGGTCTATCTTCACTCCTCACTGCCACAATGCCCGCACAAAAGGATGTTATCAAGAAATTGAAAACTGCTGGTCTGAGAGGTGATGTGAAGGTCATAATCGGTGGAGCTCCTACCACCCAGGAGTGGGCTGATGAGATAGAAGCTGATGGTTGGGCTGGAGATGCAGTTTCAGCGGTTAAACTTGTAAAACAGCTCATTAAAAGCTGATAGATGAATGAAATGGAGGAATTCTATGTATCAAATACTAAGTAGAGGTGAAATAGCTGCAATACACACAGCAGCAATGGAGGTTCTAGAGCGAGTTGGCATTGTCATTCAACACGACAAGGCTCTGAAAACACTTGCAAAAGCAGGTGCTACTGTCGATAAAAAGACAAAGGTTGTTAAAATATCAGAAGCCCTTGTAAATGAGGCCTTGCAGAAGAGTCCTCGGAGGCATAAGCTCGTTGCTCGAAATCCAAAATACAACATTGTCATAGGTGATGGCAAATCATATTTCACAAACGCATTCGGTGCTCATTACACGATAGATTTGCATACTGGAGAACGACGACTCTCAACAGTCAAGGACCTAGAGGAGTTCACACTCCTTTCAGATTATTTCCCAACTGTTGACTATATCAAACCAAACATTCTTCCTCAAGACATACCAAAAACAACCTGGGAACAAGAAATGGCACTTGCCATGTTCAAGAGTTCCGAGAAACACCTCAGTAATGTTGCGTTGACTCCTGAAGGGTGGAGAGATGTCATTGAAATGGCAAAGATCTATTCAGGAGGGGATGAAGAGTTCAGAAAGAATCCATCAATTATTGACACTGGATTCAACAATGTACCACCGCTCAAATATACTCGAGAAATCATTGACATGATTCTCGATTGTGCCAAGAATAGGATACCTTTCGATATCAGTACAGGTCTACTCTCCAGTGCCAGTGGCCCCGTTACACTTGCAGGCACTATTGTTCAGGGAATTGCTGAAAACCATGCAATTGTCGTTTTGACACAACTTATTGGTCCTGGTACGCCAATAATGTGGGGGTCCTGCGCAACAATAATGGACCAGAGATATGGTACAGCTGCATATGGTTCTCCAGAGAATGGACTGATTCATGCTGCTTTCTGTCAGATGGCTCACTTCTACGGACTTCCATATTATGGTGCTGCGGGCGTGATTGACTCCAAAGTTCCAGATCAGCAAGCTGCATACGAGAACATGATGAATGCACTGCTTGCTACAGTTTCTGGAGCTGACGTGGTCCATGATGCAGTATATGGAATTGTCGAGGCTGGTGTCACTGCCAGCTACGAGATGTTTGCCATTAGTAATGACATCTGTGGTGCAATAAAGCGTGTTGCGAAGGGAATCAGAGTGACTCCAGAAACATTGGCAGTAGACCTTATAGAAGCTGTTGGACATGAGAAGAATCATTTGAACACTCCAGATGCTCTCCGCTTCACGAAGAAACACCTCAAGGAAGAACAATGGTATCCCCTGATTAGTAATAGAACTTCCCGGCCAGAATGGGAGAAGAGAGGTTCAAAGACGGTGGAAGAGGTCGCTAACGAGAAGATAAAAGAAATTCTTGCAACCCACAGCATCGAGCCACTTGAAAAAGAAAAGGAAACTGCTATGAGAAAACTGATCAAAGAAGCAGCAAAGAGAGCAAAATCAAGCTAGTGGAGGTCTGAATAATGGAAAAACCATCCCCGGAAGATGTCAGGGCTGTTGGAATGTCAACCGTTGCTGCTGCGCATGTTGTCTACGTTGAAACTGTCAGGGCGAAGTTTGGAGAGAAGGGTCTCCAAGCACTAGCAGAGGCTAATCGGTTACATGGCCTGGAGTTAGGAAAGCAAGGCCTGAAAGATGGAGGATTAAGGAAAGGAGATCTAAAGTCAATCCATGAGTTCTTTGCCGCTGCGCATCCCTTTTTTGGGTTTGAGCTAGAGCTAGTCGATGTCACTGATGCTAAAATCGATGTCAAGGTGACAGCATGCCCATGGATCGACACCTTTCGTGCCAAGGGTGCTAACAAAGACATCTGCCACTGGGTAACAAAAATAGATGAAGGAATTGCTCAGGCGGTGGATCCTGCACTCTCTATGACTGTTCCAAAGTGCATGATGCGTGGCGATGACCACTGTATCTATCGGTGGGCAAAATAATTCATTTGTTAATGCATGGTTAAAGTTTAAATTGGGGAGATAGAAATGTGTGGTAATTAGCCACATCCTTCAGAGAGACTAATAAAATTGAAGTAGGGCAAACAACAAATAGGGGATATCTTAGGAAGTCACCCTGATTTCAGAAATAATACAATAACGGTCGCGATTGATATTGGCAGACAAAGCATCAAGACTCACGCTAAAAGAATGGCTTGCTCAGCACGCACGCGCAGAGCCCGTCCACTACAAGGAAATCGCAGAAGCCCTAGAACGAGACCCAGCCTCAGTTTCTGCCTCCTTATCAATAGAGGGTAAGCAGGCATTGGTCGATAATAGACCTGCCTACTTCCAACGTGTTGGTCCAGGTCTCTATCAGTACAATGACCTCTGTGAAGGTGCAGTTGATGAAGAGCTGATCACAGAAGTAAGGGCACGTGCTGATGAGTTCTATCGAGCAACGAGACGAGAGATGCGTCATGAAATAGCTCGACTTGATCTAGACAATTTCAACGCACTGGCGAAGATTGTACTTCTCAACGTCCGAGCTTGTGTTGAGGACGCTGAAGAGGTTGACACTTACAATGAAACCGTTGTTCTGCTAACATCGTGGAGGGACGATGGTGGAAGTTCTCCCGTTGTTGTCTATGCAAAGAAGTGTGGATATGACGAAAAGATAGGTGCAGACCTCATTCGAGAAATTCGTGGTTCACTTCCAACACATCAAGCAAATCAGGGTGTTCTGATAACAAACGGTATTGTCACGAATGAAGGGAAACAAGAGGCACTAGGCTATGCATCCAAGGATGTGAAGTATGGCTCAGTTCCCCCGGTTCACATTATGGATATCGAGATTGTTTTGAATGTGCTATTAGAGAGTAAGACTGGGGTCCGCGCAAGGAACGTTGAGGTCTTATTATTGGATCATGATTTCTTCAAAGATGCTTCAGAGACTCTCCAGAAACTCCTTCAAAAACTTCGACGTACATCGTAATTTTTCCATGATTCTAGCAACTGTCGAAATGAATAGGACCTAATAATCTTAAAGTTGATGTTAAAGTCCCAAAAAAAGGCACCCCTTAGTTTAAATATCAGGGATTTTCTGTTAATAGTCATCATGTGAACAGCCTATCAAAAGAGAGACTGTTCCCGTGAGAGAGAAAAAAAGGAGAACAACGCAAATTGAGTGAGGAAGAAAAGCTCCTCTTCGTGCGAGAGAGCTCCGGTCTTGTTAAGGAAGTTGGTACCGGCTTTGCACTTCTTCTTCCAATAGCACTAACTCTTGGACCTTGGTTCCACTACTTTGGCCCTCAGGTTTCAACATGGAATCCAGGTGCTCACCTTGTTCCAATGTATGCACTTGGTGCAGGGACAGTCTTCTTTGAAGCACTTGCCCTCATGTGTTTGATGCTTGCAATGCCAAGGTCTGGCGCATCATACCACTTCACTGGACGTGGTCTGAGCCCAATTTTTGGTGTAATGGAAGGTTGGCGAAGTGTAATTACTAACCCAGTCTTTAGAGGTACTGGTAGCTTTTTCGCTGTACAAATATTCGCAGGCGGTTTGATAGTAATAGGAACAGCTACAGGCAATGCTGGTTTGGTTGCTGCTGCAACTGAATTAGGCAGTAATGTGGTCTTGTTGTTCACCGCAGCTGTTGCGATGATCCTCGTAGGATTCGTATTTAGCTATCTCAGCGTAAAATGGCTGGGCTGGTTTGTAATAATCCTTGGAATTATCAACATAGTTGCACTGCTAGTTGCAGATTTAGTAATGATCGCAACTCCTATTAATCAGACAGTCTGGGAGGCTACAATGGGTGCTGGGACATGGGCGCCAATAGCAGCCTTTGACAACTCTGCGTTCGTAAACTTCAACCCCGCTGCTGTAGGGCCTGCCCTTCTACTAACAGTAGGTGGTATGTGGCCGTACTTGATTATGCCCGTAGCTGGTGAAGTTTCGCAACCCAGTAGGAACATTCCACTGAGCAATCTTGGTGGTTGGGCAGGCATAGCTGGCTTCTTCCTATTGTCAGGCTTTGCAGTTGAGAGCTGCATGGGACCCTATCTCTACGGTATCAATTCTGTGGGTGGTGTATTCCCAGGATTTGGAAATTATGCTGCAGTCATTCTTGGCGCTAATCCACTTGCATGGTTCGTGATCCTGTGTCCCGTATTTGCGAGTGTCTTAGACTCACCAAGCAATGCCCTGTGGGTGACCCGACCAATGCACTCGATGGCCATGGACAGGTTCTGTCCTGAAGCATTTGCAAGAGTTCATCCGAAGTATCACGTTCCACACATTACATTGTGGTTCTGGCTGATTATTTCGGTTGGTACAGTTGCATATGCTACAGCACTGGAATTCTTCTTTGGTACAGCACTGGCATCATTGATTGGCGTGGCATACACCTACGTCTTCATTCGATGGCAGATGGCTTTAGCAGCAGTATCGTTACCATACTATAGACCCACGCTTTGGGAGCGAAGTGGGGCCTGGAAGTTCCTAGGCATTCCATTGATTTCAATTGGTGGTCTCGTGTCTGGTGCGGTATTCTTCTGGGCTATCATAGCATATGTACCAGGACTACCCTATGAAGTTCTGTTCACAGTTCTTGTATACGTGATTGGTCAATTAGCCTACATGTACTACGGAGCCAAGAACAAGGCCAAGGGTATTGAAATGTCCGCCATCTTTGGACAATTACCACCTGAGTAGTCATAGAATAGATGAAGGGAGCAGCAAGCTCTCTTCTTCCCTTATTTTTTTTGAAAACAGAATCAAGAGAATGAATTCAATATTTTTCTTGGAAATCGTAGATTGGGGGGAATCGATTTCTACTTGCTTTGCTTGAGAAAGCTTCGATTTTGTCCCATGTCCTGTGAAATCTTGATGGGAATGACCATGGTCTTATCATAAGAAACTCATCAACATCATCTGAGTTATTATACACATCCAGAGCTTTTACAGCTGCAGCACTGAACTCATGACGTTTTTCATCATCTAAGACTTGCTGATTAAACAAGTAGGCATCTTCATGCCATTGATATCGAACAACAAGCTCCTCGTCATCTGCGAAGACTCGGTGAACTCTTCTCCAAGGCCAGAATGTTGACATTTGTTCGAGTTGCTCACCTGCGCCATAGAAGTCTATTGCCATCCCTTCTTTGCAATAGACATAATCCGGTCCTCTTTCTCTGAATCTAGGATTGGGTTTAGCCATTCTACCCTTCTTTGCCCAATCATACCACTCCGCTCTAATGCGACTATATACCTCACAACGGTCCAAGATGTACTTCACTGCAGCAGATGTGCCATGATGTGCCAGTCCTGGGAGTGATGGTCGATCTAGTCGGCTTTCAATGAACTCCCTTACTCGAGGCACGTCTTCAAGAGGTATTGTAGTCCAGATAGGAAACACACCTCTCCCATCAGGCATCAAATAGAGAAATACAATTCCTGCTGAGTCTATTGGGCTGAATTTCTCATCAACTATCTCTTCCTCTAGGGGCCATGTTTCACCACCCTTTGCGAACTGAACCTCACTAACTTCGAACGAGATGACCTCATCCCATTTGGCATCATAGACTGCTCGATACCATTGTTTCTTTTTCTCTCGGGGCAGGATGAATCTTGCAAAATCGTTATTCAGCTGTAATTCATGCAGTTTCTCACTGTGAGGACATATTCCCTCATATTCAACATCGCGTAAATTCTCGATATCTGTCATCCTATTATTATCCCCTTGCATCGGGTGTGCTTCGGAACCTCCTGATACTTGCCCTTTCTTAAAGGTTCTCAAACAGAAGCGTCTGGATCGTCTAACTCATCGATACTGTTAATTAGGTGTTCACATGTCGCTCAGTCTTGAGGCAAAACGACAATGAGTCATGGGTCAAAAAGTGCAAAAGGCAAACCGGCATCTCTGGAAGATTTCAAATTTGATCCTAATGGTTTGGATTTGAAATTTGCACGAAATTTGATCACAGTTTTTGATGGTTACCGCATCAACAGAACCTATGACTTGACTTTTGTTGATAAGGCTATAAACAAAGGCGAATTGCCTTCGAGCTTCGTCAAACAATGGGGGACCATACGCGCAGTTCTTCATAAGCTTGCAGCGATTGGTCCGAAGGTTCCTGGTGTTGAAGAGACTATGAATAGGAAACAGTACATGTCTTTTATTTCACTGGCTTTCATTACAATCGCTGTCCCTATCCTTTTGATAGCTTGGGTGTTTCAAGTTGCTTTTCTCACACCTTTTGCTCTCCCTCTAGCACTGTTAGCTGTAGGTCTAGTGATGGTCAACTTTCTTGTCGGAGCAATATACAATCGACGAGTTGCTTGGGCAATATACAACTATTTAGAAGCTAGACCAGACTTGACCGCCAGAGAGAATGTAATACTAAAGACTTGGACTCAAACCCTAATTCATTATGTCGGTAGAACAATGAGAAAAAGCGGAGAAGATCCTGAGAAGCATATTACTAAATTCTTCAATGATGACTATACTTCTATAGAAGTTTTACAAGAACCTTCAACCTTCAGAAAACACTACAGCGTAAAAATATTGTAATCTACATCTTTGAAACTTGCGAGGATCTGCTTATGGAGTAACAGACCCTCATGATCTCAGATTAGTTCTTCTATTGGCCTATAGTCGAGATCAAATCCGAAATGACGTGGACCTAAGACCTTAAGACCTTCGGGACTTCTAAAGATTGCTTCGCCCTTCATTCCTATTACACTGACCTTGTTACCTTTCTTGATGTCAGTGTTTGTGATAGGCTCTCCACTCTTAGAATCTATGATTTCAATTATGTCTGGGCTTGTAACCCAAGGCTTTCCATCAAGCCATGTCACATGATTCTCGTTCTTGAACCAAACCTTGAATGTCTTACCAGGTCTAATCCCTGAACCTCTGACCTCAGTTTCTCCCCACATATATCCTTCCCTGTTTTCCCAAGTTCTTCCAACGACCTCTCCTCTAAATAGGACCCATCCACCAACTTTCTCAACAATCCTATCGGCAGGATCATCTCCTGATTCTCTACACTCACGAATCATTTTACCAACACTGTAGCTCTTTGTCAGAGTGTTAGGAATGATTGCGTCATGGAAATCCTTTCCTCTAATTGGGAATGCTATATTGCCCAGTCTGCCCCAAGCAACCTCACTAAGTGCTTTTGAGATCCTCTCACCCATTTCATAATTTATCACATGGGTGACAATGCTCTTGTTGCCAAACCAGTCAATGAGAGCCATTGGTGTCATTGAGAAACCCTTGACACACACAGTGTTTTGGCAAATTTCTGGTACCGCACGTCCTGAGTAGTCTCCATCGACACATGGGATGCCATGTTTGACTGCAGCATCAATGGGTGCTGGTGTATTCACGCCTCCGAGTTCAAAGGGAGCAACAACTGAAAACTTGACACCCATGTGGTCCTCGAGAGTCGCTAGACCTACTTCCAGTTCCTTCTCAAAGTAGTCCCAAGGAAAACGGGTTCGTATAGCCTCTATCTCCGGTGTTGGAGGAGCTATGGTACCAGAATAATACGCGCATGCAACCCAGTCATCATCTTTGACTGTATTGACATCTACAATCTCAATAGTTTTTCCTGCATCTACGTGGGGATAAAGCATGTCGAGACCGAGCTGCTTGGTTCCACCGCCACCCGTTCCAAAAAAAGTGCACCCAGTAGTAAGGTCTTCAACATCTATTCTAGTCTTTAACAAAAGTGTCATTCGAACCCAATCCAGATTAAATTTGTTAAATCTGGTTTAAGCTTGCTGCTATATATTTTCAATGGATATAAGAAAAAAGAGAGGGGGGAGGTGCATAAGCACTCTCCGCTTTAGTATAAATCAGAGTTCAACTCGACCAGCTTGAACCTTGCCATCTTCGATTGTGATGAGAAATCCCTTCAGAATTCCTTCCCTGTATTCTGAACCAGGATTCACGCAGAGTGTTCGCCCAATCTCACGATATCCCACAGACTCGTGAATGTGACCATGCATTCCTAGTAGCGGTTGATACTTCTCAATAACAGCTCTGACTGACTTGCTACCGACTGGACCTAGCAATTCATGAGCTCCAGCTTTCTTGACTTTGTGTTCTTCATCAAGTTGTGGTGCTGTGTCCAATCCTGAGTTGAATGGCGGATCGTGGAAATTGCAAATTACATTGGAATAATCATCCGTTTCTAATCGCGCAAATTCAGTTTCGAGTTTTTCAAGTAATTCATCCTCTGGGCATTCTCTATGAGTGTCCCATGGAGTTGAATTCACCCATTCACAACTAATCATTGGATAACCACGTACATCAACCACCCTTCCAAGTGGGTAGATGACTCTGGGGTCGTTCTTGATGACTTCATCAATCGAATAATCATCGTCATTTCCTGGATTCACAACCACCATTATCTCCTCAGGAATTCTCTCGTTTGCCATGTCCATCCACAGCTTAATTCGCTCCACCATAAGCTCTTGGAACAGCTTTGTAATGGATCCTGGAGTCTCTCTGAGTTGGGCAAGTTCCTCAGGTGTCAGAATCTTTGGATAGTACCCCTCATCCTGTGTGAACTTGATGAATTTATCAAGATCGCTCTGTTTCTTGAATTCTTTCCTCTTTCCATGTGGTTGCGCATACCATTTGTCTTCCTTCTCTTGGATGATTGGTGTAATAGCCTTGCCAGTGAGGTCTCCACACATCATGGCTACATCCGCCTTGAACACCTTGGGGGCTCTACACATCTTATCCCATGTCTGCTGACTTCCATGAGGATCTGCTGCTAGGAATATTCTCATTTCTCAACCTCGGGTTGTTCTTCACGCTTTCTCCTTCTTACACTTTAAATCCTTAACGATATAGCGGTATCCTATGACTTTAATATGACTTTTAGAAATTGTAGGAAATGTGGACATGACGCAAGATATTAATGTCATACCACGTCATCATCAAGTCTATACAAACCACTGAGGTGCAACAAAGAGTGACAGGGAAATATGGTCCCATACTTGACGATTTCATGGATGAGGCTCTTCGAATCGAAAAAGCCGCAGAGGAGCTAGGAATACCTCTGAGAATCATTGGTTGTCTTGCTTTCAGAATTAAGAGTCCTGAGTATACAGATTTACATATCAATATGGGCCGCCAAGTGACTGACATTGACTTCATGTCATATTACAAACACCGACAGAAACTAATCAACCTCTTCAGAGATGATCTTGGATACTATTGGGTCCCTCCCAGCTTTGCTAGAGCATCGACCCTCCGAGACCTCTTCATAGATCAAGCGAGAGACAGAAAGATTGACGTTTTCTATGACCACCTCGAGTTCTGTCACAAGATCGACTTCAAGAAGGACAAGCGTCTAGAGGTCGATGAACCAACAATTCCCTTGGCTGAGTTGTTCTTGGAGAAAACTCAGATTGTCGAGATAAATGCAAAGGACCTGAAAGACTTAATCATCACCTTTCTTGCTCATGATGTGACGGATGATAACACTGATGTGGGAGTAAATGGCAAGTATATTGCAAAGATGCTCTCAGATGACTGGGGTTTTTATTACACGGTCACTGAAAATATCAAGAAATTCATTAACTTCGTACCTACTGTGAAAGAGATTGATCAGACTCAGAAGGATTTGGTCATATCGAGAGTGCAGAAGTTACATAGGTTAATTGAGGAAACTCCAAAGACTGGAGGTTGGAAACGGAGAGCCAAGGTTGGCACCAAACAGCGTTGGTATAAGTTTGTCCACACAATGGAAGGAACTCGTGACGCAAGGTAAAATGAGTACGTTAGTGAGGTTTTGAGGCGATGAAGCTTTCAAAAGAGAACGCGTATGATATGCTTACAGGCGTTGGAATATTGGGCACTGGTGGGGGAGGAGACCCCGTGTCTTTTGGTAAACCTATGGTTGATTGGGACTATGACAGAGGAAGAGCCTATGAAATCACTCCCCCTGTGGACATCAAAGATGATGCCTTCATTGTCTGTGGAGGATATATGGGCTCTGTCAAGGCATTCACATCAATAGGTGACTTGTTGGAAGCCTGGGAGACCCGATATGAACTTTATGAGGCTATGAAGATTTCCGAACGGATAGCGGGTAAGAAAGTTGACCATCTGGTGCCCTTCGAACTAGGTGGTACAAACACTACAGTTATGCTCTCTCTGGCGGCTCGAGCTGGGATTACAACTGTGGATGGCGATGGTCTTGGTAGGTCCGCTCCTGAAACTCAAATGATTACCTTTGTCGGTTATGGCATCGAACTCTGTCCCATGCCCGTGGTGTCAAAAAATGGAAGTATCATCATTGTAGACAAGACGACTTCCCCCGCACTAGCGGATGAGATAGGACGGTTTGCGGTGGTTAATGATGGTGGTGCTGGTGCTAACAACCACTACTATCAATCTGGAGCTCAACTCAAAAAAGCTGTGATTCCAGACAGCATTTCCAAGTCAATCGAGCTTGGAGCTGCTGTTCGTGATGCCAATGAAAGTGGGAATAATCCGATTGATGCCTTCCTTGATGTGATGGGTGGACAAGTTCTGACCCATGGGAAGGTCGAGGAAGTCAAGGGTGAAGATCGCGCTGGACACTGGCATGTGTTGGTACGAATCAAGCCTCATGATCTCAAAGGAAGGTTTGAGGTCGTAGTGAAGAACGAGTACATGATGGCGATGTGTGATGGACAACCTGTTGTGATGTTTCCAGATCTAATCTGTATGCACTATCCAGACACTGGTCATGGAGTGATGAGTGCCTATCTTAAGAAAGGTATGGAAGTAGTGGTCACTGCAATTCCAGCCCACGAGCGATTGAGATTTGCTGGAAGTACTGAGATTGGGAAGAAAGCCTTCCATCCAGAAAGATATGGTCACCCCGAGCTAGATTACATACCAATGGAAGAGATAATAGGCAGACTGCATTAATCTCTGAAGTCAGTTAATCCAGCGACTGTTCACGCTTGCCAAGGAGTAGATATCATATGACAAGATTGGCTCTTATCGGTGCAACAGGTATAGACTGGTGGAAAGACCCCAAGAAGAAAGCCTTTGTTGAGTCACACACTCCTGATGGATGTGAGATTGGAAACTTCACTCCGAAGCATGGCACACATAGTGTGGAATCGCTCACAGACGAGGCGTATAATGCCCCATTCATTCTGGAACAGATTGTCCGTGCAAACAAAGAGGGATATGATGTCATAGTGATAGACTGCGCCTGTGACCCAATCCTTGAAGCTGGTAGAGAGGTCTCCAACATTCCTGTCGTGGGCCCTCGAAACACAGCTCTTCATTTAGCACTCATACTTGGGACACGCTTTGGTGTGGTCACTGTTCAGGGCGAGGCATTGAAGAAGTGTATAGAACATGGAGTTCGGAAAGAGGGCTTAGAGTCTTTTTGTGCTGGTGTCAGATACTTGGAGATGCCTGTGTTAGATATTGCCAAGAAACCCGAAATAGCACAGAAAGAGATACTCCGAGAGAGTAAAGATCTCATTGAGAATCATGGTGCAGATGTTATAGTACTTGGTTGCACTGCACTATCTCATGAGGTCGATCTCAAACCAATAATGGAGGAACTCCAAGTCCCGATAATCGATCCCTGGGTCGTAGCGATAAAGACAGCATTCATGCTTGTTGAGTCGGGACTTTCCCATAGCAAATTAGCCTATCCTAATCCGCCAAAGAAGAAGCTAAATGAAATTCCCTCTCTGGAGGGTTCTTTTGATGATATCCTGAAAGAGTGAGAGTTACTTATTCACTAATTTGCGTTCCTTCAAGAGCAATGGTATGATTCCCAATAGGACAATTATAGAGAGTACCATGCACATCAGGTATGGAAGTGCGCCTCCAAAGTCATCCAGCCAACCTCCGACTATTGGTCCGAGAAAGAGACCCACACCTCCCATGCTCTCTACGAGACCTGCATACGCTCCCTTCTCGATTTTTGTTGCTGATACAATGAGATACAATGCACCAAGGTAACTGAATCCAACTGCAACACCAGAGATAATCATCGCGACTATGAGCATCCAGAAATCAATGAATACGAACATGAAACCTGATGAGACCGCAGAGAGTACTGCGCCCATGAGTATCACAGTACTCATTGAAGTTTCTGGTAGTCGTGCTGTTATGACGAACGCCAGGGTACGAACTCCATTCCAGACAAGGAGCATAGTACCCCAATCAGTGGTAGAGAAACCAGGTAATGTTTCAACGTACGTCGGGAAGAGAGCAAGCACTACCGTGGAAATCACTCCCCATAACATGATGGAAAGGTAAGATGCAATGAACCTTGGACTTGTCTTTGATGATACATTGTGAGAGCTACTGTTCTTGATTTCATCCTCATTTGATTGCATAACTATCGGTTTTCTTCGATAGCCCTGCAAGAACCCTCCAATTAATCCAAGAGTGACTAGTTCAATGGCAATGACAATATAGATGCTAGAGGTAGGGCCGTAATTCCCTTCCATGAATGCAAGGACAAATGGGCTGAAGATCATACCTGCGCTCCAACAGGTAGAAAAGTTGCCAAGAACTTCGCACTCAGCTTCAGGAGTAAGCTCAGCAAGCATCGCCTGGTTGGAGGGAGCTATGAATCCATATACCAGTCCTTCTAGAGCTCGAATGATGATTAGATAGAGTGGAGTCGCAAGTGGATTGAGGTACAGGACCAGAACTAGGAAGTAAGCAATGGTGGCGATGAGTAGTGATGTTCGTCGCCCCACTCTGTCAGAAAACCTCCCTCCCAAAGCAGGTGAGACCATATAGACGATTCCAAATGAACCCATAGCCCAGCCCATCTCATACCCAGACCCACCAATTTCTCCGATGTACCACGGTGCAAAGATCTCTGTTGTTCCTAGTGTGAATGTCACAAGAAATGTAGCGATGTAGGCAACCAGACGATTCCTTTGCTTCGCTTCCTCAGGCATGTCTGGTTTTTCAGCATCATCTAGACAGAATGGTTCAACTGGCTCGTGCATGTTATCAAATCCTGCTATTTCAGTTGGGGTGTGAATTCCTTGCCCAATAATCTTGCATTATCCAGTGGTTCTGTTCCAGGTACTGGAAATGCAACAATAGTGTTAGCACCAGCGTCGATCATCTGCTGAAGTCTTTTGATACACGACTCTTGGTCACCAACCAGACACAGCTCCTTCACCATATCGTCGGTGATGAGTTCCGAGAGTAATGTATCATCACCCTTCTCAGCTGCCTTGCTCATCGCTTGCGTGTCCTCTGGCTTGACCCCTGCATGAGTCGTTAGTGGTCCTCCGACTTGCGAGTGGGGCAGATAGAGCTTCGAGAATTCTCGTGCAGTGTGTATAGCTTTGTCGAGATCATCATCAATGACCATTGGCATATATGCCACCATCTCATAGTCATCCAACGACCTACCAGCTTTCTTCGCTCCCTTGGCAATGTTATCCCAAGCATACCTTACATAGGAGGGAGTACAGAATATCGAAAGTATAATACCATCACCTATCTCACCTGATAGAGCCAAGCCTTGAGGACCTTCAAAAGCCAAATATATAGGCGCTCTTTTTCGAACAGGTTTGAACACAAGTTTGATGTCCTTTGCAGTGAAGAAAGCGTCTTCATGGTTTGTGTTCTCGCCAGTCATTATCTTTCGAACTAGTTCAACACAGGCTCTTGTCCTTGAGAGTGGCTTTTTGTCATAGATGCCCATCTGGTCCATCCAGAATGGGACTCCAGAACCAAGACCGAAGACAGTTCTCATGTTGGACATCTCATCGAGAGTGGCAAACTCCATTGCGATGAGCGCGGGATGGCGAGAGTATGGGTTTACAACACCGAGTCCAAGCCTTATCCTCTCAGTAGCCATTGCTGCCGCAGTCATGTAGGGAATGCCACCTCGAAAGAAGTAGTCCTCGGCAAACCAGGCAGAGCCCAGTCCTGACTTTTCAGCAACTTTAGCAAGTTCAACAGCATCTCTGACAGGAAAGATTCCCGTCATAGCAACACCTAGTTCTTTGAAACCTTTCATGATTATCACATCCACAAATACAAAGGGAAGGAGGGGCAATGCCCCTCAGTTAGGGAAGTTTGCCAAGTTCCTCTAGATAGTCTGCGACATCCTTTAGCTCGAGCATCTCGAGAGTTTCTCGAGTTGGCCAACTGGTTTTCTTATCCCATCCATGAAGATCATAGTAACGATCAAGCATCCCATCAAGTTCTTTTTGTGAGTTCATCTCACCCTTGAGTGGTCCAGATGCTGCACCTTCATTCATTAGACGCCAAGGAAGATTATCATGCTCACGTGTAGCCCCTCTGGTCACATTGAATGCCTTCTCAATAGTACACACCCGTCGACCCGTGAGCATCATCTTTTCTTCTGACATCTCAATTCCTGTTGCAGCTGTGTAGAGTCTTGCCATATTGTCTGGGTTGACACCAAATGCTGCTGTTGAGGTGAAGACGCAGAAGCCAAGTGCCTCTGTAATCTCATAGCAGTCCTCATGCCACCTTACTATCTCTGCTCTATACTCTGTGAAGTGTGGTGATGCCCATTTCTTATCGCCAGTCACTTTCTCGATGACATCCACCGCTTCTGGACTCGCACCAAACTCTGCGAAAGTTTCAGTCATGAGATGGTCATTCCCTCTTGGATTAACAGCAAAAGCCAGAGCATATGCCTTTGCTGACCTGGTTTCGACATTGGACTGTTCGAGACCTTTCTTATTCATGATGGCCCATTTGTAGGAATCTTTCCCAACTTTCTTTGTCGCAATCTTCAAGCCATCCGCTAGAAGATCTCCAAGCTTACCATCTCTGAAAGCGATTTTCTCCACAGTCTTCTTCACTTCATCTAGTTTACCCCAATCGAGCTCAAGACCATCTGTGTCCTTCTTAGTGAGAACACCTCGGAGATAACTCTCAATTGCCCACTGAGTGACCGTACCAGCAGTAATTGTATCGAGTCCAAGTCTATTACAGATCTCATTCAGAATGAGAACTCCTTCTGTATCGATGATACCCGGTCCATTTCCAAGTGCACCAAATGTTTCGTACTCCGGTCCTCCACTTGCTATTCCCTTGTTTGGCCCCTTCTCTATCACTGAGTAACGATGACAACCGATAGTACAGCCAAAGCATGCTACTCGCCGTTTCAGGTATCCTTTCTCATTCAGAGCTTGACCAGAAATTGGGTGTACGTTCTCAGTATAACCAGTCTGCCAGTTTTTCCCTGGAAATGCATGGAGTTCGTTCACTCCAGCAATTGACCCTGAAGTGCCAAACTCGTGTAATGATTGGGCACCACTGTCTGCTTTCAGAAGCTCTCGCATCTCTTTAGCAATCTCTGCGAATTTCTTGGGATCTTTGACACGGACGGGTTTTGTGCCCTTCACCGAGATGGCCTTTAGCTTTTTCTTGCCCATCACTGCTGCTCCTCCACCTCTACCTGCAGCATGGTATAAGGAGCACTGAATAGAGGCTGCTCGCACAAGCTTCTCACCAGCTGGTCCGATATACAATCCTCTTGAGTCCTCGCCATGCCACTTCTTCAGAAGCGCATCGGTTTCTATGATGTCCTTCCCCCAGAGGTCCTTTGCATCTCTCACTTCAACATGGTCATCCTCAATCAGAATGTATACAGGTTTCTTGGATACTCCGTGAACCACAAGGTGATCATAGCCTGCAAACTTGAGTTCTGAACCCCAGTGACCTCCAGTGTTGCTTTTTAGGTAGAGCCCTGTTGTGCAACCTACTGTTGTGACTGATGTTCGCCCTGATGCAGGAGCTGTTGTCCCCGTTACTGCACCGGGTCCAAAGATGATGATGTTTCTAGGGTCATCCCAGGTGATTGATGGGTCCTTGCAATAGTCCCAGAGTATTTTTGCATTAATTCCTCGTGAACCTACATAGAGCCTGCGCCACTCTTCAGGAATCTCCTCGATCCAATGCTTTCCAGTTCCAATATCTACATGCAATATCTTACCTTGATGTGCGTACACTTATTTCGCCTCCTCTTTCAGTTCTTTGTACATCTTCATTCTTATGGAACGTAGCTTCTTCTTCTTCTTGACCATATCATCAGTTTTGTCAACCCACTGAAGAGCCTCTGGAACACAGTGTTGCACGCAATATGGGTCTCCACCACATAAATCGCAAAACATCGGTCGTTTTGATTCAGGATGTAGTCTAATCGCATGGTATATGCAAGCTTCAACACATGCCGCCTGAGAGGTGCATAGCTTCTCATCAACTGTAATTATTCCTGTTTTCTCATCCCTTGATAAAGCATTATTCGGGCAGGATTCAATGCAAGGGTGTGACTCGCACTGTTCACATAGAAGCTGAAGTCCCATCGCGATGTCCTCTTTCTTGAGAATCTTGATTCTCCCCCTAGCAGGGTCAAACAAGTCTTCTTTGATCAGAGAGCATGCGAGTGAACACTGCTTACAACCTGTGCATTTGTCCATATCAACAAGTAGCAGTTTCTCCATAACGCTTCCGTCCGTCTTCATGTTAAAGTGATTTAACATTGAATGAACCTACATTAAAATGCTCTCATTATCGTCATGTTTAGTTGTTCATATCGGTTCTCCTAAAGTGGGTCGAACAAGCGTTCTGAAGCTATAGATTGCAATAAAATCACATCTCCCTGTATGCTCAAGATAAAATCGGGTCAGATTAAAGTGAACTTTAATTTTTTTTGGCAAGTTGGTTACTAGACATCAAGCGATATGTTTTAAGCATCAAGGAATGGCGATTCATTGTGTGATACCTGTGAGTACTGATGATGAGGCTATACAACACTCCGACGAATTACAGGTCGATAGTATGGAGGAGTTTGATCAAACCGGCGACTTTCGTGAGGGTCTCCATATGCTCCTGTCACATCATCCACCGTCAATGTTTGGTCATTGCCTCCGTGTTTCTATTAGAGGTCGGTCAATCTACCTCTGTGGTCGTTGCAGTGGGATATATGGAGGTCTAGGTTTGGGTCTCATCTTTCTCTTTGTTTCTCAAGTTCGCCTTACCCCTGAGTGGTTCTGGTTCTTTGTTTCTGTGGCATTAGGCTTTACAACGGTGATTGATTGGATGAGTCAGAGGCTCACTCCCAGGAAGACAACGAACTTCGTAAGAGCCTCGACCGGTTTCTTCAGTGGCCTAGCCCTTGCTATCATCTTCTATCTTGGAAACCTAGCGTATATGCTTGTGGCGCTTGCAGTGATGAGTGCCTCTATTGGCATTGTTGGACTAATCGAGAATAAACGTCGCAGTGCCTACTACAAGGAAATCCAATCTGAGATTGAGGCGACTCCCGAAGTCACTGATTAATAGCGGTACAATTGTGATACATGCCAAAGGGTTTTATGACTGATGAAAAACCAGCGAGATGTGAATAGCCATGATTCCTTTCACGAAGCCAATAGTTGGTGAAGAAGAGATTGAAGCTGTTAAACGAGTTCTTGAATCTGGTATGTTAGCCGAAGGCAAGGTATCCAGAGAGCTTGAGAAATTGTTCGCTGAATACACCGGGACGAAATTCGCCACTGTTACGAACAATGGCACTACTGCCCTGAGTACTGCCTTGGAAGCAATGGGTCTTGAACCAGGTGATGAAGTCATCACTTCACCTTTCACATTTATTGCCTCTGCAAACTCAATTGCTATGATTGGTGCTGTACCTGTCTTTGTGGATATCAAGCCTGATACCTATAACTTGGATCCAGAGCTGATTGAGGATGCGATTACTGACAAGACCCGTGCAATCATGCCTGTTCACATATTTGGGATGCCTTCTGATATGAACCATATCTTAGAGATTGCTGAAAGTCATGACCTTCAGGTAATTGAGGATGCCTGTCAGGCTCATGGGGCTGAGGTCGATGGGAAGAAGGTCGGGTCGCTTGGACATGTTGGAGCCTTCTCATTTTATGCCACCAAGAACATGATGACCGGAGAAGGCGGCATGATTACTACTGATAATGAAGAACTCCTTGACGAGATCCTTATGGTCAAAAATCATGGTCGTGGGAAGGAGGGTGGTTATAGTCATTATAGGATTGGCTATAACAACAGGATGATGGACATTGTTTCAGCTATTGGAATTGAACAGCTCCGAAGGCTCCCAAAGGCTGTGAAGCAGCGACGTGAGAACGCAAAGGAGTACGATGACTTCCTCAGCGAGTTTGACTCAATCTCACCTCAGGCTGAGAAACCCGGGCTTATGTCTTCATATCATCTTTATGCACCTTGTATCTATTCTGAAAAGATTACCCGGGATGAATTGGTGACTGCACTCAGAAGCGAAGGTGTAGGATCAAGAGCAGTCTATGCTCTACCCTGTCATCTGCAAGGCACATATCTCAATATCCACAAATGGAGATGGGCTAAATTCGTAGATTATCCAAACTACTCGTCGATGCATCTACCTGTTTCTGAAGAGATTGGACAGAGGCACTTTGACATCCCTGTGCATCCCAGCCTTACTGAGGAGGATAAAGAACACATCAAAAATGCCTTCTATAAAATTCTCGGTTAGAGAGTATCAAAATAGTCCAGTATTGGACGCAAATCCTTAGACTCAATTATCACTGAAGCTGCTTCAGCAACTGTGCTGTCCATAGGATTGAATGCTATACTAAAGGTTGAAATCTTGAATAACTCAATGTCATTTCGTCCATTTCCCACACTGGCAATTTGCCTTTGCGAATATCCCCTTATTTTTGCATATTCGGAGATTGTAATAGCTTTTTCAGGACCATCCATGATGTGTTGGACTGTTCCATCATGAGCTCCATTGTTTGAACCTAGAGTATTTGAGTATGCAAAGTCCAGATTCAATCTCCGACTGAATGGTTCCATGAAGAACTGGCTGACTCCACTTGAGATGCATCCAACATCATAGCCGCGTGTCTTGAGAGTATCAACAACCTCTTCCGCACACAGCATTAAAGGTAGGGAATACACAAGGTCATCATAGGATCCATCAATGGGAATTCCTCTCCATATCTTTGAACCCTCTATCACCGACTGTCTGAGACTTAATCCCTCCTTGGCCATCCTTTCGAAGAGTTTTACGTATTGCTCGCCCAATCCCGCCTTTTGAGCAATTGCAAATGCTGCACTTGAGCCATCAAACAGGACTCCATCCAAATCAAATGAGATAATCTTAATGTCCGAGGTCATGTCTACTCCCAAATTCTGCTGTATTGTCTGAAGGTGGCCACACCAGCAACAGTAATTATCACTTTTGATAAGGACCCCGGTGTCATGAACATCATCAGAAAAGGCAGCTTTGGCTCTATCAATGAAATCAGAAAGAAATTCCGAAGGAAACGATCCGATGAGGAGCTTGTCTTCGATGTTGGTCGAATGAAGAGAGACCTCTTAAAACACATGCTTGTTGTCTGTGGCAATGTAGGTGACGAGAATATCGCGCGTTATGAAATGAAGGCAAAGGAGCTGCAGGCTGACTTCATTATTGAAAAGGGAAGGTCTTGGGTTCTCACGCAGAAGACAGTTCGAAACACCTATGACCCAAGATATCACAAGGGTGTTCTGCTAATTGGGACAAACAAGGAACTACCTGCTACTCAGATTTCATATGATGGCTCTTTTGCCTTTACGGATTGGTTCATTCAAGATCTAGATGGAGATGGCATCCCTGATTTCCCGTTTGGTCGAATCTTCGGTCCTCCAGAAACAGTACTCTACCATATGGACCCCTACATTGTTGATAGTGACATCGCTATAGTATTTGACAGCCAACCGGAGAGATCCAATACTCATGTCAATGCACTCGCAAAGCTTGGTTTTGATGTTGAAGTGCTGCATCGATACACTGAGGATGATGCCAAATTACTCTCAGTCAGTGAGTTCATTCTACAATTTTCTGATGGTGTATTCACTGTGCGCATTCATGGTACTCCAGACAAATGGGCTACTCACAACTCAGTCATAATCACTCATCTCCAAGCCTCAGCCATAAAGTTTGAAGGATATCCCGTGGTGTTTTCAGAAGCTTGCAGTACAGCTCAAGAGGGACCGCTACTTAAGGCATTTTTAAATTCTGGAGCGTCCTATATTGGTGCGACACTTGACACTATGAATAATCTTGAGCCTTTTGATGATTGGCGGAGATGTGCTTACTGTGATGGATGGAAGTTTGGTTTTCTCGACCTTCTAGATACACATGAACTAATTGGGGAAGTGAAACTCGGGGTCGATAGAACACTGGCTGAGAACATTGATTCTAAGGTCTTCGATGAGCTTGAGAGTATAAGAAAGGGCGAAACCACCGAACTCAAGAGTGATAATGCAGTATCAGTAGTAGAATGGATGTTGTTCGGGAATCCGTTACGGAGAACAACGGTGGGTCCTAACGCTGACTTTACTCCTGGAAGAATTGCGGTTGATACATAAATCAAGATCTAACTCTTGTGAAAGTATACGCACCAATTAGCCCACCCAAAGCTCCCATCAGACCCATTATGAAGACTGCTATAGCAACATCAAGAGGTGCGCTGGTGAATCCCTGTAGCCACTCAGAGATGATGAATATTATGCAGTAAGATAGGCAAGTTCCAACAAAAGTGATGACTACACCATCTTTCACCTTCGAAGTTGCAAACCCAATAATGATTCCTACAACCAGAGGCGCGAGAATATTTAGAATATAGAACAAACCAATATTCAGAAAGATAGCTGCGACGATATCAAGAGTCACTCTTGTGATAGGTCTATTCAATAATGATTTGGGTTTATTCTGCATGGTAGTCCTTGCCAATATGGGCGTGGTCTAGTTTTAACCCTAATGTTCTATTACTCAGAGGTAAAAATGTATGATAAATTAAAATAGACTCATGATATCATAGAACTAGCCACAAAATGGTTTGTGAGGAAAAATCATTGAGCAAAGACAAAGACTCATCAGGTGGTAAGGTAAAGGATACTTTCAAGATAAAATTGCACGCTCCAAAGAATCCATTCAAGGGGAATCCCTTCAAGAGGGAAACGGAGTAGTTACAGACTCGTTCTGACCTGCAATTTTGTATCAATGCAACAAGTGTCTGCTAGGATGTTTTCTAGCAGACCTTGTTTCTTTATGAGTGATTGTATTGTCACTAAGGATTCAGGTTCCCACTGGCTATGACCTACTAACATCAGTTCATTCGTGGATTTATCCAGATATCCAACCTGTTCCTGAAATTACTGGAGTTGGATATCTAGGTCGAGTCTATAACATAGGGGATCTACAAACATCATTGATAATAACTCAGACTGAGCCAGGGAGAGCACTTCAGGTCACTCATTCTATGAAGGATATACGCAGAAATGAAATCGTTAGACTTGTGGAGAGAACACTGGGACTCAAAGTAGAGATTGAGTCTGCATTGGATCAAATGCGTCAAGATCCAGTCCTATCTCCATATGTTCCAGCTGTTGAGGGAATTCGACCATATATGTCCCCAACACCATTCGAAGCACTGATGAAGACGATAATCCAACAACAGATTTCGTACAAAGCTGCCAATATCTTCACAAAGAGAATGATACTTGGTCTTGTTGAACCAATTCACTTCAATAGTGGCTTATGGTATTCATTTCCAGATGCGCATACACTTATGACAACTGGCATTAATGGGCTTCGAGAGTATGGATTTGGCTACAAGGCAGAGTACATACATGATGTGGCGCAGCTCGTAGCCAAGAAAGAGCTAGACTTGGATTCCCTGGTTGGAATTCCCTTTGAAGAGGTCTTTGAGATTTTGCATCCAATACGAGGGATTGGAGAGTGGACTATTCGAGTCTTATCACTAGCTGGTCTGGGGGATTTTTCTGTCTTTGCCTACAATGATTTGGTTATTCAAAAGCTCCTG
>JAEORX010000175.1 GCA_016840685.1 Candidatus Thorarchaeota archaeon
TGGAAAAATCGTTGAAGAGGCATCAACTGGCATTCTATTCAATGAACCAGCTCATCCTTACACGAAGAAACTCATTGCCTCATTTCCAAGTATACTTGCAGACAAAGAGATTGACTACATCCCTGGAAATCCACCAGACCTAATCAATCCCCCCTCAGGTTGTAACTTCCATCCTAGGTGTGACTATGCAATAGACAAGTGCAAGGTTGAGGAACCACCACTAGTTGATGAAGACGGTCATAGGGTAGCTTGTCACAGGAGGCATGAACTCTGATGTCGGATGTTATTCTCGAAACCAAAAACCTCAAGAAATGGTTCACTGTCAGAGCTGGATTCCTATCTAGTTTGATTTCCAAGAAGTCCGACTCGTATATTCGTGCTGTTGATGGAGTAGATCTTCAAGTCAACAGGGGAGAAGTCTTTGCTATTGCAGGCGAGAGTGGGTGTGGTAAGACTACAATAGCGAGATTGGTTATGCGTCTCGAAACTATGACAGAAGGAGAGATTTGGTTTGAAGGAGAAAAGATCTCTGCTCTGAATGAGAGCATGTTCAAGGAGTATCGTCGAAGGATCCAAATGATCTTTCAGGATCCATATGGGTCGCTTAGCAACAACATGTCGATAGGTGAGATTGTCGCAGAACCACTAAAGATCCACAATGTTTATGCAACCGCAAGTGAGATCGAGGAAAGCGTCATAGCTGCTCTTGAAGACGTGGGACTTCGTCCAGCTGAAGAATTTGCAGGGAGGATTCCCCACGAACTTAGTGGCGGTCAAAGACAACGTGTCGCTGTGGCAACAGCACTGGTGTTGAATCCAGCACTTCTTATTGCTGATGAACCGGTCTCTATGCTCGATGTATCGATGAGGGGACAGATTTTGAAGCTTTTACTCGATTTGAGAAATAACAGAGGAATCACCTTGGTATTGATAACCCATAATTTAGCTGTTGCTAAGCAGATGTCTGATAGAATAGCAGTGGCTTATCTTGGTAGAATCGTTGAAACTGGAGATTCAAAAGACATCATCAACAATCCAAGCCATCCTTACACAAAAGCACTTGTTTCAGTCGTTCCTGTTCCAGAAACAGGTATCAAAAGAGAGCGTCTATTACTCACAGGTGAGATTCCTAGCCCTATTGATATCCCAACTGGATGTAGATTTCACACCCGATGTCCATTTGCGAAAAAAAAGTGCAGTGTGGAAGAACCCGAATTAAGAAAAATGCCTGATGGACGACAGGTTGCATGTCATGAGGAATAGTGACACAACGCATCTTGCCTGTTCAAATTTGTACATCTATGTTGGTTGCTCTTTTCTCTTTGTTCACAAGTTGTAATTCATAATCACAGTTGGATGTGAGTCTAAGATGAGTAGAGAGATTGAAGCGATAAAGCAAGCAGTTATCAATGGAGATTCTGAAGCTACAGCTAGTCTGACAGAGAAAGCACTAGCGGCAGGAATAGATCCTATAGAAATTCTGGAGAGGGGAATCTCTGATGGTGCTAAGATTGTTGGTGAGCAATTTGAGAGGATGGATATCTTTCTAACCGAGCTAATGCTTTCAGGCGAAGCAATGATAGCGGGTTTAAATGTTGTACTTCCTAAAATCAAGTCTGAAGAAGTGCCTCAGAAAGGAAAGGTAGTAGTCGGAACTGTGCGTGGAGATGTTCATGAGATTGGTAAGAATATCTTCAAATCACTCCTTATCGCAAATGGATTCGAAGTAAGTGATATTGGAGTAGATGTACCAACATCGAAATTTGTAGAAGAGGCTGAGAGGATTAAAGCTGACATTATCGCAGTATCCGCTCTGATGACATCGACTCTAGGTGGTCAGAAAGATGTGATTGACTTTCTGGAGCAAATTGGAATCCGTGACAAATACATTGTCATGGTGGGTGGTGGACCCACAAATCAGGTTTGGGCTGATGAGATAGGAGCAGATGGTTTTGCTGAAACGGCTCCCGAAGCTGTAAGAGTTGCCTCACAACTCATAGAAAAGAGGAGGGCATAGACTGTGATTCCGATAATCGAGATAGCAAAGAGAGCTCTTGATGGAAGGCCTGTACTTGAGAAAGAGTATGACATGAGAGTGTTTTCTCCGAGAGTCCGAGAGTTGGTCAAGGAGTATGGCATAAGTTTTGACTCAGATGTCCTTGTTCCATCAGATGATGGCCTTGCTGATTCCATATTCAAGGCTGCTGTTGACCTGATATGTTCGGTAGGTGTATATTGCAAAGACACAGAGAGAGTCATAGCTTTCGATGAGAAGGAGGTTCGAAATGAGCTGAAAACATCTTTTGATCATGCACTATTAGGAGAAGGAATGGAACAACGAACCCTGCTTCCCAGAAAACCAGACTCCAAAGATCGACCATGGATCTTCGCAGGTGCTGGCGGTGTAACTGTTTCCGATGAAAGTATCTTCATGAGACTTGTAGAAAACTATGCTAAGAGAATACCAATAGCAAATGCAATTACTACTCCCTGTTTACTCTCAGTAGATGGTGCAACCATTCGCGCTAGATCTCCTCTAGAAATAGAAGGCTCAATTCGGACTGTAGTTCTTGGTAGAGAGGCGTTGAGAAGGGCTGGTCGTCCGGGATTACCCATTATGAACGCTATCGGTACCGCAGAATCAGCCATCGCATTGGCATCAGGTCTTCATCCTGATTTTGGTCTGCGAAAAACTGACGGATACATGGTGGCGGAGTTAGCTGAGTTGAAGACTGACCTGGATCTGTTGAACAGAGTAGCTCTTCTTCAATCATTGAATGTACCAATCGCTGGGATTTATGGACCTATCTATGGTGGATTTGCTGGTGGGGCTGAGGGTACTGCTATCACAAGTACCGCGTTCCACATTCAAGGAATCCTGACATATGGTGCTTCCTGGACATTATGCTTCCCAATTCATGTCAAATATACTTCAAGTTCCTCCCCTGAACTTATTTGGATTGCCAGTACCTATGCACAGGCTGTGTCGAGAAACACCAAGGTGCCGGCTTTGTATTATAACTACACTGCAGCAGGTCCATGTACCGAAATGGTTCTCCAAGAATTTGCAGCAGAGTTCATAGCCGCAGTATCATCTGGAGCTTCAATTGAAACAGGAGGTGTGGCGAAGGGTAAATACTTCGATTACCTTACGCCTATAGAACCTATGTTCGCTTCGGAAGTTGCCTATGCAGCTGCAGGTATAACTCGTCCAGATGCAAATGAGATCGTGAAGAATTTGGTGTCCAAGTTCGAGGATAAGATTCCTAATCCGCCAAAGGGTAGACGTTTCCAAGAGTGCTGTGACATCTTGACTGGTGAACCCTCTAAGGAATGCTTTAGCATATACGAAAAGGTAAAGAAAGAGGTATCTAACCTAGGAATCGACTTTCTATATTGAACATATTGAGAAAAAGTTCAGACCCAAAGCTTGCGTCCTAAGTGTAGAACTGCAGTAGATTCACCCTCTTCGCGAGATATCTCTTCAACATTATCTAGGGCTAGCAGGTTCAGCATTAGCTTAATCGCTAGATCTTTGAAGGAAGAGTTTCTCGCGCCTAATTGAACCTTAACCATTTCTCCATCTTTCTTAACATCACACCTTTCCAATAGACCAGTAGATGATACATTGAGAGCCGCTCTCTGAACGTAGTCCTGAACTGAGAGATCGCTCCCTGGATCATTTGGTGTGTATTGAGGTCCCGAATTCCTTATCTCGATGAGTGTCTTCTCACCAATTGGATCATCGATAGTATTTGTGACCAACCAATCAAGAAGTGGAGCGGGTATCGTCGCATTTCCAGCACGACCTGATTTCATCAACAGATCCTCTCTCTTCTCCTTCCATGAACCAAAGATACGCTGGTTCCGCTCATTTTTTTTAATGCTGAAATTCTTCTCCTCCAACCAGCGAATACTGATCTTATTCGCTGCAATTATCTCAACATCAACTGTATATCCTGCTTCATCCCAACTTGAGAGTAGGAAGAGAATAATCACCTCTGGGATTCTACGTAGCATCTTTACGGTTGCTAGAACTATGTTTCTTTCAGGAAACAGTTCCGTTGAACTTAGTATACCCATTCTCTCCAAGAGCTTGATGTGTTCTGCAAATGCCTCGTACGTGTTCTTCCAAGCTTCGCTTTCAATCACGCCAAGTCCCCTCAGCAGCTTAGTGTGCTCAATGCCTATCCTGTTGATATTCTCGATGAACTCATTCGACGAGTAGCTACCATGTCCAAGATTCATGAATGCTTCAAGGAATTCCGAACTTGTAAGTCCCATTTCTGCGGTTGTCACAAGGGATGAAAGTAGTTTAGTTGTGGCTTTGTCTTCACATGTATCACAGTCTGGTAGGTCTCTCCGCTTTGAATAATACCTAACTGCATCTTCGAGAGCGTCATTGATACGACCAGACTCTCCACTAATCTCATTCAGCATGTCACGAGTTGAGGCAGATATCGTAGTGTGCAAATGGACTCGAGGACTATTTCCTCTCGACTCACTGACACTATCCTTCTTGGAATCTGCCACGAACACACTTCCTGCATCATGTTCAATGATTCTCCCAATCGTATGAGATGATGAACATAAATCTTGTTACTTCAAAATATCATGTACATATTAATGCAGAATTAGTTTCAAAGGATCAACTTGCTCTCTAAGGATTCTCAACTCTGTTGGAGTGGGGATGGCTTCCTGTTCTGCCTGAGAAATATCAAGAAGAAATCCGGTGTTTGCTTGAATCTCATTAGGGCTCGTGAATCCATAGTATCGACTCAGGTACATCTTCTTGGTTTCATCATCAAAAGAAAGGACACCAAGAGATGTTATCACACCTTCAGGACCACCTCCCGGAAGTCCTGCATCTTGTCTGGAAACACCGCCAGCAAGCCAACCGGGACTAGTGAGATAATCAACCTTCTCCACAAATCTCCGAGATTCGTGCTTCATGAATATTAGTGTACGACCAACAGAAGTTGCCACATCGCATGCCCCACCACTTCCAGGCAGACGGATTCTTGATGAATCATACTTACCAATTGATGTGCTGTTTAAATTTCCATGGATGTCAATCTGAGCACCAGATAGAATTCCAAGAACTGAAGGACCGGTCCTTCGATTCTGCATGTATGAGAAGGCATCAGCGAGACCTCCTATATGAGAGGAGTTATACATCACTCTAGGGTCTGCGACAGTCAAGGGTATCTCGAGCATGAAGGGATCCATGGCACCGGTTTCAAAGAAGATAGTGCAGTATGGAGAATGTGTCATCTTTGCAGTCACTGCAGCTAGCATTGGGAGTCCTGTACCACAGAAGACT
>JAEORX010000022.1 GCA_016840685.1 Candidatus Thorarchaeota archaeon
GCTACAATACCTTTCTCGTAGATCCAAGTGCTCACCAGTGGTATCTGAGGTGGTGTCGGATTTGGTGGAGTGATGATATTATTACTGAATATGACTTCTGGACGCAAGACCTAGAGGACAAAGTGAAATCGCTTAACCTAACAATTCCCTCTGATGTTGAAGCACTCAATGTGTATCTTAGAGATTGCATATGGGACCCAATCAATCTACTCTTCTTCCCATATCAACACCAACCAGCAAAATATGTTGCTTCAGGAACTCTAAGAGGTCTAGTATTTTGCATGGATGTCGCGAATGGAACTTCAGTTGAGAGTCTGGAGTGGGTGACTAATGCCGAGAAGCAGAGATTCCATTTAGAAGAGCTTTATCCATTTATCCCATGGACAGTCGAAATTGAGTTTCTCGATATTGCGAATGAACCAGAGTGGGAGTCCCTATTCTGGACCTATGCCAAAATAGAACCAGATGGAACAACAGTCGCCAATGGCTCAGAGATGTTTTACGCGATATTTAATGAGATGCGACCCCATTATGTACAAAGTGATATCAACATCAATGTGTTTGGAGTGGTTTTCATCAAGCAGCAGATGGTTATGTATACTCAGGGAGGAACATATACTGGACTAGGAGGGAATGGACAGACTGTTATCTGGAAGTCTTGGGAGCGCTATTACCGCCCTGACGGTGTCACACCCAAAGATGGAATATCAGCAATTCAGCTGCACGAAACCATGCATGCGATTGGGTTCCACCATACATGGCAAGATGAGCACTACTCAAGTGACTTCTCATATGGTCCAATGGGTTACTTCGCATATCACAACGGTACAGCAGCCTATGATAAGAACTGGGTTCAGGGGACGTATCTCGACCAGATGGAGGCTATCCTCTGGGACAATTTTGTTACCAATCAAGCGAATCTGGGAATGGATGAACGCCCTGAAACCTACTATGCTGAGGACAAAGCCATTACAGCATTTCAGTATGCAAGAATTAACTACAATGAGATGAACTGGCTTGCTGCATTTGAAGCACTCAAAGATGCTAGGGATTGGACAAGGCGGATGAGATATTCAGCCCTCGATGAAACACCTCCAGTGATTGAAGCATGGGGTACAATACCTACGGACATTGAATCGGAAGCGTTTACCTACTGGACTCGAGTGACTGATCATTATTCTGGTGTTGAAAATGTTACACTGTTTCTCCAGGTCGACGAGGGTATGATTCAGAGTTATCCTTTGAATCTGTATAGTGGCAATTGGACCACATCAGTGCCAACTCAAGGGCATGCATATAACCTCACGATGTGGGTAGTTGCGTGGGACTGGGGTATGAACATGGTAGTTGGTGGAAGAATTACTGATCTCGGAGATGTTGGAGGAATCCCACCAGACTTTCTTTTGACAATTGTAGTTATGGTTAGTGTTGCATCGGTTGTTATTGTCGTGGGAATATTTGTGATGCAGCGGAGAGAGTAGGTATTTTCGTATTTTCGGAAAATCGAAAGACCTGACGATTTCTATATGCCACATCTATTCATATAGAGGTAATTCAGTAATCAACCATCCAGTCGACTTAGACGTATACATGCCTATTGAGGAGACCATTCGATGAAGTCAAGGAAGAAGATAGGTTTACTTCTTGTGTTTCTACCTCTGGTTTTGGGTGTGCTTTTGGTGCCTGAGAATCCAATGGCATTTACACAGGAGGCTGCGGATAGCAAAACTGTTGAGCTCTCAAACGGAGAGGTGATTCAGATTGCTCCTGATGAGGTTTTGCAGGAGTATCATCTCTCTGACATTCCAACTCAACAGTCTGGCACTGGTGATCCATTACTGGCGGATGAGTCTGGGATACGCATTGATACGTTTACGGATGAACAGCTGGATTACGTCTCATCGACTCAGACAACCACAACTGTCGACTTATCGGTTCCTCTTGGCAATGGTTGGGAAGGTTATGGTGTGTATACAAACATAACAAGTGTCACTGAGAATAGAAACTGGCTGGAGAATCCTGGACTGGATGACAGCTCACACTGGACATTCTTGACTCATGATGAGCCCTCTACTTTTGGTCCCAGTTATACAAACGGATTGTCTTCTACCTGGAGTGCAAACGGTCACGGCACGGGGAATGGCGCTGCAGTCTTTGGACTTGATACAGGATATGAGTACGATGCTGGTGGAGGGTTGTATGGTTGGTGGTACGATGTTGGCGACAAGGCATACATGGTTCAAAATCTAACAATTAACCGTGGTGAGGTTTCATCAATTGGTATTTCCCTCGACTATTGGGGTGATATTGCGTGGAGTATCATGACTGGATTCTGTGAGCTCTTTGTATCAGTAGGGGACCCAGATAATGGAGGAACCTATCTTTGGCGTCTGGCCTACGATGCCTTCCAAGATGATCGCATCTGGTATTCAACAGGTTACATTGAGATTGATGCATCCTTCTTGACATTGCCTAACGTGTCAATTTGGGTTGGGCTAAGAAACACAGCACTTGAGTGGTGGAGACCCGATTATAGTCCAGAAGGAAGAGTGGACAATGTTGTCATCTATATAACTGCAAAGGCAACACCTGAGGATGTCAATCTGCAGATGAATGGGATTGATGTGGATAATGTCCTTCAAGGTTCAGTACCTATATTTGGATTGGGTACTGCAAGTTATGCCCCAACTATTCCCTGGACCCAAGGTCTAGCATGGGCAAACTTCTCTTGGACTCCATCTCCTAATCCACCCGTTCCAGATCTTGACATTTTTGTGAATCTTGATGTGGATGTCTGGGTGTTTGCTCGGAAATTACAGGCGCCAACGGTTAATGACACAGAACTAATCACACTAGGCGACAACTATCTTGTGAGCAACGCAACATCAGTGAGCTGGGAGACAAACTACTATGTGTCTGTACCCAGCGGCTATCGAGACTTTTTCTTCTTTAATGTGACTCTGCCTTTGAATCGAGACATCACATTTGTTTCTGAGCCATTCCATAGATACACCAATCTTACAAGCGGATGGTCTCTAGGTGATCCAGGAGATGGCGTGGTCAATGTCTCTGTGTATGAAATAGGCCTACCTGATCCGAATGGTTTCTGGATGCTGAGGGGAACCTCGCCAAATATGATTACTAGTCTCCAAGTATGGGATGACAATCTTAGTCAGTGGGTACAGACTAGGACATTTAGAGCGAATGAAGACACAAGATTTCGTGCAGTGCTACCAACTGCATACCAAGGTGACCAAGTCACATTCACTATCTATGATGCAGATGGTGTAGTATGGGATACACTGACAGGAACTGTTGATAGCAGTGGATATGCTGTCACATCGTATGTGAACTTGGATGCTGTTTCTGCTATTGTCGGCAGTTGGGAAGTTCAGGCTTTCGTGGACGACTCAAATTCTGGAACGGAAGTCCACAATATTGGCTATTACGCTCGTGGCTTTGAAATTGATCACTCAACCCAGATGTCGGTGAAATATCCTGTTCAAGGTAGAACAAGCTGGAGCTACAATGTAACCTATGGAAACCTAGTCTTCCTACAGTTTCGTGTCAACGACTCAGACAACGGAGACCTCCTTCCAGCCGGTGTAATGTCATATTCTGGCGGGTTTGGCTCAGGTTCAGTGAATGACATGGGTACCGGTGAATACAGTGTGACGCTCAATACAGGTACATTGCCCTCAAATGGACAATATTCTGTCAACTTGTTTTGGAGCAAGTCAAACTACGATTCGTTATACAGAACTTTCACAGTGAACGTGATCTATCAAACCGATCTATACTCTTCAGATGCCCCAGGGATTAATGTCCCAAGCGGATATGATGCTGAACTACACATCTATTTTGAGGACATGCTCTCACAACCTGTGACTTCGGCTAATATCTTCTGCAATTGGTCGCACGGTTACAGCGTAGTCGAAGAATCGCCTGGGAACTACCTACTAAGTCTTGACACTACAGGTGTTTCCTTGGATGTGTATCCAGTCGAGATTAGCTCTTCGAAGGACTATTTCCAGTCAAGATCTATCATTCTTTCTGTCAACGTAAGGGAACTCCACACATCAGCTATTCCATCATCGAGCTTGCTATCCCTCCCTGTTGGTTATACGACTTCCTTCACTATTACTTATCGTGATACAGACTTGAAAGCTCCAATCTCTGGTGCTGCAAGTGCAATCAGTTGTAACTGGTCAGATATTCACGAAAGTGGCGACCAAAACTATACAGTCACTGAGACTGCCACACCAGGTGTTTATCGGGTGGTTATCTACTCAATGGATGATGACACTCTTGATTCTTATGATGTTGTATTCAATGTTCAGAAGTATGGAGCTCAGAACCACACCTTCGTTGTGACAGTAGAGCTGAGAACGCACCTTACATCACTCTATCTCAACAATGCAGTTGACCCGACTCCTTACACCGGCAACATTACTGTGAATCTTGTATACTACGATGTTGATGCAGGCACAGGTATTATCAACGGAACAACGCTTGGTGGCTATGTTGAGCTAATCATCACAAGCCCAACTCTCCCCTCTCCAACATTCTATGTATCAAGCATCTCTCCAGGAGGTCTTTATGCGATTGAGATTCCAGCATATCAATGGGGTGACATAGGAACTGCAAATCTTGATATCACTATGAACTGGATTGGTGTAAATCTGAAATATTCAAATCTCTCTCTCTCAACGATGGTGCGAATCACTGCCGCTCCAACAGATATCTTCATTGGAGAGAGTCCGATTGATACTGCATATGGAGAGGATGTTTCATTTAGCATCATATACTTCGATGTTGCTGCGGACACCGGTGTAGTAAATGGAACAGGACCCTTCGCTGGTAACCTTCACATCTATATTGATGTCCTGACCCAAGATGAAACCTTAACACAAGCGGACATGATTATTCTTGAGATCGATTTTGCAACTCGTCCCGGTGAGTACAGAATCACCTTTGACACTGACTTGTTGTCAGGACTAGGCGAGTGCGAACTCAGGGTTTGGTTCAACTGGACGAGTGGACAACTACCATACTACCAGAATAAGGTAATTGTAGTCACAGTGTCTGCGAGCAATCGACTGACAACTGTTGACTGGAATCCACTTCCATTAACACCTTATGATGAAATGGTCAATCTGACTCTGGTCTACCGTGACTCCCTGAACGGCCTACCGATCATAAATAGCAGTCAATTATCAATAACAGTACCTGGATATCCCTTCAGTATCTACTATGATGGTGATGTAACTGGAATCTTCATCATCGAGGTCGACACCTCCGTGTTTACTCCCGGAAGTCACACTTTCACTGTAAATGTTCAGTGGTCAGGATCTCCATTCTATCAAAACCGAACTGGTGTTGTAATTCGTATAAGTGTGCGAGAAAGGTACACTTCATTGACTCATGGCACATATTCGCCAGTTCAGTATGGTCGGACTTTGCACCTGAACTTCACTTACAGAGATCTGGATGATTATTCAACTGAAAACATGGACGGTGGCACTCTGACCCTGCAACTGTCACTCTTTGGCTATTACACAGTTGATGACATCGGCAATGGTATTTACACGCTCCATCTTGACACATCTGCTTTTGGAGCCTTAGGGACCTTCACTGTTAATGTCTACATCCAATATAATGGGGCTAGATACTGTGTTGACGCAACTGATCTATTCTATCTTTCAGTTACTGCGCGAAGAACACAACTCACAAGCGATTTGCCAGATTTAGCACCCTATCTCACATTGGCTAACATCACAGTACACTATTCCGATGATAGTTCAGGTGCTGGAATTTCTGGAGCTCAAGTCAGCGCCTTCTGTTCTTCAGCATCAACTCCTTTGCAACTAGATGTGAATTATTGGGTAAATGACAACCTGGATGGCTCCTATACTATAAGCATTAGTACCGTTGCACTTGGGAATTTTGGACCCTATACTATTGTCATTACTGTATCTTGGACCGCTGGTGAACCATTCTATCAGACTAGAGTTCGTAATGTTGATATTGAGGTCTCTCGGCGTCCAGCAAGCATCACAGTAACGAAATCACCTCTCAATACACCTTTCCTGTCAAATGTTACTTTTGAAGTGTCAATAATTGATGGCTTGACTGACGTGGGCATCAACGTTGGTAAATCCAACTTTATCCTTACTCACAATGGTGGTACAGCAATAACCAACAATCAGTACTCAATTACTGGTTCAAATGGAGTGTATACAATCTCTCTGAACTCACTCGTTCTCTCATCAGAACTAGAGGATGATTATCCAATATCAGTGAAGTTTGTTTGGGGTGATAGTGTTCCATTCTACTCAAACTCCACAACATCAACAGAGGTCACTATAATAGCTAGATTCACACAAGGACGAGTTCTGCAAACACCTCCAGGATTCTACTACTTCAATATTAGCGCAATCCTAGAGTTTAGTGACTATCTGACTGGAACGGCTGTTTCAGGTGCGACAATGACCATTCGTTGTTTGAATACGACCAGTTTCACCCATTGGGAGATTGATAATCTAGATGGAACATATACTGCGTTAATTAACTCGACCAGTTTGACTGGACTAGGACGTTATTACTTTGAGGCTAATTTCACATGGATTGGGAGTCCCTTCTATCAAAATGTTACAGGAGTACGATTCAGCATCACCGTGAATCCGGTTTCTACATCGCTGTCCTTTGTCCTACCAGAAGGTGTCACTTATTACCTCGGAGATGTTGTTTATGCAAACATCACCTACACAGCCATCCGTTTTGGGACCGGCATAACAGGTGCTACAGTGACTACTGATTGGGAAACACTCTACAGCACCAACTACACCATCACAGTAATAGCTGCTGGTGTTTATCAGATGGCTATCAACACCTCTGGCCTCAATGCTCAGGTCTACCGCTTTACAGTCAATGCGTCAAAGTTCTACCATCTGAGTCAGTCAATATCTGCTGATATTCTTCTCGCAGCAATACCAGTTGAGATTGAACTTAGTTTCTTGCCGACCAATCCATCTTGGGGTGACTTGGTCCAACTACAAGCAAATGTGACAAATCTTCTGACAGGTCAACCTGTCATTGGTGCTTATGTGAACCTTACATTAGGCACAGTGAGCTGTGATATGATAGAGTGGGCTGATGGTTTGTACAATTGCACAATAAATACCCTGTTAGTCACATCTGGAGAGTATACCATCATTGTTCAGTCGACATTATTAAACTATGAATCTCGAGTGAGAGACTTCCAAATCAGGATTGATAAAATAGGATCAAAGATAATCGCTTCATTAGATCCCCAATCAGCGGTCAATGGACAGACTGTCACCATTGAGGTTGATTATCTCGTCTACTCCAACAGCTCTCCAATAGAGAGCATTGGATATGTTACATATAGTTGGGTTGGTGGATCTGGTGTACTCGCATGGTCTGCCATTGATGGAAAATACATTGTTGAGTTCCTAGTAAGTGGAGCTTCGGTAGGAACTCATCAAATTCTTATTCAGGCATCATCTGCTAATTACAAGAGCGTCAGTTATCAGCTAACCATAGAGATCACAGAGATAGCAACACAACTCGTTCCAATTTCTTCAAGTGTGGTCACTGTGAATTTCAAGGACATAGCAAACATCACCGTCTTCCTGAACAATACAGATCTAAATCTCCCTGTGGTTGGTGCATCCATCTCCTTTGGAGTTGGTCCCATTGTGGGCGATCTTGTTGAGTTGGGTATGCCTGGATACTACAGTGCATATATAGACACATCTTTCCTGAGTGTGCAAGAATGGACTGTTTCAATCTCGAGTGTTAAGGATGGATACTCACCATCGGTCTTGCAATTCACACTGACTGTTGAAACTATCGAAACAAGCATTATGCTCTATAATACTCCAGGTACACTCTCAGGGTATTATGGAGAAATGGTCACTTTCTACTTCATCTACACGGATACACATGCAGATGAGGGCATTCTTGGAGCAGTCACAAATTACACACTAGAACATATCCGTGGTTCACTTGTCGACCTTGGAAATGGTACATACTCTCTTACTTTGAACACTTCACTTGTGTCTGCTGGGCGTGTGCCTCATGATATCACAGTATCCTTCAGAAAGGACAACTATGATTTTGCATATGGCTTGGTCAAGCTCTTGGTAAATCCAATACCTACCGAAATAATCGGTACTCTATCAGCTGAGTTTGCTGTGTATGACGATTATAGCATGATTTTCAACTTCAGAGATACATTACACGGAGGATGGATCACTGATGCGTATGCAACTGTGCAATGGGAGTTCGGAAACGCAATCCTAACAAACCTACACAATGGGTCATATCTCTTTGGTCCAACCGAGGCTAATCTCTCTTCCTCACTTCAGGACCGACTCAACCCATACGCACTTAGACTGGCCATCTCTCGTGGCAACTACTCTCGTACCGTTATTGATGTGCAGCTAACAATTCGAGAGATCGCTACAACTGTCTACTGGGATCCCTTGCCCGCCATAATTCAAGTTGGAGACCTAATCCTCGTGAACTTCACGTATTGGGATATTGACCATAATCTTCCAATTCTAGATGCGGACCTTACTATTTTCACAACTAGTAGTCTTCCAACTGACCCCGGTCTGGTGAGGGAAGAAGAGTATGATGTCGACCATGGGGATGGAACTTATACGCTAGCCTTTAGTGCTCCTAATCTGGCATACTATTCACTTAGAATTGATGTTGACAAAGTAGACTATGCACTGTTCCCTATTGAATTTGATATTTACACTGAACTAAGTGAAGGACAAAAAGCTCTGGTCGCGGGCTTTCAATATGGGACTATGGCACTACTGGGTATTGCAGCACTAGCTGCTCTATACTTCAGAGTCTTGTCGGTACCTCGGTTACTAAGAATAATTCGAAGGATGATTGCCGCTCTAAGTAGAGGTCGGATACCAAAACCCGCAGATGTACCTGTTCGTCGCGAGATGCTCCTGCTCATGATGAACGAGGATCTGAAAAGAGTAGGAATTCAGAAGTCTCTTGATGACATCGCACTGTCCACGGTCGATGTGACTGTCATGGATGTTGAAGAACTCCTCGAGGACCTTGCTAGAGTCGTGGGATTGACTCCTGCTGATATCGATACCCTGCGTCAAGACCTCGACAAGATGCGACCCAGTGAGAGAGCTGGGTTCATCAATGAGGTGCTCAGGCAGGAGCGATCCAGACGTGCACGCGAGCTTGCAGAAGCTGAGCGTGTCGTGGAGGAAGGAGTTCCTGCTGGTGTTGAAGAGGAGCACCTTTCAGAGGAGGAGCTATTGCATCTTAAGGAGCGTCTCTTGAAGATGGGCATTGAGGAAACAGAGGCGGACCTAATGATTGAGCAAGCGAGGAATCTGTCGCGTGCTGAGATTGATGCACTTCTTAGTGAAATAGGAGGTCCAGAAGAATGAAGAACACTCGACGAATAATTCCACTGGCACTCTTTCTAGTGCTCATGTTAGCACCTGTATTCATCACTCCAGAAGTCTTCATTCCTCTGCCTTTGCTATCCCATACTGGAGATGCAAATGATGTTGGAACTCGCATTGTTGACATTGGCAATGGTGAGTTTATCGAGCTCGCTCCTAACGAGGTGCTTCAGCGATATGTCTTAACGGAGCAAGGGTGGACCCAATGGAGTAGCTTCAGCTCGCCATTAATTGGTTCTGAGTATGGAAATAGCACCAATATCTTCAATGATAGACAGATGGTCTACATACCTGGTAGTGGAACAACCAATGTACAGGTCAATGTTCCCACAGGAACAGATTGGGAAGCATACAAAGCTCAGGTAAGTATCACAGATCTAACTGAGAATCGTACATGGATTACTAATCCTGGTTTTCAGGGAAGCGCGACTGGTTGGTCGAGTGCAATAAGTAATGTTGGCTCCTATAGCACACCAACGATACTATGGAGAGATGATGGCCATGCTCTCAATGATGACTGCATAGAGGTTGACATCGACTCAAACAGTGGTGGACCAACTTACTACTATGATGCCAATGATAGAGCTGCGTACTCGCAAGCAACATCGGTCACCAGGGGTGCAGTAGTGTGGGCAGGATTGCGACTAGATTTCTGGGCTGATACTCAGGATGACACTCACTATGGGATGACCGGATCCTTCCGAGTCTATGCGAGGATTGAAGGGGTCGAGATTTGGAATATGGTGTTTGAAGCAATCGATGCTGAGGAAACTTGGTACGACTCTGGACTCGTGAGTGTCAGTCCATCAGTCTTTGGACTGCCTGGAGACACAACTATAACCACCGAGGTGGGACTGCTCTCACTGGCAAGTGTTGGCTATGCGCCAAATATACATCCAAGAGCAAGGTTCGATAACATCGAACTATTCTTGAAGACATTGGTCAATCCAACCGAGATTAACCTCCAGATAAATGGGCTTAGCATCAGCAATGGCGCCTCTCGTGGAGCCTGCTCAATCACCCAGACTCCTGGGACTCCTTGGGTCACCAATCCTGTACCATTGACATTCTCATGGACTCCAATACCTTCAACTCCAGATCCAAATAACGAGATACACATAGACTTTGACATCAAGAGCAATATGTTCGCACGGAGATTGGATATTCCAAGTCACTATGAGATTAATCCATCAGCCTATGGTGAAAGATTCATCATTAATAATGGAACATCGACCATGTTTACATCGTACTTCAGGGCCAACATTCCCACAGGTTATGCAAATCGCTACTTCTTCAACGAAACACTACCAAGCAACCGTGATGTCACATTTGTCGCTCAACCGCTTGCACCAACAACCAACCTTACTACAGGTCTTAGTGGTGGAAATACTGGCGATGGATATCTCAATGTGTCAACTTATGACATCACTTCTGAGCCAGGTCGGTATGGCTATTGGCGTATTCTGAGTACCTCACCAAACATAATCTCTGACTTGGAACTCTGGGAGCCAGTAGGTGGAACTTGGGAGCGTAATGTGAACCTTAGGGCTGGTGCCACATCTCGTGTCCGTGTCTATACAGGTGCCCAATTCAATGGTGCAGATGTCAACATTACTCTCTATGAACCTGATGGCTCTGAATGGTTGATCCTCACCGCGACTGTTAATGCTACAGGATATGCGACAACCACAACTTTCACTCTTACTGGTGCCACAGCCCCCGCAGGCGACTGGATGGTTCAAGCAACCACAAATGACATCGGAGTTGGTGGTGACTGGATCTCAAGTGGTTTCTTCAAGAGACCCTTCAAGGTCACCCATTCTTCAGACATTGAGCTTCTCTACCCAAGTGATGCAGTTGGCACAATGTTAACAAATGTCACATTTGGTGACCTACTATTGATTATCTTGCAGGTGTCGGACACTGACAGCCCTCCACTACTTGTACCTGGTGGAACAATGACTTTGGATTGGGTCCTAGGCACAGACGCGTTTGATGACAATGGAAATGGTCAATATACAAAGGTCATTGATACTTCAGAGCTCCCTGGAAAAGGTCAGTATGTGATGGACCTTGATTGGACGCATCCAAGCTTTGATGCCTCAGAAACAGCATTGACAATCAACGTGAACTATGCAGCAACGCTCACCTCTCCAGACTATCCTGGAATCGCAGGACCTGTTAATGATGACCAGACATTCACTGTCGACTTCTCAAATGTCAATGGGACAGGAATCACTGCTGCAACTGTTTGGTGTGACTGGTCAAATCCCTATGTCATGACCCCATTGGGTTCTGGGATCTATGAATTTGAATTGGACACATCAGGTGTTATAATAGGTGAATATCCAGTCACCATTTATGCGACAGGCCCGTTCATAGAACCCCAGAGCATGATCCTGTATGTTGAAGTCCGTGAGATCTACAATTCAATCTCCTATACTTCCAATCAACTATCTATCCCAGTGGGTGAAGCAGAATCCTTCCTGTTCACTTGGACCGACACAGACCATGATATTCCCATAACAGGTTCCGCAGCGTCAATAACATGCAATTGGACTGACTTTCATTCGTCTGGCGACATGAACTATACTGTGATTGAAACTGCAACTCCTGGTGTTTATAATATCACGATTTACACGAAGAATGAAGATCCACTCACTGTGGGTGATGATCTCTACATAGTCACATTTAATGTGATGAAAGGCAACTATCAAAACCATACCTTCGACATTGGAGTTGAGATTCGGAAGCGAAACACACTCTTTGTCCTCGATGAACCAATCTCACAGACACCCTATGGTGATACAATCAATGTCTTGGTGTTTTACCAAGATACAGACTTACGAGTAGGTATTGGTAATGGAACTGGTGAAGTAAGAATTACAGTTTCCTCCCCCGGAGTAGCTAGTTTCGTCTATGTGAGTACTGATTCTGCTTTGGGTATAGGTCATTATAACGTCACTTTCCTTAGTGATCAATGGGGTAGTATTGGTGTCAAGAATTTGACTATTTTCATCGAATGGACTGGATTAGTGGACAAGTTCTATAGTCAAACAATTCATACAACTCTTAGAATAACTGGTACGGATACTGACCTCTTCCTCGAACTTGCTCCAACAGCTACATACTATCAAGGAACTTTCAACTTCACAGCTGTCTATTGGGATGCCATTGGACTGGATAGGATTGACAATAGTACCTCCAATGTTTTTCTCTTGATCTCAGCCCTCGATCTTGGACATTCAGTGACTCAAAGTGACTTCACAATTTATGAGTCTACAACTGTACCTGGAACATATGTATTCCTTCTAGATAGTTCGTTATTCCCCGACACAACTACATTTCGATTCCAACTGGATTTCATGTGGAGAAAAGGAGCGTCACCACTGTATGAGAATCAGACAATGGTCGTATCTTTGATAATCCTGGATAAACCAACATATGTTGACTATGCTCCAGTACCTGCAACACCATATGGTGAATGGGCTGAACTAGTATTCAGTTACATCGATGCTTTGACAAATACTGAGATAGATAATTCTTCTCAGCTCCAAGTTTCGATTAATGAACCAGGTGTTAGTTACACTGTGGCATTTAATGCTTTGAATCATGAGTTCACTGTGATGATTGACACTGCGACTCTACCAGGAATAGGCATTCATATCCTTCATCTCAATGTGACTTGGACTGGTGTGCCATTCTATGCAGCAGTTTCCAGTCACTCGTTCAATGTGAGAGTAATACTCCGTAGTACTCAATTAACTCATCTCTCATTTGCTCCAGGACAATGGGGCAACAATGTCACGATTGAGTTTATCTACACCGACTTGGTTGCTGGTACAACAACAGGAATGACTGGAACCGTCACACTTGATGTTGATCCAAGTAAATACACAGTCATCTCAATGGGGAATGGTCACTACCTTGTCATTCTGAATACAACAGCGTTTGCCTCTGATGGTCTCTATCAGGTAAATGCCTCAATCATCCACACCAATCCGAACTACGCATCAGCAATTGACATCTTTGACTTCTCTATACTCAAGCGCTCAACTCAGATCGGCTATGACAGTCCTGATGCTGCGCCCTATCAGTCGAATGCATCCCTCATAATCACATACATTGATGATAGCACAGGCACAGGTGTGACTGGTGCGACAGTGTCAGTGACTGCAAACGGCACAAGCTCTTTGATCCTCAACACGAATTATTGGGTCACTTACCTTGGATCTGGTCAATACTTGATTGAGGTTGATACCGTTGCTCTAGGTCCTCCAGGTCCGTATCTACTATCCATTTCAGTGACCTTCACTGGTGAGCCATTCTATCTTTCACAATCACTGAATATCATTGCCAGGGTCACAACTCGAATTACCCAGATACTCATCACCCAGACACCTGGTGAGGTGCCATTCCTTGAGAATGTTGTTTTTAGGTTCAAGTATACAGATTTCCTTCTTGGTACAAAGATTGTGATTGACAAAGCTGATATCACACTCTCACACGGTCCATCACAAACAGTCATTGCATCTGGAGACTATGTCCTCACTGAGTACCCAACTTTCTATGAAATCTCTTTTGCGTCAACAATTCTGAATCCCAGTGCACTTGTCACAGGATATGCGATTCAGTTGGCTATTGACACAGGAATTGGTGTACCCTACTATGCTCCACGAGCCACCACAACTCGGGTGACAACGACTGAACGATCAACGCAAATACTCTTTCCACTTGTAGAGGATACTCCCTACTATGACAATATAACCATCGAGCTGAGTTACATAGACTACCTTACAGGCAATGGAATTGATGATGCCTCGTTGGTCATAAGCAGTGTCAATTGGACCATTCCTGAGTATCAACTCATTCGTGATGGAAATGGAGTCTATCGGATTTACATAAACAGCAGTATCTTTGGAAACACTGGGACTGTATTCTTTGATATAACATTGAGCAAGACAGGATCACCGTTCTATGCAGCAAGAACTACCTATGGTGTTCCTGCCTCAGTGAAGGAGATTCAGACATCTCTACTTGCAGAAGCACCTCCAGCTGGTACTACCTCTGTAGGGACACCAATCGAAGTCCTATTGACACTTCGAGACTTCGATCATGATGTGATTTTGCTTGGTGCAACCATAACGAGTAATTGGACCAGTCTCTTTGGAACCGACTATCAATGGGAAGAACTAGGTGATGGTGAGTATAAGATCACCCTCAATACAACAGGCCTCTTGGCAGAGGAGTATATTTTCCAAGTCTGGGCGAGCAAGGCATTCTATGAAACTGCAGTTGCGACAGTATCAGTTCAACCTGGTGCAGCAACTGTTGAGATCTTCTTGGCAAAGACTTCTTACTATGGAAGTTGGAGTGAGATATTAAACATTACATTCCAAGTTAGAGAACCATATTATAACACACCAATAACAGGAATGACAGCAAGTCTCCTCTGGAACGGAGTTGTGTATCCTGTTGCTGAGCTTGGTAATGGATATTATGGCATCCTGCTTGATACCTCTCTTGAAGACTACGGTATCTACACACCTCAATTCACGGTGACAAAACCATTCTATCAACAACGCCAGAAATCGTTCACACTAGTAGTATCTAAAGCAACCGGACAGATCATCCCAGAGTTCTCAGTCTACAATTTCATAACCAACACTACTGGAGGTTTCACTGTCTATCTCAATAATACAGTTACAAACAGCTCAGTTATTGGCGCCACAGTTACCGCTGAATGGAATGGTACTGTATATCCAATGACTCCGACAGGTATGCCTGGATATTACAGTGGAACCGTTGGTGTGACTGGATTTGCAATTGGTCAATATCCAATCACAATACGCTCAACTTCTACGAATCTCATATTTCTTGAAACGGATATTGACATCAATGTAGTACCAATCCCCACCTCTCTTGCTTTAGCAGATGGGAGCATATTGCTAAATGTCTTCTACGGAGATACAATGAGCATTCTTGTGGTCTATAATGATACATACCATGCAGCACTAGTCACTGGTGCTAGTGTGACATATACACTAGGAGGTCTCACTGGTAATTTTACTGAAGAATGGAATGGAACTTACAGCGCTTTGATTGATGTGAGCTCTTTAGCCTCGCAATCATTCTACCTGAGGATTGTTGCCATGAGGGAGGGCTATTCTACAGGTCTCAAGTCTATCATTGTCACAATTCTCCCAATTCCGACCAGCACATCTGTCAATATACCACTTCAGTCTGGATACTATGGCGAGCGGAAGAACTACACCTTCTTCTATTTTGATCAGCAACATAGCTTACCAATCGTTGGTGCGAACGTATTCGCAGCGTGGGATGGTGGAACTCTTCAAGTGATTGATCTTCTCAATGGATCATATCTGGTAATCATGGATATAACCTTGACAACTCCGGGCATCTATGATATTGTGGTGCAGTTTAGTCTCACAAATTACACTGCAAGAACAATCACGTCAAGGATTGAAATCTACGCAACACCCGCAGTGATTCTTGGACCTGATCAAGTTTCAGTGCCGGTGGGTGAGGAAACTCAGATTCTTTATGAGCTCCAGAATCAGCTTGATAATTCGACCATCACTGATGTCATTGGGATAGCATACTCAGAAATACTGGGAGAAACAGAACTTGTGCTTCTACCAAGTGGATTCTATGCATTGGTCATCCCAGGGAATCTTATAGAAGGTACAACAATTATCTTTGATATCGACTTCCTCACGGCGAAGTATTCAATAGCACCCATCATAGTCGATGTTAATATTAGACTAATACTGACTGAGCTTAGGTATACTAATGATACAGTATATACCTCTCCTGGGTCGACTTTCGAGGTAACCTTGACCTACTACGACCTAGACCATCTGACGGGAATTTCTGGGGCGGATGTAATAGTTACTTATGAGCAGAGTAATATCACATACCTAGAGGACTTTACAGAAGATGTAGCTGGAGTCTATACACTCTACTTCCGTGCAGAACAAGGGAAGACATTCACTGTGCAGATAAGATTCGAGAAGGAGAACTATGTTGTCCAAGAACTGATCCTCACTGTCAAGTCTGACATAAGTCCACAGCAACAGTTCCAGCAACTCCTGACGATTGGAGGAGGGTCAGCTCTGATTTTGATTGCCCTGTTGATTGTTGCCTATGTGCGTGTCTGGAGTGTTCCAAGACAGATACGGGCGATGAACAGGATGATTCGAGCCCTACGAAAAGGAAGGATTCCAAAGCCCCCGAGTGTGCCAAGTAGATTGAGCATCACTATGGGTATCGTGAATGAGGGAACCACTTCTGTTAAGCTGTCCAAAGCCGCAAATGAGATTGTTGAATATCCGATAGAAGCCATAGTACCAGAAGTTAACGAGCTACTTGAAGAGCTTGCAAGTATCACAGGTCTGGGTGAGGCAGAGATTGACGCATTCCGAGCGGACTTAGCAAGAATGAAAGCGAGTGAGCGCCCCGGCTTCTTGAAAGAGGTCATTGACCAGGAGAAGGCTAGACGTGCTGATGTTCTCGCCAAGCCTCCGGAGGCTGAACCAGCTCCAGAGGAAATGCCCCTAGAACAACGACCTGAAGAACTCGATGACCTACGACAGAAGCTCATCAAAAAGGGCATGGCTATTGACGAAATCGATGTCATACTCGAGGAGGCAAAGAGCCTCTCGAAAGCAGATCTTGATGCCCTACTCAGCAGCCTAGGCATTGATTTGGACTAGATACAAAAGCGAACCAGCTGGAATATCTCCAGCTGAGTTCTCTTTTTCCTATCTTGGAGAACAGTTAAGTGAGACTGATTTTCATTCGACAGATATGGACCTCGATGAAAGAATAAAGCTGGTCACCAATGTTGGTGAAGAAGTAGTCACAAAACCTGAGCTGAGAAAGCTCTTGGAGGAAAAAGCCAATCCTATTGCATATGATGGGTTTGAACCATCCGGCTTAGCTCATTTAGCCTTTGGAGTTTTCAGACCACTATTACTAAAGGACCTGATCAAGGCAGGTATCAGATTCAAGATTTGGCTTGCTGATTGGTTCGCTTGGATTAACAACAAGATGGGTGGGGATCTTGAGAAGATCAAGACGACAGGTGAATATTTTATAGAGGTCTGGAAAGCGGCTGGAGTTCCAAGCGACAAGGTCGAGTATCTCTTCGCATCAGACGCGATGGATTCAATCGACTACTGGGCGCGGGTTGTAAGGATAGCAAAAGTAACAACGGTGGCACGAGCGACACGCGCACTAACGATTATGGGAAGAAGAGAGGGGGAGATGTCAGAGGTCGCTCAGTATTTCTACCCAGTCATGCAGGTGTCTGATATTTTTCATCTTGAAGCAGACATAACGCAACTTGGTATGGATCAGAGAAGAGCAAACATACTTGCTAGAGAGGTAGGTCCAAAATTGGGATTCTGGAAACCGGTTGTTGTGAGTCACCATATGTTGATCAATCTTGAAGGATCAATAGAGCCTGAAGGACTTGATGATGTTGGTCGCGACTTACATATGATTGAAACTAAGATGAGTAAGAGCAAGCCATCATCCAGTATCTTCATTCATGATTCTGAAGAAGAAATCCGTTCAAAGATATTGGCCGCTTACTGCCCTCCCAAGGAGGTAAAAGGCAATCCATTACTTGATTATGCAAAACATTTGGTGTTCAGATCTTTTGATAGCATGCATGTGGAGAGAAAACCCAAGTTTGGTGGAGACTTGGAATTTCAGAGCTATAAGGAATTAGAGAAGAGCTATATCAAAGGAGCCCTTCACCCTTTGGATTTGAAGAACGCGATGATTCTTTATATTGATAGGATGGTGAAACCACTTCGGGACCATTTCGAGAAGAAAAAGAGTGCACGAGAAATGCTGGAGCTTATTAAGAGCTACCAAGTTACTCGTTAGCATCTCTATGTCTTCGATTGCGTCGTGTTAATACCCCAAGAGCTACGAATCCTACAATCACACTGAACCATAGTGTCACAACACGTATCAGAATTGTGGCTGCGCTTGCCAGGTTTGCTGCTATTCCTAATAGGAATGTGATTAGAGCAACCGAAGTGATTTCATATGTGCCAACACCACCTGGTAGGAATGAAATAGCACCAATTATGGATGCTGTTGCATGTACAAATGTGGCTTGAAGTAATAGAATAAGTGATGGCAAAGTAAATGTCGGTAGAACAGCCCCAGATAGTAGGCTGAGTAACAACCAGAGTTCAAGACATTCCATGAACCATCCTGGAATACTTACAATTGTGCTTAAAACAAGGGGTCTAGGACCAAGAGTCTGTATCATGGTATATTCGATATCCTCAACGCTCCCCTGAAACCGTTTGAGAGGACCAAATGATGTGAATCGCTTGAGTATCTTCCGATAGAATGTCTTCTGACTCAATACCAGGGCGGCAACAAGTACCACTCCCCCTAACATGACAACTGTGAGAAGCTGATCCCCAGTATTGACACCAATACCAAATCCAATCATTGCTAAAATCACAAGTGCGAGAAGATCTGTGACGCGTTCTGATACAACAACTGGAACAGTTTTTGCAACTGGCGTACCATTGATATCTCTGATGAAGTATCCCTTGATAGCCTCACCAATCTTTCCAGGTGTTGTTGTGAGTGTAAAGCCAGCAAGAAAGACACTGAAACTGTCTCTGTGTGAAAGATCAACTTCTATCTGTTTCAAGTAGTATTGCCACTTCACATATCGGATGATATAGTTCAAGAATGAGAGTGCCATCATGGCTGGCAGAACCCACCACCAGGGAATAGACGCAAGAGCGGCAGCAACCGCATCAAGTTGACCATAGAGACCCACAGCTGCAAAAACAACAACACTTACAATAACAAACGCAATGACCTTCTGAGCGCTTATCAAAGAACCCTCTGTAGTGTTAGCCGACTCTTCACCAGCTGTCATATGCAATCCTCCTCACTCTTTGCCAAAGCATTGTTGGGATGTGTAGAAGGAATATCGAAGGATAACCGGTTATCTGAGTTCGCCCTTTCTTCAATTCCTCATAGATATCATCTGCGGTTTCAATGTCCTGTAGCCATGTTTTTGCATGGCCAATCTCCCAGGAGGTATGCCCATCACTTCCCGCGGTCATTGGTTTGCTAAGTCGTCTTGCCAGTCTTTGTGCTCTTTCATTAAAATAAGGAATGATGCACCTTGAGTTGATCCCTTCAATGAGGTCAACATGTTTCATTATCAATACATCGGGAAGTCCATGCCTGATTGCGGTTTCCTTACGAATAGGGTCTCTAGGATGGGGAAGAACCACTAGACCATTGCTATCATGGATGTCCTCAGAGATCTCTTCAAACGACCTGTTCTCTATATGCTTAGTTATGAAAAGCCCAATAACCTCACCATAATCTGTGGATTTATACTCGCAGCCTGGAATGATGAATCTACCATCCTGTTGTATGACCTTGAGAGTTGCAGCACGCCAGTGCTCTGTTGGAGCGACTCCTTTGAGGTCCTTTTTCTTCATGAGTTTGAAGAGCCTATAGGGGTTCTGCATACCGTCCTTTGAGTGAATCGTATGCATGTGCAAATCAAAAGCAGACATTCTGGAACTCAAAGTGTTCACCCTATGGTGGAATGATTGGTGGGAAGAGTGGTGGGAAGAGATTGAAGAAGTATTCATAGATGCCTGCATAGAAGAAGAGTGTGATTATTAGCGTGATGAAGAACAATACACCTCCAATGAGTATGCCCTTATCCTTAATGGCTAGATGTGGTTTTCTCCCCACATCGCTTCCAGCGTATACAAGATGGACATACCTCAGAACTATACCAGCCACTATTGGTACGGTCATTATGACCGGCTGCGTTTCCAGAGTCGCTTGATAGTTCTGATAGCAGTAGAAAGCATAGAAGAGAACCACCCAAGTGGCTGACATGGCTATTCCTTGATCCAACATTGTTTTGGTATATTGAGCGAATACAGGCTTGTGGAGTGCAGCATCCTTTCCAAGGAGTTGAAGCTCGTTCATGCGTTTTCCAAATCCCAATACTAATGCAACGAAGAAGACTCCAATCACCAACCATGATGTGAATGGTTGGTCAATGAGGAATGTACCCGCAATTGCTCGAATGATGAAACCCACTGCAATCACACAGACATCGATAATGGCATAGTTTCTCAATTTCCAATTATACAACTGACTATTGATGATATAGATGAATATCATGAGAAGAAAAGCTGCATCTTGTAACCAAGCAAGAATAAGACCCCCTGCCATCAGAATTGTTGCTAATATCAAAGCATTGGACCTTGATGCTTGGCCTGAAGGTAGCGGTCGGTTTCGTTTCTCTGGGTGGGCTGCATCCTTCTCCTCATCTACAATGTCATTGAAGATATATCCTGCACTCGATACTGCACATAAGATCCCAAATCCAAATAGCAAGACAGGCATACTGATTATCACGAAATCGAGCCACGCTTCGAAGCTCTGTAGCCTACCAAACACAACTGGAAGAAAGACAAGCACATTTTTGTACCACTGGTGTGGTCGCATTAATTTCAGATACTCATAGAATCCCATTGACGCAGTCTCCTAGCAACCTTTCATTCTGAATATGATCTCCAGAGTTTACCCCACTCGGTTTCTTCGAGGAACCATTTCACCCACTTCTTGCCCTTTAGTGGAAGCCAAATACCATCGTGGTATAATCCTGAGAGCTGGGTGGGCAACCACATCAAGGGGGACCGAAACAAGAATGTTTCCATTCCTGGAAATCTCAGGAAACCTCTATTCCACGCAATAACAGGACTCTTTCCAGGACTAAGATTGAAATCAGGGAGGTCCTCCCATGATTCAAAATCACCTGCAATCTCAATCCTTTCTGGATTTGATTCTCCCAAGCCAAGTTCAGTGGCAATCTCTAGTTTTCGGACCAAGCACTGTTCAATACCCATCAATCTCGTTTGGACAGTATCTGCAGCCACCATGTCAGCGGTAGCAATGAGAATGTTGCCAATCTTGGGGATCATTGTTCTTGGTCCTGCACCATCACCCATTACTGTACCATCAGTCAACACAAACTCAGAATGAGATATTGTTTGTTGCATGAGAAGGAGGTCAACAAGGATTTCGTGTATCTTTAGGTGTGCAAGATGCCTGTTCTTTGTGAGGTATAAACCGAAGGAGTCCTTCATTGCACCAGTCATTTGAGTGTGACCGTGCGTTTTCACAGTGGGCAGATGGATTATGTTTGTACCAAAGATTTCCTTAGGTGCAATAGTTTCTCCAAAGATCTCCTCCATGACCAGAGTTTTTCGTGGCAAGTCAACATTGACATATGTTGCCTTAATGAGAGGGAGGAACTTGATCTTGTGTTTCTTCATCACCGGATACCAGTTGTTGTTCTTCACACCAGCATAGATGTTTGTAACAACCGTTTCATTTTCCACAGCAGTTATAGTCCTATTGTCAAACCCATCGGAAATCAGTTTCTTGAGAAGTCCATCAAAGATGTATGGATTAGTGGAGCATGCAGGATATAATTTGCTCCATGAGAGATTCAACTTGATAGTTGTAGCCACATCTTTTGACACATACTTATCATAGTCAGCAAGATCCATTGCTCTTGCAATGTCCTCATCGATTGTCTTGGGTGTGGTCTTGACAACAGCAACTTTTGACATGATTCCTCGTCTCACGATTATATGTGCTACCGGCGGACTGATGAGCCTTATGAAGTTGCCTTTAGAACGGCTATTAAAAAATTAAAGCATAGTTATGCAGTTGCCTCAGAGAGGGACGGACTCAATGTTGAGTTCTCCGCCCAGCCGAATCACCTTAGGAGATACTACTCCATGATATGAAGCGCTAAATACACTAAACAGTCGACCATTGAAGAATGTCCTTATACCCTCTGGAAACACCTCATGCGCTCGAAAAATCAGCTTCACATTGAGATTTGTCAGAAACTCTTCAAAGGCTATACTCCCAAATGATCGGACTCTCATGCCTCGAGAGTTGGCTGCAAATCTAAAGTCAGCATCTTTAGGGTCATTCCATGCCATCTGGAAGAGGATGTCATCTGGGAAGTTCAGATCGTTCCTGTTTCGTCGTTGTATATCTTCAATAGTGGTCACTCTCTCAGGGATTCCACCGTGACATGCGAAGATAGCACTAGGACTATGGACAGCCATAGGAAGAACTCGATACACTTCCATGTATTTAGAGTAGAGGTCGAATGAGAACTTGCGAGTGACTTCGTGATAGAACCCATAGTGCCTTGCTACTTCATCAGATTCATGATTACCTCGCAGTAGTATGACTCTTTGAGGTTCACTAAGCGCAATAGCAAACACCAAGTTTACAGTTGCAATTTGAGCAGGTCCTCGGTCAGCGTAGTCTCCAAGAAAGATGAACGTATGGTTCGTGTATTTCTGGAATAGTTTTTGTACTCCAAGGATTGAATCAAGTTCTCCATGAAGGTCTCCAATAAAGAAGATATTTTTTGAGGGTGTTTCTATAACATTGGGCTTGTTTTGATAGGCATCCCGAACCATACCTGCTAGCTGTTCAATCTCTGTACTTCCAATGTCCATATTGCCCCTCATAACTGATTGAACAATGCTCAATATTAGAATTCACAACCTACTTCCAATTCATAGCTTGAAAGACCATTTCTACAGCCTCTTCTGGAGAAGCTGCGGCGTAAATAGCATCCGCTCTTCTATCATCAATTCTCTCACCCGCCAGTTTTGCAGCCCAACCCCCAGAGGGGACCAATGAGATCACAGGTTTGTTAGAGAACCAAGCAATCGCAATTTCGCTAAGCGTTCCTGCAGACCCATCTAAGGCAATCACTGCATCACCAGTCTTGGCCACAAGGAAATTCCTGGCATATCCAAGACCCGTGGGTACCGCTATATCCACGAATTCATTCGCATGCTCCTTGACATCAGTTGGTAGGATACCAAGAGTTTGTCCGCCCTCTCTTTTGGCTCCTCTACATGCAGCCTCCATAATACCTCCGAGACCTCCGCAGCATAGCACCGCACCTCTTCTAGCAATCTCAACTCCAACGCGTTCAGCTAGGTCTAGATTCGCTGGGCTGCTGTCTGAACCTCCAATGACCGAAATTACTCTTGCAGGCATGACCAATCTCCACATTTCACTGGCTATATGATGACTCTATGTTATGCAGTTTCTTTTTTAGCATACTGAAAACGTCTCTTGTAAGTTTCCCTTCCTTGACCCGTTGTCTTGCTGCCTCGAGAAGTGACTTTCCGGAGTCAGTTGTTTTAGACCCAGTTAGAATTTCATCTGGTATTTCCTCAATGGGTATGCTGGGATCAGGTTTAAAGTGCATACAAAGAGAAATCCTCTCAATCTGCTTTCTGGCGTGGGTAGGGAGTATTCTTGCTGATAAGGAATAGATTTTTGCAACCGTAAGTAATGCTCGAGACCCATGATTGGTTGATAACCATCCTGCATCGGTAGCTACGATGCAAATGTTTGAGAAACGTTTGCAGCCATGAGTACAATACCAACAAATTTCAGGCTCCATTCGAATATTGCCTGTCCTCATACACACCCATGCAACTCCTTCGGGCAATTCAATTGCACACGAGTTTCCAATAATTCTGAGTCCCAAATCAGTAGCAATACCCCGGATTTCATTGATTTCTTCCTCCGAGTTCGGGGGTGGAGTAATTTCAGGGATGGTTGGCTCATAAGTAAGACCGATTTCATCTGGTAATGCTACAATCATTGGGAATAGCGTTCTTCTAAAACTTCTAGGCAAGAGACCTCCTGCCAGGAGTTCCACCACCTCGTCAATGCTCTGAACTGCCTGGACAGGAACGTGTGAACCTAGATAGGTCTCGAGGTGAGATGTACCAATCTCTGCATCTCTAACTGACCCCACAATCACAATCAGCAGAGGGGTCTTTTGACTCAAGACCAATCGGTCGAATATTTCAGGAATGATACTGATTTCATGCGGGCGCACGACAAGGATTATTGCCCGATGACCTTTAGTGAAAGTCTTGGAGAGACCTACCAACCTCTCAGTAAAGGGAATTGACCACAACTGGAGAACCACACTGAGATTCTCCGAATACTCCCGTTTTACTACTCCAAGACTCAAACCAAGTGCATTGTATAATTTACATGAAACACGATCTCCGGATGCACCACTAAGGAATCCTGTTTGCAAGGGTAGGTCATTCCCTATCACGAGGACCTTGAAGATCATTCGACCTTCGGTGATGTTAGGAGCAGTCATTCTCAAGAGATTACATAGACATCTCTGATATAATACCTATTGGTAACAGTAGTATGGTAGCAGAATTTATTTCACACAGATAGTTATTATCGGATTGAGAACAATGGTACATATTTTCAGATCTGCTGATGCAGAAAGAGTCACTAGGGCTGGTTATGAAGCGCGCTACATAGCAGACCTTACTTTTATGCAATCACTGGACAATTGCGGAGTCATTCTAGTAGAGATTAAGGGAACTGGAAGGAGCTCACCTCATTCACACGAGCAACTACAGGAGGTATTCGTGGCACTTACAGAGATTTCCATCTATGTCGATGGAATATGCCATAATCTGAAACAGGGTGATGTTGTTATGGTCGAACCTGGAGAGAACCACTCATTTGCTTCAAAGACTGGTGGATCAGGTCTCCTCCTAGCCTTGAAGTTTCCAAACATCAAGGATGATAAGGTTGTACCATCTAGAGGAAGTGAAGACTAGAATTCATCAAAATCGAACTCATCTTCATCATCGTCTTCATCAAACAGAATATCAATTGGTGCTCTATCAAGCCCATAGATCGATGACCTAGGCACAGATCGTTCAATTGCTTTATGGAGTTCCCTCCACTCTCGATACCTGCGTTTCCTTCCAATATAACCAGCCAATGTGATTAGACTAAAAGATACAATACCCACTAGATAGAGTTCCACTCTTGAATTGAACAAACCCGATGCAGCACTGAGAGCTAGCACTAAAATCCCACCAATGATAACGACATTTAACGAGCAGTCGCAGGTAATGCCAAGTTGAGGTGGTCCAACTTGGAAATCCTCTGGGTCAGATCCAGGTGCTAGATTGAGATAGTAATTGAATGCTGTGGCGAGCAAAACCACAGTCACCAAGATTACCCATGTTAGTACGTCCATTTTTTCAGTCCTCTTCTACGACCTTGCCTCGGCTTCAGGTTCAGCTACTTTTAGACAGCTGAATCCATATTCACCTTCGAAGGATATCTCCGATCTCTCACTTGGAGTTATTATCAACACAACAGAGTACCTCTTGACTACTTCAGGATTTGCATCTGTGACCTCATATTTTCCATTGGTCAGTGCTATCTTGTGTCCGGTCTTCAGCGTACCTAATTCTGGATGGTTGCCAACTGCAATCGCCACTCTAGCCTGCAACTTGTCATTTCGGACAACTAGCATCTCAACATCATCAATGGTTTCCAGCGAGAGTACGTCCATCCAACCAGTTAGCTCTTTTTTCAGTTTCTTCTGATCTACTGGTCCAGCGGTGGACATCCCATCGACCAAGGGTAGCTCCCCTTGAATCTCATTCAGGATGGGTGTAATATTGGATGTGTTCCATCCTTTCTTTACAAAAGCCTTCAGAGCATGTTCTGCAATCTTCTCAAGTGCGGGCTTGAACCTGTCATGCGAGGATGATGAGATCTTATAGAGCATGAGGAAAGAATTCAGAGCTCCTTCTTCCTTGTTATAAGCCACTCCGATTTTATACGCTGTTACAGCCAATTGCCATGCATTGTCATGATCGTCAAATTGGATTGAGTATTTAGCCAGGTCATTGAGCATTGACATTGTCACTTCTGGATATTGCAGCTTGTTCTTTGTGAGACTAAATCCGCCCATGAACTTTCTGAGAATTTGCATTGTGATGTAGAGACCTTCTGAGGTCTCAAGCATGTCAGTGAGTCCAATCCTGTTTATCATGCTATCATAGAGACTATAGTAATAGTCTATCTCATCGTAATCCTCTCTGATAAGAGCAAGGACAATCCTGACAAAGAATACTGTTGCCTTCAGTTCATCGTTGGACACCTCTGCGAACATGAGCAGTCTGAATGCCTCATCACTGACATTGAGAGCATCTTCAATACCCTCTCTTGTTCCTCGGTAGAGATGACAGATCATCTCGAGATAGTAGAGGAATAGAGTCAGATCAGATGCATGTTTAACCAACTGTCCATGCGTTTCGCTGTCCTCAGTCAGAGTGGACACTATGAGAAGTCGCTCAATCTCGTTCTGAACAGCTTCAATTTCGTGAGCGAGTATATCATATTTACCCTCTCTGAAGTCATCAAACATGTTCGGGATGTCTGCCTTGATGTCCTCCAAGAAGTCCAGAACAAAGAGTGGTTGCCCCTTCGAGAGCTTTCTATCAAGCCCTTCTGCAGGTCTTTTGACCGATCGAAGGACTCGTAACGCATGATCCTCGATGATGCGAATCCGAGTGACTGGATCATATGACTCTTGTCGGGCGATGCTGTATCTCACCTCTTCAGAATAGATACGGTCTCGAATGACTGAGAGGTCTTTCTGTAGCTTCTCATCTGAGACTGACTCCATGAGTTCTAGGATATATGCTGAGCCTACAATTCCTTCAACGTTTACGTTCAGGTCTTGTAATGTGTTCAGTAATTTGAGGTCGCTAGTGACTATCTTAGAGCCCTTGTTACGCATTGCTCCCAGAATCAGAGACATGTCATTTGGTTGTGGGAGCGAGGTCTCAGAGCGATGTATACTGTCTATGAATGACTTGATGTCCTTTGAGAGGGTCTCGTCAATCTGAACAATATTCTCAGCCTCCCTTCGCAGATACCAACGAAGCTCTTGGAACACCTGTCTTGTGATCCAGAGCTCCATCCCTGCGATGTCTGCAGCCTTTTTGACAATAGCCACATCCTTTGGCCGGTCTGAGAAGCCCGATATGAAGAAGTTCGCGTCTAGATATACACGCATATAGTCATGTCTCCAATTATCTGATAGTCTGGCCAAGTACTGAAACATCAACCTGGTAGAGTGGACTGACGCATCAAGTCCAACATTAAGGTCTTTCTCTCTCTTCTTTAGCCTTAAAGAATCAAGATGCTGAACCTCGATTAAAGGTTGCGATTGAGGGTTAAAATATGACTAGTTTGCCTTGAGTTATGGTAGAACTGGAATTGAGG
>JAEORX010000176.1 GCA_016840685.1 Candidatus Thorarchaeota archaeon
CCATTTATACATATGCAAGGATTTAACATATTCAAGTTATAAAAAACAATTGTTAACAGGAGCATAAAGGAAATGGCAAAGAGAAGAAATGAGCTTTCATCACTCAAGTGTGTTCCATGCAGAGGTGGTGTGCCTCCAATGGAAGATAAAGAAGTCAAGTTAATGTTGAATGATGTGCAGGGATGGAAAAAAGCTGAGGACGAAGTTGACAAAATCGAGAAACTATTCCAATTCAAGAACTTCAAGGAATCTATGATCTTTGTGAACAAGGTTGCTGAAATCGCAGAGGAGGAAGGTCATCATCCAGATATTTTCATTCAATGGAACAAGGTCAGACTGACCCTATGGACCCATGCAATCAATGGTCTATTCAAGAACGACTTCATTCTCGCTGCCAAGATTGATGAAATATAGAGATTCACCTCCTCATCCAGAAGACCAAACCACCAAGAAGACCAACACCACCTGTTATCCCTACGACAATACCAACAGTTAGTATGTTGAGTGGAAAAGCCCATAATAGTGTTAACAATGCAGTCACAAGGGTCATCAAAATTGCGACTACCAGTCCATATCGGATAACCTCACCTTCAATCCCAATTTGATCAATGACAGCAGCAGCGTTCTGTATTTTTGCAGGACTGAGAACACTAGCGAGACCACCCCCAATCCCATTTGATGCTGCGACATGAATAGAACTTGCGCCAATTAGATTGCTTGTTTCAACATGATACTTCGTAAACATGGCGATTGCGGATGTTTCAGAACCTGAGATGAAGCCTCCGAGTAATCCCATGAATGGTGCAAGTAGAGGGTATAGGAGTCCAAGCCCCGCTGTTAATGATGCCAACAAGAAAATCATATTGTTTGTTGGGTCCAGGCTATTGGAGAGGTCTGTAGGATCAAGCCATGTGCCACTGGGGTCAACAACCCACCCACTAAAATTCATCACCTCTGCCATGGCGAAGAAAATTGCTGCGGCGAGGACAGGTCTGGGAGCTCGTTTGATAAAACTTGAGATTGTTCGATTTAGTACATCACGTTTCTTGAAAAAAGGAATTGAAATGAGTGTTGAAATGAGCATGAGTGTGTACGCTTGCCACAGTAAACGCAGCTTAATTACTCCTGGATAAGATCCCAGTTGGACAGGAAAATCAAGGTCGACGAATAGAAGTTGGAAGATTTGCGGGATAAGATTCGTGACAAGACTTAGAATCACAAGTATAACCCACGGGATGCTAGCTCGATAGATACTCATCTCTCCCTCAACATTGAAATCTTTCTCATCAAGTATGCCTCTATCAAGAAGTGGTTTTCTTCGTATGCGATTGAAAATAAATAGAACAAGGAGAACTGCAGCTCCCGCAAAGACATTTGTCAAGGTAGTGAGGGGGAGTACCACATTACAGACGATTGCGACAAACCCCGCGGTTAAACCACATATGCTGGCTAGAATGAGTCCATCACGGCTAAGTAGAAGCTTCTTGCCTCCTGCAATCCAAAGCATCGCTACAGCAATTCCCATACTTACAAGTGGCATGAACCAGGCAAATACTGCCCCAGCTTGCTGCAGGGTTACATCTGTTGCCCATGTGCTATATTCCCCAGTGAAGACTACAGCTGGAACTCCTAGTAAAGCGAATGTAGTGAGGGGATCGTATCCAATAGATGGCAATGCAACTGCAACCATGGGCGAGAAACCAAGGGCTAGCATTACTGGAGGTAACATTGACACGGGGGTGGCTCCAATGCCAACTAGAAACAGTCCAAGTCCAAAGGAAATCAAGAGAATTTGCATCGGTCGACTTCCACCTCCAAGCGTCTTGAAAAAGACAATCAATCTTTGTAATGCACCAGTTTCTTGCATATAGGTCATCATCAATATTGAAGTAGCGACCATTAACGAAATAGGAAATGATTTTACAATCCCAACAATGCTGGCAATTAGAACAATACCAATGTCAGTCTGAAACGCAATGATTGCGATAACTAGAGTCACAAACCAAACAATGACACCTGTTACATCAGCCGCTTTTTTCATAAATATTAGTAAGACCAATGCTAGCACTATGGGGAAAATGATTAGAATAAAACCAAGAATAGAATCCATATCTTACGACTTCCTTTCGAGATAACCATTCTCAAAATACCAGTCAATCGCTCTTCGAAATCCTTCAGTCATTGTAACTTGGGGAGACCAGCCTAGTAGACGTTTGGCCTTCTCGTTTGAATAGACTCGGTTCGAGCATATCATATCGACTGATTTTGCATGCCAGAAGAAAGTCATCTTCTTACGATTCTTGAATGGGCTCAAAATTGCAATTCCAAACTTGGCTAATAATTTGGGAACACGGAGGCGTGGAGGTTTCACACCAAGACGCTCGGTCATAACCTTCGCAAACTCCTCCCAGCTCATTGACTCGTCTGGACATAGAATCATCGTGTTATTGAGAGCGGCCTTGGGAGTGAGTGCGGATGCAAAGCCTGAAACAACATCATCAATATAAGTAAACATAAAGTGATTGCTGAGATCTTTTGGGAGTGCAAACACCTTACCCTCGTTCAGCTGAACAGCGACCTCATATATGACATAGAGGTCTCCCTCACCCATCACACCGGTTGGTCGCAAAATTATATGAGGCAAATCAGTATCTGTGGTGATCTCCCGAATTGCCTTTTCAGCGAGGATTTTACTCTCTCCATAACTGAAGTCAGGTCTAAGTTCAGTATCTTCTGTTCCAGGAGGGAACCTGATACTGCCCATCGTTTCTGTTGAGGAGCAGTAAATGAACCTCTCAACCTCGGTTCCCACACATGCATTCATCAGGTTAGTAGTGCCTTCAATGTTCACTTTGAACATAAGATCTTCATCTTGTGGGTAAAAATCAAAATAGGCTGCAAAATGCATCACTGCATTCACTCCTTTGACTGCATCCTGAAGGCTTTGAATATCAAACAAGTCTGCTACTTTCACTTCGACTTCTTTTGGGAACCCCTTAGTGTTGCTTGTTTCTCTTACTAGCGCTACTACCTCATGACCCTCATTAACCAACCTTTGAACGACTCTACTGCCAATGAAGCCAGTAGCTCCTGTAACCAAGATTTTCACTCACACTTACCTCAGCGCACCAAACTAAAGTACCCTAATTTATCTGTATCTTCTCATACCCGCGATTCTATTTTAGATGTTCATCGAGTGCAGGTAGAACCTCTCCTGCCTTTCCAGTGATATGAATATCTGCAGCATCAGTCAACATCGTGTGTTCGATGTTGACCTCGATAATCCTACCTCCATGTTGTTTCACGATAAGAGGAAAGGACGCGGCGGGTTGTACTAGAGCAGAAGTACCTATTACAATACATACATCAGCCTGATTCAATTCAGAATAGACCCTTCTCATAATCACTGGATTCAAAGACTCTCCAAACCAGACAACATCAGGCCGAAGATGGTTGTTACATTGCGGACAGACTGGAATTCCATTGGCTGGTGAGTTCAATCGTACATGATAATCACAATTGATACATTTCAGAGACCAAAGATCACCGTGAACCTCATGTACATTGACTGAGCCAGCTCGAATATGGAGACCATCTACATTCTGCGTGACCAAGGTCTTGAGGATTCCCCTTTTCTCCCATGCAGCTAATGTAAGATGAGCAGGATTGGGATGACATTCACCAATCAACCCCTGTCTCCAAGCATACCAATTCCATACAAGACCGGGATTTCGAGAGAATGCAGATGGTGTCGCAAGTTCCATCGCATCATAGTTTCGCCAGAGACCATCCTCACCGCGAAAGGTTGGAACATTGGACTCCTTGGAGATACCAGCACCAGTGAGAGCAATGAAATACTTAGCCTTCTTAATTACATCAGCTACATCTCTTAGAAGTACCTCATTCAATTTGAGACCCATTACACTAATTGACCTCGTCTTTCTTAAGCATGACTCTTTTCATATCATAGATTGCTCTGCTATGCCAGCATCCTTATTAGGTGAGACAATAGAAAGATATTCACTATTGTGAACAATTAGGGGAAAAACAATGTCTGCTAGTGAGATCAAGAAAGAAAAGCAGATCAAAAGAAGGACGTGGATGATGCCTCAAGAAGTTGAGGTGTGGTACGTCCTTCCTGCGATCAGAAGAGAGCTTGCCAAGATGATGAAGAAAAAGACAGTTCCTCGCACAAATGAGGAGGGAGAGGTTGTAGATCACAAAATCACTCAGAAAGAGATCGCTAGGATGCTAGGCGTCACTGAACCAGCAATCACACAATACTTATTGAAGAAGAAAGGAAGAAGATCTAGGGGAGATCAGGTAGATATTCCAGATGTTATCCTAAAAGAGATTGACAAGTCAGCAGACATCATGATTGCAGAATTTGAAAAAGCCAGAAAGGACGATGACGACATCTTCGAAGCTATGACAAGCGAGATTAATCGCATTATCAGAGTCATGCGAGACGAGGGGATAATGTGCGACATTCATCGAGAGTTTTGTGCTCATGTGAATGATACTTGTGAAGCTTGCAAGTGAACCCTGACAGAAGGTTTTATCCGCGTTTGCAATACCTTTGAAACTCCTAGGTAGGGTGTTTTCAAGTGACTGGTGAAATCAGAGTCAACATCAAAGATGCCTATGCAATAATCACTATCTCGCGTCCTGACAAACTAAATTCTGTCACAAAGGACATGCTTGTTGAATTTGAAGAAAAGGTTTCTCAGATTGCGAACAATCCGGGAATAAGAGTAATCATCTTCAACGGAGAGGGAGACCGTGCATTCAGCGCTGGGTTCGATCTTGAAACAGTGACTGGTCTAGAAGGAGAAGAGGTCACTGAATTCTTCAAGCTTCTGGAACGCTCTATGCGACTAATTCGTCAAAATCGAACATGCATCACGGTTGCTTCTGTCAATGGTTATGCAATTGGTTTTGGTGCAATGCTGGCTGTAGCATGTGATTTTCGGATATTTTCTGAAACTGCAATATTTCGGTTGCCTGAGGTGGATCTTGGGATTTTTCCTGGAGCAGGGGCTGCCTCTAATCTACTCCAACTGGTTGGCCCTTCTCGCGCAAAAGAGATTCTCATGACCACAAGAAAAGTTTCAGCAAAGGAAGCCCTTGAGATAGGGCTTGCAGATATGCTTGTTAGTATGGAAGAGTTAGCTGAGAGAACGCAGGAGTTTGTTGATATACTTCTGAGTAGAGATGCAAAGATTCTTGTCAG
>JAEORX010000177.1 GCA_016840685.1 Candidatus Thorarchaeota archaeon
AAATCGAATCACTAGACAGATTATTCAATCCAAAATCAATAGCTGTAGTTGGTGCTTCAGACAAGCCAAACAAACTTGGTGCATTGACACTGCTGGCTCTTCATGAGTACAGTTGTGAGATATATCCTGTAAACCCTCGACTTGACCATATTGGAGGGAAGAAATGTTTTCCATCAATTAGTGCGATAGGCGAGCAAATCGACCTTGCCATGATTGCTCTTGGACCTCAGTACATTCTACCCACCCTTTCAGATTGCGCTGAGGCTGGAGTGAGGGGGTCAATAGTCTTTTCAGCAGGCTTCAAAGAGCTTGGAGGCATTGGGGAAGACGAACAACGAAGGGTAAAGGAAGTAGCTGATAGAGGGCATATAGCAGTCATTGGACCTAACTGCCTAGGTGCTGGTAACTGCAATATCAATCTCAATGCAACCTTCTTTCCTCATCCTACTCCGATGAAAGGAGGATCAGTTGCGATGGTCAGCCAGAGTGGTGGTGTCACTGGTCTGATGATATATCGAGCGGCTGACGCAGACCTGGGAATCTCCAAATTTGCTAGCATTGGAAATCGAGTCAATATCGATTTTCATGACATGATAAGATATCTAAGACACGACTCGGATACTGATGTAATTTGTCTCTTTGTTGAAGGTACTGAGTATGCTAGAGAGATGGTAGATGAGATTAAAGCGACCACATCTAAAAAACCAGTCATCGTTTTCAAGGTAGGAAAGACCCCATCATCCAGGGAAGCGGCATTGAGCCATACAGGAAGTCTTGCCGGAAACGCCGAGCTATACAGTGCTGCAGTGCGTCAGGCAGGTGCTCTTGAGGTTGCTGGCGTTGGTGAGATGATAGACACAGCTCGTATCCTCACCACCATCAAACATCGTCCCCAAGGACGAAGAGTTGCGATTGTCACGCATACTCTAGGAATTGCATTGATAGCTGCACAGACATTGGAGTTGAATGATGTTACTCTACCACTTCCTTCCAAAGAAACCTCTGAGAAGATTCAATCCATGTTGAACATGCCCGTTGAGGTCCCGATAAAGAACCCAATTGATCTACTTGCACAGGGTTGGGCAGACCCTAGGATATTTGCAGAGGCATTTAGGCTCATTCTAAATGAGGACCGATTCGATGCTATCATGATTGTGTTCTCTCCCAACTACCAAGAGGGAATAGGTGGAGGAGTACCGATCACTGAAATCATTGATGCGGCAAATAGGGTCTCTAAACCAGTGGTCAGTATCCTCGCATCCCCCGAAACCAGAAAACCACCAGGGCACGATGTTTTAGAGAGGTCAGGTATCCCGTTCTTCTCAAGTCCTCAGAGAGCCGCTCAAGCGCTGGCTAATGTAATGAAACTTTCAAAACCAGCGCCTGTTGAAAAATAAAAAAAAAACCGCTGCACAAGGCAGCGGTCTTGGTTTCACTTACCTTGTACAGTGAGGAGATCACTTGTAGTTTGAGGGACACTGACTGGCTCATCACCATTCAGAGTACCATTCATAAGTGCCCCATAAGCAGCCATGTCAAAGTGGCCATGCCCGGATAGGTTGAAAACCAACGTTGATGGTTCATTCATCTTCTTTGCTGCTAGAGCAATGTCGATGACTGCCTTTATGGCATGTGCTGACTCTGGAGCGGGGACAATACCCTCAGATTTTGCGAAGAGTACTCCAGCATTTAACACATCTATCTGATGAAAGGCGACTGGAGAGATTCGCCCTTCTAAGACAAGGGCGCTGACTACTGGAGCGACCCCGTGGTATCTAAGACCACCTGCATGGATCTTGGGCGGAGTGAAGTCAGCGCCCAGTGTGTGCATTTTCAATTTCGGAGTGAGTCCGGCAGTGTCCCCAAAGTCATACCGGTACTCTCCCTTAGTTAGAGATGGACAGGCCGTGGGTTCAGTGGCGATAAACTTTGTATCTCGAAACCGATTATCCATCATGAATGGAAAGCTCAATCCCGCAAAGTTGCTGCCTCCACCGACACAGCCAATGACATAATCTGGAGTTTCATCAATACTATCAAGCTGGGCAATGGTTTCTTGACCTATGACAGACTGATGGAGAAGTACGAAGTTGAGAACAGACCCGAGGGTGTACTTAGTGTTGTCGTGTTTCACGGTATCCTCGATTGCCTCGCTTATCGCAATTCCAAGGGTACCTGGATGACCTGGATGCTCCTTGTTTATCTTGCGTCCAAATTCGGTCAGATCAGATGGACTAGGTACAATGGTTGCTCCATAGGTCCGCATGAGAGTTCCGCGATACTGCTTCTGTTCGTAGCTTATTCGGACCATATAGATCATAGCCTCAAGCTCGAAATATGAACAGGCTAGTGCAACTGCACTCCCCCACTGTCCTGCACCTGTCTCGGTAGCCAAGCGTTCTATGCCCTCTTTCTGGGCATAATAAGCCTGAGCAGCTGCAGTATTCAGTTTATGGCTACCAGTTGGAGATACATCTTCACGCTTGTAATAAATCCGACATGGGGTCTTGAGAGCTTTTTCAAGACCTATTGCTCTCTGTAAAGGCGTCGGTCTTCCAGATCTCATGAGGATTTCACGGACCTCCGATGGAATAGTGATTCGTTTCTCCATGGAAACCTCCTGGATTACACACTCTTTAGGAAAGAGTGCCAGCAGAGCATCAGGACTCACTGGTTCTCCAGTTGCAGGATTGATTGGGGGCGGAAGAGGGTTCTTGAGATAAGGCTGGATGTTGAGATATTCTTTAGGAGTATCTTCAATGTCCAACTGGATTCTGGGTTGTTCACGTTTCATGTTTCATTCTCCGAAAGTTGCCGAATCCAAGTGTGGAGTATCCTGTAGGCTCTGATTACGATTAAAATGACGGACCACCTCATCACAAAATCGAGGCACATTGTTCTGATCAGAATGAGCAGTAAATACGTATTGTGTGAGATTTGGCGCATAGACTAAACGGGTCTCATAGGACCCAAATGCCATTGGCCAAGGCACACTCGTATCATTGTTTCCACACTCAGAAACGGTTAGAGTCGTCGTTCAGAAAGGTCTTATAAACATTGTGCATTTATGTTCATTGGTGTACAATAGTGTACATTTATTTTGTCAATCACTGGTCTACATATATACCAAATGTTTTTTGAGTGAAATTCATCGGATTCAGCTTGTTGGTGACCTAATTGAATAACTCTAGAGATGCCCTATTGCATCTATTCTTCGACTCATCACCGCAGGGAGTCCTCGTGGTTCATGAGGGAAAAGTCATCTATACCAATCAAGCCCTGGTGTATTCGGTGGGACGTTCACCTGAGCTGGCAATTGGTCATGAGTTTTCTCAGTTTGTAGAGGTCTTGAGTCCAGAGGATCGAGATAGAGTCGCCACTAGGATTTTTGCGCTCAGTTCAGGAGAAAAAGATTCAGACAAAGAAAGGATTCGATACACTGATGATTCGGGTATGCAGCATGTGCTAGAAGTATCAGCAAATTCAATTGAAGTTGAGAATGAAAACTACATTATGGTATATTGCACTGATGTTTCAGAGGGGGAACGAAGAAAAGAAACTCTCGCCACTGAACGAAGGGCTTACAGTATCATAGCAGAGGCAGCTCTAAGTACTGAAGAAATACCTGAACTTTGCGACCGCATTCTAACAGGGCTTGTTGAAACACTTGGATTTGATATCGGTACAATAAGACTATACAATTCAGAAACCAACAGCATTGATTTGATTGCATCATATGGTATTGAAGAGGGAGGAACAGCCAAGGTTGTGCCGATTGATGATCCTCACTATCTTTCCGCTCGGACTGCTCGGACCAAGTCTCCCCTGTTTACTGAAGACATAGAGAAATCTCCTGAGAGCAAAGAGAGAATGGCTAGAGCACGTGAGCTTGGAATTCATGCCCTAATCTTTTGGCCAATCATTGGTTCTGATGAGAATCTACTTGGTGTCATTAATATCGCTGCAAGAGAGCCTAAACCACTGGAAGAAGACCAGAAGACTGTCTTTGCGACTATTGCAGGTATGTTCTCCACTATCCTTGAGAGGAGAAGAACACAACAAGAGCTTCAGGAGTTTAGGGATCGATTCACAGCTTTTGCGGACAACATGCCAGGCCCAGTGTACATCAAGGATGACAGATCTAAAGTTCTGTTCATCAATCGCTACATGCGCGATGCTGCACCTACGCCCAATCAAGAAGACTGGGAAGGCTTAAGCAACGTGGACCTCTTTATCCAAGAGAGAGCAAGGAAACTCACTCAAGAGGATCAGAAAGTACTTGCAGAGGGCCCAATTGATCGGGTACAAGAAACAACAAGGGATGGCAAGACACGTACATTTCGAACACATAAATTCCCAATCATTCGAGAGGGGAAGTCCCCACTTATTGGTGGATTCTCAATTGACATAACAGACCAGGTCGAGGCGGAGAAACAACGCGAAGAGGCAAGAGCTCGTGCCATTTGGATGTCTGATCTCATGGCACACGACATCAACAATCTACATCAGGGTATCATGTCGAGCCTTGAACTTCTGCTTGAGGATGAAAACTTTCCAGACCGGCTCAAAGGGATTGCACAGAATGCACTTGTTCAGGTGAATCGAAGTGTTTCACTCATCAATAATGTGAAGAAGTTCTCAATGGTGAACCAAGAGGAATTCATACTCGAGAAGACAGATCCAGCAGATGCATTGTTTGCAGCCATTCAGACTGTGAAACATTCTTTTCCCCAGCGTGGCATCAATATCAATACGAATTTGGAGTCGGGGGTCTATTGCATAATGTCAAATACCTTTCTCCAAGATGTCTTCTACAATTTACTCCACAATGCAGTCAAATTCACAGAGTGTGATGAAGTCCGTATTGAAATCAATACTAGCCTTATGGACGAGGGTGAGTTCTTACGCTTCGATTTTGAGGATTGGGGACAGGGAATTGACGATAGACTCAAGGAGAGTCTGCTGATTGGAATTGACGATAGAGTACATAGGGTTTCGGGAGTTGGACTTACACTGGTCAAACAGATTGTTGAAACCTATGGTGGTCAGATGCACGTAGAGAATCGAGTAGAGGGAGACCATACAAAGGGAACTCGGTTTGTTGTTAAGCTTCCTAATGGTTGCTAGTTATTAGGAAATTCAACGAGCCATATCCCAGAATGGTTAATTACTTGATTGTGTAAACATTTCTCTACAGGATGGGTGTGTATTGGAAGACGAAGGCCCCAATTA
>JAEORX010000023.1 GCA_016840685.1 Candidatus Thorarchaeota archaeon
GAGTCGGATAGAAAACGTGTGGAGATTGTCAACAAACAGGTTGACCAGTTTGGTGATGTGTACAAACATGAAGAAGTCCTAGAAAATTGTGTAATTAGGACTCGATATAGTTCAACATTTGGCAGATTGTTAGAGAATCGTGGATTGATTGCAGGTGATAAGGCTATTCAGAATAAGGGTCTACATGAGAGCATTCTCAACGGGTCTCCTGAAGTAAAACGAAAATATCTGGGACCAATGTGGGCGCAGGATGGAAATTTCTACGAGGATTCCCGCAGAGGTGCCCGTTTTCAGTTGGACAGAGGAGTAGTTCTTAGAGATCCATCAAAGGAACAGACATACGATCACGAATCCTTACTATCAGATAGACATGCCGCGTTGATTAAGAAACATGGTAATCCGAAAAATTCTGAAGGATTCAATCCAACACACAAGATAGCAAATAGTAAACTAGAGGAGTTGAAAGAATCCTCAGATACAGTAACTGCTCGAACTGCTGCAGAGATTCTTGAAGCAATTCATTACAATCCATCTCATCTCATGAACGATGAACGGAAGATTCTGAAGGATTTAGGAATTCAAACATCTGAACCTTATATCCAAGGTATTTACTACTATGAAGGATCTGAGAGGATTTCGGTTCTATTTCATACTACAACGAAGACCAAGGAAGATGCAATGCGTGTAGCCCTACAATGCCCTCCCGAGGATATTGAAAAGAAAGAGAAAGTGGATGTTTGGATAGAAAGTGAACCTGAAAGATATGAAAGAGTGAAAGATGAGTTGGAGAAATCAAAGGAGAAAAAGGACTCATAAAGCCCCTTTTCTGTTAAAAACGGTTTTACTTCAATGGAACGTACGCAGAAGATTTGGTAGCGCCGATTCCAGGATTTCCGTGCTTAACAGGTTTGTTGGTCGGTGCAAACTCACCTGTCACGTGCCCAATCATCTGCGGGATGATCTTGATGCGAGTGAAGTCCTTGCCATTGTGGACTGCGATGGTGAGGTCGACCATCTCAGGTAGAATGACCATGTCACGACAGTGAGTGCGAACAACAACATCCTTCCCCTTCCTCTGCTGCTTTCGAGCCGCTCTGAGCTTCATGAGCAGTTTCTTCTGACGTGGGGGGAGCCCGCGTTTGAGGGTCCTTCTCCTGCGTGATGGGAGCAGCTCGATGAGCGAGTCCATGTTCATCTTGACAAGCTCGGACAGGGGATACCCGCGGTACATTGGTTCGCTTTTTTGTGCCATATAATCACCAGTTGTGACATTCGGAGTCAAACGTCATGACCCGTAACTGTGCTGAACCGGAGGGGTGTGAATTTAAGCATTGTGTAACAACTACGTATAATCAAACAATCCTTGACTTTTTTCAAGAAGTCTTTTCACCTATAGATTGCTGAACTCAGTATGAGCTTAAATTAAACTACAATCACAACCTTCTGACTTTCATGTTGATCAATAGAGCTTATAGATACGAACTAGATCCGAACAACTCTCAGAGGACTTCCCTTTATCAACATGCAGGAGTCGCTCGCTTTACCTACAATTGGGGTCTTGAACAACGGATTACGCTTTTCAATAGTTGTCAGGGACAGGCACGGTTCACTGACTTTATGAAGCAGCACAAATTGCTAACCAGTCTTAAGAGTGAACAGTTACCTTGGATGTACGAATGCTCCAAATGCGCACCAGAGGAAGCGCTTAAGGATCTTCATCGTGCTTTCCAGAACTTTTACAGGGGGCGAAAAACCGGAGAGAAAATGGGCTTTCCTAGGTTCAAGAAGAAAGGAGTCAGTGACAGCTTCAGACTCACTGGAACTATTCGATTCAAGGGGCGATATATTCAACTTCCACGCCTAGGAAGAATCAGAATCAAGGAGAAGCGAAATTCTTACCACAAGGGACGGATTCTTTCAGCCACAGTGAAACGACGTGCTGACAGGTGGTTCGTATCAGTCATTGTGGAGGAGGAGCTTCCAGATCCAAATCCTATTAGCGGTCGTGAAATTGGAGTTGACCTGGGTATCAAGACATTAGCCACCCTCTCTGATGGTACTACAATTTTGAATCCACGAGCACTGGGAAGAAGATTGAGAAAACTTAGGAAACTCAACAAGAGTCTGTCTAGGAAGACGAAAGGAAGTAAGAACCGCGAGAAAGCTAAAATGCGACTTGCCAAGACGTACCTAAGGATATTCAATATCCGACATGATACACTTCATAAGTTGTCGACCTATCTTGCCAAGAGCCACAGTAAGATAGTGATCGAGGACCTTTGTGTATCCAACATGATGAAGAATCGAAGGTTATCACGAGCTATTGCTGATGTAGGGTTCTATGAGTTCAAACGACAGCTTGAATACAAATGTCGTTGGTACGGGTCTCAGCTAGTGGTTGCTCCTCAGACATTCCCCTCATCAAAATTGTGTTCATGCTGTGGACACAGAAAGAAAGAACTCTCACTCTCGGAGAGAGTGTATATTTGTCAACAGTGTGGGCTGATGATTGACAGAGATCTGAATGCCGCACTGAACCTAGTCACCGTCAGTTTGCCGGAGACTCAAAACGCTTGTGGAGAGGCTGTAAGACTTTCCGCAAATTCTTCGAGATTTGCAAAGCAGACCTCCGTGAAGCAGGAACCGAACATTAGTCTTTGATAGTAATGTCTAAGACTGTCTAGGTTTCGGGGAACGGTTGCGTACTGGCTATCATTCCGAGCGGGAAATCACATTTCCATCATGGTCTAGCATACCAGCTTTTCTCATTGCCACCCTCACCCAGCCCATGGCTGACTCGAGCCCGGGGTCTCGTATCAAAGCCAGCCTTGCAAGTCGAATGGACTCCTCCCAGCGCTCAAGCTCATAGTTTATCTCAGCCATGTTCGCAATGGCCAGAGGCTGACGCTCTTCTCTCTCCAGTGCCTTCTCAAAGCTCACAAGCGCCTCTTCACGAAGGCCTAGGTTCCTGAGCATAACACCCATGTTGAAGTGCGGGATGGGACTCTTCGGATTTAGTTCCGCTGCGGTGTCAAGCAGTGCGAATGCCTCTATAGTTTCAGGGCTCTCTCTGCTTGGTTTCGCCTGTATCTCCATGAGCGCCACAGCGAGAGTGATGCAGGCATTGCTGTGGTTGGGGTTCTTCTCAATGATGCGTCTGAGTGCCTCGATCGCCCCCTGGACCCTGCCCTCATTCAATAGTCTTGCTGCATCTCTATACTCTGCGTCTTTTGAACGTCCAAGGATAGGCATCTCTCATCACAACTCCAAAATCTGTTTCATTCCTCTTAAGTCATGACCTGTTTACATTTGCATAGTTGCAGGTGTGTCAACTATGTCAAAAGGAGATGCCAGGGCCTTTCGGCCCATGTCATTTTTTGTAGTCGAATTGATTACTCTTCAGCCTTCTTTGCAACTTCTTCCTCATCAAAGTCGAAGTCCTCGAGTGGCTCTGGGGCTGGAGTGGTGAGCATTGTCCAACCAATCCACATAGCAATGACCATGATTAGAACTACGCCCAGGTAGATAGGTAGTTGGACTAAGAAGTCTGGGCTTGGATTGAAGAGGGGTGCAAAGGCACCAAATGTGGTTTCAACCCAGGTTGTGAGGTCTGGGAACAGCTGAAGGATGACTAGCCCCCAGGTGTAGTATATTAGCACCAGTAGGGCGAAGATGAAGATAAGGGCACCAATGGCCTTTTCTTTTCCGATCGTGATTACTCTCCTCTATTTGTTAAAGGAACTGTTTCGGTTAGCGCTAGTGCACTAATAAAAGGATTACGTAGGTAACAATGATGTGATATTACAGACTAAACGGTACTTCCTAGAATCGTATCAAATCGACATTCTTTTTGGGACGCAAGACTCGAGAAACTACACCCAGTTTGCATGGATTGACGTATATGACAGCTAGTGGGATATCGTCGGACCTTGAGTTTCGCAAGTGGATTCTACAGCAACCAGAGGGTAAGACCCTGTTAAGATGCTATCAGTGTGGAAGATGTACCAGCGCCTGCCCTATAGCAGCGATTGATGAGTCTTTCAACCCCAGACTCTTCCTCGAGAAGATAATCTTAGCTGATGAATCATTAGCCGATGAACGACTAATCTGGACCTGTCTCACGTGTGAGCAGTGTGAGGTCAGATGCCCTGAACATGTGAAGATTCCAGAGATCCTTGTACTCGCAAAAGTGCGGGGATTGGTCGTAGGAAACACACCGCAGACTGCGCTGGACAGGGCCCGAGCTATCCTCTCACAGGGAAGGGTAATACTCGTCAATGACCCTATGCTCAAGACCCGTGATAAGATGGGTCTGCCAAGTCTTGGTAGTCCTCCAGTCGAACAGCTCGGTAAAATCCTCAAAGAACTAGGGACCATTGAACGGGTCGAATCGGTCGAATCAAGATATGGAGGTGCAGAGGATGAGTAAGTCATTGGAGTATACCTACTTCCCCGGCTGTACGATTCCCTTCAGACTTCCACACTTTGAGCTCACCATGAGAGAGGTCTTGAAGAAACTGAATGTGGAGTTGATCACAGACGAGGGACACACATGCTGTCCTGAACCCACAACATTTCCTGGCATTGATATTGAGGCTTGGTTCACAATTGGGGCTCGGAATATTGCCGTGAGCGAGTCTAGTAAACGTGACACAGTAGCACTGTGCAGTGGATGTTTCCACACACTCTCTATTGTGAAACACACACTCAAGACAGACACAGACATCCGAGACCGTGTCAACAAGAGGCTGAAGAAGGTCGGAATGCAGGCATCTGGCGAGGTTACTGTGAAGAACATACTTCATGTGCTGCACGAGGATGTTGGCTTGGATCAGATTGCGAAGAAGGTCACACATCCCCTCAAGGGTCTCTCCATAGCCACTCACTATGGCTGTCACCTTGTCAGACCAATTGAAGCAACACATATGGACGATGCAGAAAATCCAAGATGGTTAGAGGATATAATCAGGGTTGTTGGCGCCGAACCTGTGGAATATGAGGACAAGATGGCTTGTTGCGGGGCTCCAATAGGTCCATCCGATGAGCCAAAGTCGTTCAAAATCACAGCACAAAAGCTCCGGAAAATAAGTGAGGCTGGTGCAGATGCCATAGTCTTGATCTGTCCAACCTGCTACACACAACTTGAAACACAGCAGCGAAAAGCACTCGAATTTCTCGACACAGAGCTCAACATGCCAGTCCTATACCTAGGAGAGATGCTTGCTCTTGCGATGGGAATGACAGACATCGTGGTCAGTAATTCAAAACGATACCATCGAGTGAAAATCGAGCCTTTATTGGAAAAGATAGGAGTGAGTATGTGATGGCTAAGACTGTTGTTGTCATTGGTGCTGGACTTGCTGGCATTCAGGTCGCTCAGCAGCTCGCAGACCTTGGAGTGAGTGTGCATCTTGTTGAAAAGGAAGCGACCGTAGGGGGACTCTCCACTCACCTTGGTAAGGTCTTCCCCACTGATGATTGTGCACTTTGTCTTGATGTTTGCCAGGAGCTATATGATGGTAAGCACCGTCGCTGCCAATATAGGACCCTACTTGGAATACAGAAGCAACTAACACTCCATACTCTAACAGATGTCAGATCTATCAAGAAAAGTGGAAACAAGTTCTCTGTGTCCCTACGGTCTCAGCCAAGATTCGTTTCACTTGATCGTTGTGTTGTGTGTCTGGAATGTATCAAGGCATGTGATGTTGAGGTTGAGGATGAGCTGAATCTAGGACGGCGAAAGCGAAAGGCAATCTACAGACCAGTTCCACAGTCAGTCCCTCTTGTCCCAGTGATTGACATTGAGTCTTGCTCCCAATGTGGCAAGTGTGTTGATGTCTGTGGCGTTGATGCTATCAACCTTGAGGAGAAACCAAAAAGCAAGACTGTTACAGCGGATGCTGTTGTTATTGCGACGGGCGTCGAAGAAAGAAGTCCAAGTGTATTGCCGGGGTACGACTATGGTGGGTCTCCAGATTTAATGACTCAACGCGAGCTCGCACGTCTTCTTGATTCCACAGGTCCCACTGATGGTGCTATTCTCACAGCCTCAGGGAAACCAGTGGAATCTGTCACCATGATACTATGCGCTGGGAGTAGGGACTTGAACGTAATTGAATACTGCTCCCAAGCATGCTGTACCTATAGTCTCAAGCATGCAGTCATGCTGAGAAACTCGGGTGTTGATGTCACCATATGTTACATGGATCTGCGAGTCCCTCTTCACAGCCAACACTATCTTACTCTAGCACGGGAGCTCGGAGTCAGATTTGTCCGTGGGAAACCAGACCAGGTCAAAGTTCAGGGTGTTTCTCCGGTTACCATAGTGGAGGACACCGAGGCAAACAAGAGACTTGAGATTCAGTCAGACCTTGTTGTACTCGCCTCACCCCTTGTGCCCTTGGCATCTGAAGAGGAGCAGTTAGCCCACATGCTAGACAGGTACGGGTTCTTCTCTCATCTAGATCCTAGTGAGAGGGTCTATGCATGCGGCACTTCCACCGGACCCACCGACATCCCCACAAGTGTGACCGAGGCCAACTCTGTGGCGTTGCGGGTGTACCTAGACTTGGAGGGAGGCGCCTAGATGAAGCGACTGTTTCTCTGCACCTGTAATAACACCCTCAATAAGACATTGGACTTCTCTAGGGTTGAGAAAGAGATAGCCAAGTCTTTCGACTCCATCGAGAAGGTGGACAGTCTGTGCCTTGAAGAGGGACTCGTAAAGCTTCAACAGAGTGTGTCAGATGGCGATCTAGTAGTCATTGGGGCATGCAGTTCTCAAATCATCGATATCCCCGTGAAACAGAAACTGAGTGGCAACCATATCTCCTTTGTCCCCCTCAGAGAACATGTTGCCTGGGTCCATCCTACGGATGGCAAGTCAGCCACCAATAAGGCGGTAGTCCTGTTGGCGGATGCAGCTGAACATCTGGACCATATGGAGTTGCCAACTGAGTTTAATGAGAATATGATTGAACGAGTCCTCATCATTGGTGGTGGGATTGCTGGGCTCAAAGCCGCCTCTGACCTTCAGCGATTGAGAGTCGGAGTCACCCTTCTAGAGCCCCTAGGTCAGAGTGATGAGAAGTACTACGAGGACCACCTCTTCATGAGTGATGGTGACACACTGACCCAAACGCTCAAGTCTCTTCAGAAAGACCTCTCTAGAACAGAGCGGATTCAGGGTCATGTGGAAAAGATTGAGGGGCAGATGGGGTCATATGAGATTACTTGGAAGGACTCGGAAGGCAAACAGACCACACAGGACTATGGGGCAGTCATAGTGGCCACAGGCACTCAACAGTACCTTCCTAACATAGCAAAGAAGTGTCGTTTTGGCAAATCAGAGAGAGTCTTGACACTTCAGGACCTAATCAGGGACACAGGGAAGAGGGGTGCAAAAAAGAGCTCCAACATCTTGGTCGTAACCGATCCTGATGTCGAGCTGTCCTCAGCTGAGGGTAGTCATCTCCTGAGGATGACCTACCTATTAGCCAGCAAGGGCAATACTGTCTTCGTTACGCACTCGGACATCCGGACAGATGACGAGAATTTATACCGAAAAGCACGAGATTCCGGGGTCGTTTTTCTTCGTGGTACAGTGAAACAGGTCAAGGAGCACAAAGACGGACTTACTTGTTTCATTGAGAACAGGCTGGAGTCATTAGTGAGAGAGGTCACTGTGGAAATTGTCGCAATCAATCAGATTGCTGGTCCTGTCAGTGAAACCGCCCGTCTGGCAACCACTCTGGGTTTAGTCTGCGATGAGAAAGGCTTCATCAAGACCCGGTATGCCAAGATGAAGCCAGTACAGACCTCGCGAAGAGGTATCTTCGTCGCAGGCGGATCTAAAACCCCGATGAACCTCTCGGACGCTCTGACCTCAGCTCAGAACGCGGTCTTAGAGGTCTATAAGGTGGTCAAAGCGCCCCTGAAACGAGCAGGCTTGATACCAGTCATCGATGACGAGACATGCGATGCGTGCAAGGCGTGTATCACAGCCTGCCCAAATGATGCTTTACGTATGTTTGAAGACAAGGTGATACACATCCCTGTCCATTGTGAGTTTTGTGGTATTTGCGTGTCCTCATGTCCTACTCGAGCCATAGAGTTCCAGTCGCATAGCAAGGAGAGTTGGTTTGCAAGACTGGAAACAATTGCAAAGACCCACAGCCGCCTTGAGAGGAACAAACCGTTCACACTAGTCTATGCCTGTAGCGAGTGTGCGAACGCCTCCATTGATCAGGCTGGATTCACTGGTAAGGTCTATCCCACCGGGACCTATGTCCTGCAGTTTCCATGCGCTGGAATGGTTTCACCTATTGAGATTCTGAAAGGTCTTGTTGTGGGCGCTGAGAGAGTCATTGTGGCACACTGCCCACCCGGTGGGTGTCACCATCAGACTGGTGATCACCACTCAGAACTTGTGGTCCAACTCACGAGGGAGATGCTTCGTGAGATTGGACAAGACCCGGATCGGGTGCAGGCTACATATATGATAGCAGCAATGCCTGAGAAGATGCAGAAGGAGGTGGGGCTGCATGGATAAGCGAGAACGACTCATCCAGAAGATACGAAACATTGCAGTGAAGACACCCACTCGAGTCTTAGATGTCCCAGAGAAGGTTGAGGGGTTTGGCACCATCGTCTACGGACCACCCTCATGTAGCGCTTGCAAGAAGTGTATCGAGGCGTGTGAAGTTGAGGCACTCGATCTGGAAGAGATAGTCCGACTCCCCGACTATCTCAATGCAGTGATTCCTGAGGAGGGTTTTAGGTCGAAGAATCGTGAGTCCCTAATCTCATTGTTGCAGACTTTGAAACAGAACGGCGATGTACAAGCAATCTCTGTGCCCTCCGGACTTCCTGGTTATGGCTCTATCTCTTGGTCCGCACAGAGATGTATTGCCTGCAACAAGTGTGTTGAGGCGTGTAAGGAGGACTGCCTCACTCTGGAGAAGACATATGATCTTGTAAGTGTCATTGGCAAAGTGGAACCACCCCCTGAAGTAGAGATTGTTGACTGGGAGCCATTCATCATCTGTTTTGTATGCTGGGAGTGCTCCCATGCGGCTGCTGACCTTGCAGGGCTGATGCATCTACACTATCCCACGAATATTCGAACTGTAAGAGTGCCCTGTAGTGGGGCTGTGGAGCCTATTCAGATAATGACAGCATTGGAGAACGGAGTCGATGGAGTTTTGGTTACAGGTTGTCTACTCTCAGAATGTCACTATGGTGGTGATGCTCCATTAGCAGGGAATTTCATGCAGGCTGATTTTGTCAAATTCTGGCAAGATATGTTTGAGGAGATTGGTCTAGGTGGTAGACTCTACATTGACTTTGCCTCAGCGGCAATGGGTATCAAGTTTGCTGAAATTGTGACGGAATTTGTTGAAACCATCAAGAAGCTGGGACCTAGCCCTGTGAGAGGCAAGCTGGAGGTGAAATCCTAGGTGACAAAGAAGAAGAAGAAGAATGATGAAGACCGGATTGGGGTATTCATCTGTAGCTGTGGCACGAACATCGGAGGCGTGATCAATGTCAGAAAACTCGCCCGTGAGTTCAAGGACTATCCTGGTGTTGTATTCACAACATCAAACATGTTCACTTGCTCAAAAGATGGACAGGACACCATAGCCAAGCAAATCAAAGAACACAATCTCACTGGTGTGGTCATTGGAGCATGCACGCCCAAGCTGCATGAACAGCTATTCAGAGAGATTCTCGAGGAGAATGGTCTCAACCCCTTCCGTTTAGCCCAAGCAAACCTTCGAGAACATGACACTTGGATCCACGGCGACGATCCAGAGGGGGCTTACAAGGTCGCTTACGACCTCGTGGTGGCGGCAATCGAACGCGCAAAGAAACTCGAGGATATTGGGTTCGAGGAATATCCTGTGGAAAAGAGCGTTCTTGTGATAGGTGCCGGAATTGCAGGAATACAGTCTGCGCTTGACCTTGCTGACAAAGACATCAAGGTACACCTCGTGGAGAAGTACACATCGATTGGGGGTTACATGGCCCGACTGGAAAAGACCTTCCCCACACTTGACTGCTCAATGTGCATTCTCTCGCCCAAGTTATCTGCTATAGAGCGTCACAAGAACATTGAGCTACTCAGCTATTCAGAGGTGCTTGAGGTCGAGCGAGACTTCGGCAACTTCAGGGTGCACATCAAGAAACACCCGAGATATGTCGACATAGAGAAGTGTATCAACTGTGGTGCCTGCGAGCGCAACTGTCCTGCGACAGGATATGATGAATGGAACCTTGGACTTGAGGAGAGAAAGGCGATTTACAAACCCTTTCCGCAGGCGGTCCCTGGAGTGTTCTTCCTTGACAGGGAGTCATGTACTCACTGGACTGATGGATGCATTATCTGTTCGGAGAAATGTCCCAGCAAAGCCATCTCCTATGATGTTGAAGCTGAGGAGACTGAAATCACAGTGGGAGCAATCATTGCTGCAACCGGTTTCAAGGAGATGGACATCGAAGAACTGCCAGAGTATGGTGGGGGTAGATTCGACCGTGTGTTGACTGCAGGTCAATATGGTCGTCTACTAAGCCTAGTGGGACCAACGGAAGGCAAGATTCTCATGCCTCCGAAGTTCGAAGAACCTCCCAAACGCATAGCGTATATCAACTGTGCAGGATCAAGAGATGAGAACCGTCGTCCTTGGTGTTGTAACTTTGGATGTATGTACACACTCAGACATGCTGAGATGACTCACAGGTTGTATCCTGATGAGGTTGAACAGTGGATCATTTACCATGAACTTAGAGCTGGTGGTAAAGAGTACGAACAGTTCTACAGACGAGTTCGTGAGAGTGGAGTAAGGTTTGTACGTGGATTCCCAAGTGACATGACTGAAGAGAAAGATGGTAGTATCTCTTTCTCAGTCTTTGATCAGGGAACTGGTAGTCTGCTGCGTCTGAACTTTGACCTAGTTGTTCTGACTATGGCTATCGACCCATCTCCTGGCGCCGCTCACCTTGCCCATATGCTAGGAGTGGACAGAAGTGAAGGCGGTTTTATGAAGGAGCTCCACCCAAAGCTTGAACCAGTGAACACAAAGTCAAAGGGTGTGTTCATCGCAGGGACCTGTCAGAGCCCGAAGGACATTCCTGCCAGTGTCGCTGACGGGAAAGCTGCAGCAAGTGCCGCCGCATCACATGTGCTCAAGGGCAAGGTCCGAGTACAGATGGACAAGGCTGTTGTTGACGAGTCCCTCTGTATTGGGTGTGGTCTCTGTGAGAAGGTCTGTCCATTCACTGCAATATCCATGGTGGTTCGCGATGATGAGAAGGAACGAGCAGAAATAAGCTCAATCCTCTGCACCGGCTGTGGGAAGTGTCAGGTCGTATGTCCAACGGGAGCCATCATGCGAAAGCACTTTACAACCGAACAGATAGAGGCTGAGATACTTGGTCTCATTTCAGCTCACAGAAGGCAAGAGCAGGCTGAGAAGACATCTGGAGGTACGTCAACATGACAGAAACCCGTGACCAGAAGGGACCTCCAGAGGTACTTATTGATCCAATTGATATTTCTAAACTTGACCCCGGCTTCAGAAAGGAGATACAGAGTATGCCAAACGCGGAAGACCTGTCCGCATGTTTTGCGTGTTCAACCTGCACAGCTGCGTGCCCTATTGCAAACATCTGGGACATCAAACCACATCAGCTGATTCGGATGATTCTCCTTGGGATGCGAGAAAGGGTGATTTCATCGAAAGAGATCTGGCTCTGCCTGACATGCTTTGAGTGTCAGGAACGTTGTCCTCAGAAAGTACGTGTCACTGACATCTTCTTTGATTGCAAGAACCTTGCAGCTGAAGAGGGGCGGATTCCAGACACCATCATTGCACTTGGAAGAGAGCTCATTGAGAAGGGGCAACTCTATATTGTAACTGCTGACTGGGAGCGGGAGGACTTGAACCTCGAGCCAGAGGTACCGGGGCTCTCGACTGAATATGTGAAGAAAAAACTTAGCGAAACACGAACAGGTCGACTGGTTAAGGGGGGTGACTAGAATGCCATCCTATAGTCTATACATGGGCTGCAGTGTTCCTGCGAACTATCCCAACTATGAGGCTTCTATGAATCTTATAGCAGGACGTCTAGGAATGCAGATGGAGTACCTGACCGACGTGGCATGCTGCGGAAGTCCAAATCTGAGAGCAATGGATTACTGGGGATGGGTTGTGGTCAATGCACGTACCCTCGCCGTAGCTGACCGGATTGGACATGACATAGTGACCCCTTGTAATGGCTGCTTTGGCAGTCTGAAGGATGTCTATCATCTTCTCAAACACGACAGTAAGTACAGAGACCGAGTCAATGATGAGCTAAAACAAGATCATCTCGAGTTCAAAGGCATAAGCAGACCCCGTCATTTCATAGAAGCTCTCTATACAGATGTCACCATCGATGTGATACGAAAGCAGATAACACGCCCTCTTGATGGTGTCGGTATCGCAATTCATTATGGGTGTCATCTTCTTCGACCTACAGATGTGACTGAGATTACTCCGACAATTCTCGACGAGCTTGTAGAGGTCACAGGGGCGCAGGTGGTTGAGTATCCCCTATGGAAACAGTGCTGTGGTGCCACTGTGCTGCCAGTCGACGAAGACTTAGCCATAAGACTAGCCCGGGACAAGCTGAAATCCATGAAGGAGTCAGGAGCAGTCTTTGCAGTGGTTGTATGTCCTGCATGCTGCAACCAGCTCGACCTACAGCAACTCGGCTTGAAGGAATCCTATGGTGAGGAGTTCAACCTCCCAGTCCTATTCTATCCTCAGATACTTGGGCTTGCAATGGGCCTTGATGCGAGTGAGGTTGGACTTGAGATGAACAGGGTCCCAGCAGGACCACTTCTCCAACACATGTCTGGATAGCTCTATTCCCGTTTGCGAATCGATGTTAAGGACATATTGCTTATAACGGGGACACTCTTCCGAAACTGAGCATACAAGACCATTGGAAGTGAAGAATCTGACTCTGAAGATCATCGTTCCTGTGAAACAAGTGCCCGAGGTTGCTGAGGTCAAAATCAATGAAGAGACTGGCACGCTCATCCGTGAGGGTGTGCCCAGCATATTGAACCCATTTGATGAATATGCAGTCGAGGAGGCAATCAAACTACGAGAGAAATATGGTGGCGAGGTGACCATAATCACCATGGGCCCACCACAGGCAAAAGATGCACTACTCAAGGCACTGGCGATGGGTGGTGACAAAGCCATCCATATGACAGATCGGGCCTTTGCTGGTGCAGACACATGGGTCACGGCACTGACACTTGCTGAACAGATCAAGAAGATGGAGTTTGACATTGTCATCTGTGGCAAGCAGGCAATTGACGGTGACACAGCTCAGGTTGGTCCTGAGATTGCTGAGCTGTTGAGTGTTCCACAGATTTGTTATGTCCGTCATCTCGAAATCAGTGAAGATGAGAAGTTCGTAGTGGCGCACAGAGAGACCGATGAGGGATATGATGTTGTGAGGGCAAAGATGCCAGTTCTTCTCACTGCCACAAAGGGACTGAACGAGCCACGACTTCCCAATATCATGGGCATCATGCAGGCGAAGAAGAAGCCCTTTGAGGAAGTCAACGCAGAGACACTTGGATATGATATTGACAAACTTGGTCTCAAGGGATCCCCCACTCAGGTGAGAAAGGTCTTTCCGCCTGAGAAGAAGAAGGGTGGCATCAAGATAGAGGCTGAGGACCCGAAAGCAGCTGCAAAGGAGCTTGTTGAGTTCTTGGCAAAGAAGGGGGCGATCTAGGATGACATTGCACTATGACAGAGATACCTGTAATGGGTGCATGCTCTGCCCGAAAGTCTGCAACTTCGATGCAATCGAGAAAGATGGTGACAAGGTCAAGTTTGACATGGACAAATGTGTACTCTGTGGGTCGTGCGAAGAGGTATGCCCTGTAGATGCGATCAAGATTGAGAGGAAAGCCATTGACAAAGAAGCCATCGCACAATACACGAATGTCTGGGTCTTTTGTGAAACCAGCGATGGACGCCTTCGCAATGTTGGACTTGAACTCATAGCAAAGGGTCGTGAGTTGGCTGACAAGCTGGGAGAGAAACTCGTCGCTGTCTTAGTTGGTCACGAGATCGAGGCTCACGCTCAGAAGCTTATACATCATGGCGCAGACAAGGTGATTGTTGTTGATGAGAAAATCTTTGACCATTACACAACAGATGCGTACACCATTGCTATGAACACACTAATAGCTCCGAGAAAGCCTGGCATCGTGCTGTTTGGAGCCACCAGCAATGGGCGAGACCTTGCTCCCCGCGTAGCAGCCAGGATGGCACTCGGGCTCACTGCTGACTGTACCGGGCTCGATATCGATGAGGAACGCCAGCTTGTGCAGACAAGACCCGCCTTTGGTGGAAACATCATGGCTGAGATTCTCTCTCCATACACGAGACCCCAGATGGCCACAGTTCGACCAAATGTGTTCAAGCCTCTGGAGGCTGACACATCAAGGAATGGCGAGATTGAGCGTGTCCCAATGACAATCAGTCCAGTGCAGGTAAGGACTCGAGTGTTGGAGTCTGTGAGTGAGGCTGTTGAGGGCATGAAATCAGTCGAGGAGGCTGATGTCATTGTCTGCAGTGGCCGCGGAATCAAGGATCCATCAAACCTCGAGCTTCCGAAGCAGCTTGCTGCACTACTTGACGCAGCCATTGGTGGTTCACGCCCCATTGTCGATCTAGGATGGCTTCCCCCGTCACAACAGGTCGGTCAGTCAGGTAGAACGGTCTGTCCAAAGCTCTACATTGCACTGGGAATCTCAGGAGCTATTCAACACTTGGCCGGAATGTCCAGCAGCGATATCATTGTGGCCATAAACAAGGACCCCGAGGCACCAATCTTTGAGATTGCAGACTTTGGGATTGTCGGAGATATATTCACAATGTTGCCTGAGGTCATAGAAGCAGTCAAGAGGATTCAGGCTGAGAGGTAGAAGTCATTCTCTGTCTGAACCTATCTCTCAAGGTTGAATATCATAGGTTACATACTCTTGATATTCCTCTGCGAAAACTGAAGGGATATTCTTGCCCAAATAACGTGCGATTGAAATAAGCTGACCCCTATGATGAAGTTCATCCTGATATGCATGATGAAGGAGTAGCCAACCTCTAATTCCGCGATGCCAAGGATTGTCATCTCTAATGCTCTCTAGTAGAGATGCATCAGTGTCTACACACCACACATTCACCAGAGCCTGGGCTTCTCGGAGCCATTTTGATAAACTCTCTGTAGTGGTTGTTGTTTTAAGCATATGACTAGTCCAATCCATGTCTGGTTCCGAGCGCTTTGGCTCCCAACGTTTCTTGAAGACACCCCGCGCCACGAAGTATTGATGACCCCCTATGTGGTGGAAAAGTTCACCAACAGTTCTCCATTGTGGGACAAAACGGTATCCTAATTCCTCATCTTTGAAAAGATTCAAGATCTTCAGAGTGACCATTCTAACGCTATCCCAATGATGGATAAATTGCCTGAGTGTTGCGTAACAGAAATTCGATGTCAAAACAAACAACCATCCTTCCCTATAATAGTGATAATGTTGTACTATTCTTCCATGAATATTAGATATCTACCTATTCTTTCCAGTGGGTATAGTGTTTAACCCGATTAGGGGATCGTTTGATTTGATAAATTGATTGAAGAGTTGCTATCGAAATCAGTTTGATTAGAAATCTGAGAATCTCAATCCCCTCTCAAATTTAAGAGCCTTTTCTGGGCAATTACGGATACAAATTCCGCATCCAAAGCACATCTCAGTATTCACTTTCGCGACACCAAACCTAGGATTGACCTTGACAGCTCCGAATGGACAAACTTGCTCACACGCACCACAACCCGCACATTTCTGTTCAACAACAGCTGCCACATAATGACCTTTATGGAATGGCTCCGAGATTCCAAGTCTCAGACGGTGTAAATAGGGATGACATACCTCCATATCACAATTACATAACATTCCAATATACGGCACACCTACTGCAGATACCGCATGGACTACATGCTCCTCTTCAGCCATCTTAATCATTATTTCAGCCGCTTCATCTGGAGTCATGTATTCATGCCTTCCACCAAGATAATCTGGAAAACGTCTAGTGTAGATATCAGTGAATGCAATTCCGAAACAATGAAGCGTTTTCTCTCTCCCTAATGCTTGGTATCGGCATATACAGGGGAATCGTACAACAGAGCGTTCATGTTCATCGGTTCTATTATTGCAGAGATCTAATATCTGAATCACTTCATCAGTCGTTACTACCTGATGATGAAGATACTGCTGATATCTGGTTTCCACTCTTTGTCGCTCGTTGGGTAGAATGGGTCGAGCAACTCTGGACTCCCCATCTGAGAAGCCATCAGGACCTGGTTCGATTTTCCTAGAAAAATAGTTATCCGCGAATTCCCTCACTGACTCACTTGTTGCTAGTTCCTTTGATAGATTCCTCGCATTCAAATACCATTTTTTGCCAGCTCCATGTTGAACGCAGTATTCGCACATGAATGGAAACCCATAATCTCCCTCTCATAATTGTCTATCTTCATTTCTGTATCTAGATACAGTTAGACTATCATTAGCTGAAAACCATCCATATTGATTTCGAATTTGAGGTCAAGTACTTGTTAGAATGGACGTATTATCATAAATCTTCCAATCAATGCCAAAGTCATCATTGTACTAAGAAGAGTTTCTTTGATTAGCATAGTGGTAGACATCGATGATACACTGTTTGATGTCAGAGAACGATTACGACATGTAATGCGTCAGATACGAGACTGTGTTGTGTGAACTTCTAGTCATCCCAGAATTATAGACAGTCAAGAAGTAGTTCAATAGTGTCCAATTTGGACACATCTTCTTAAAACCTATAGACTAGAGAACTACTACGTGGGAGAAAATGCCCCTGCATTGGTTGCAGAAGTATTGACAAACCTCTCTGACGAGTGAGGAATCTTCATGAACCAACTATCTCTTTCGACTGGATCACTTTCGCATCTTGTGGGAAAAGAATACTATGACTTCAATACGATTGCAGCCCTCATGAAATCAATCCACACCCGAGGTTTGATTGATGGTTTCGAATTCCAGAAGATTGCTGAATGGGATTCAGTCGGCCCACCGAGAAATGACTATCAAGAGGGCTATTACACAGGAAGACGTGCGAGAGCTTGGAAGTGTAGCTCAAGGCATTCAATTCAAGAGTTAGCAAATACGATTAGGGACTTGGAAATCCCTATTCTGTCAGTCCACGCAAACAGAGATGTAGGCATATGTCTATGTAGAGAGAACGATGAGGATATCAAGAGAGGGACCGATCTGATAGACGAAACCCTCTTGCTCTGCAATGCTCTAGGTTCAAAGGTGGCAGTTTTTCATTTCTGGGATACATGGACAGGCGAAATTGATACCGAGTCTCTCTGTGATATCCTAGATGACTATCAGTCCCGTTATCCTGGAATCAGAGCCTGTGTTGAGAATATTCCCACAAGAGTTGAAGGGCTCACGCCATTTGAGTTATCCAAGCTCTTCAACTCAGTGACTCTTGACACTCGCTGGGCTTGTATGTATGATGAGCTTGAAAGATTTCGTGATATCCTTCCACGAATCGCAAACATTCACCTTCGAGGGGAATTAGTTGATAGCCAATGGGTCTTCAAGTCGTCAACATGGACATTTGATGACATTGTCCAACTGATTAGGGATAGGTGGAGATATTCGGGCTTAATCACCTTGGAACCTGAGGGTGGTTATCGGAATGCTACCCTTGACAATTTAGTTGAAGCGATAGATCATCTTAGGAGAGATCTCAGATTGAATTCTCACTAGATTTGGGGAGGGACCTACAAACAAGAACTACAGAATATCTAGTCAGATATCCCTCATAGTTTCAGAGCACCTTTGCATAGAGATGCCAGTAAGGTTCTTCAAAATTGATGGATTTTCGGGTGGTTTTCTTTTCTATCCTACTGAATTAACGAATGAATGGAGCTCCATTAGTTCCTCAAATGTGCGTAGTGACTTATAATATCTGTAGACTCCACCCATCTATCTATTGAGGTCAATTGCAGAGGAAGTTTAGCAATTTGAGAATGTTAGTGGTTTCTGATATTCATGGCAACTTCACAGATTCAATAATGGAATATGCCTCATCATCTGATTTGATAGTCTGTCTTGGAGATCTAATCAATTCAGGAGATTACAATGAAGAATGTTTCGAGTTCATTCATAGACTTGCTTCTGAAACGAGATTTCTGATGGTCCCTGGGAACTGCGACACAGATTGCTTCCAAACATTCCTGAACAAAAATGATGAGATATCCATACATCGAGATGTCAAGGATTTCAATGGTCACACCTTCGCTGGTTTCGGGGGTACAATTGATTTAATCTCACATGTTAGAGCCTTACGTGCATATTTCCTGAGTGATTCAGAGGGGCTTCTTGATCCCATTAGTTCTAATTTGGGAAACTCTTCAACACTGCAAAATCTCTTCGACATCATTGGATTGGAAATCAAAGATGGATGCTTGACAGCAATTCCGGAAACACTAACGCTCGTGAAGAAATGGGAGAAACTTCGGCCATCCTGTGAATTCCAAGACTGTGAGATTAGGGACTTCTTCATAAAAGAAGCAGCAAGCTCAGACATCTGGATTCTACACACACCGCCTTTTGGATTCCCGGGTTCTCAACGTTTAGGTGGATTTTCAATCGGGTCAAGAGGAATTTTAGATGCCATCATAGCACTGCAGCCAATGCTTACAATTAGCGGGCATATCCATCAAACAGGCAGATGGAAACTTGGTACGACACTATGCCTATCAGCTCCAGCCATGAGAAACAATTTTGCTATGTCCATCACAATTGATTCAAGACAGGAAATAGCATTTGAAATCATTGAGTTAAAATGACATTTATCCAGGTGATTGCTGTTTTGGAGCTATGAGCTTAAGCATGTAACAACTTGGAATTAGCCATGTAATCTCAGAGATATGGAGGTGTTGGATAGTGAATTGTGGTTCTGAGGAAATAACTGTCGGAGAGAGAGCTGGTAAGATGCTGAGTGTCATTCTGAGAGCTCTAGAGGATGAAGACCGAGAAGTAAGAAATCGGCTCATGATTGCTTGTGGGAAAGAATGTGCGAACCTCCCTTGTCCGCCAAAGTGGGATGTAAGTCTGGATATTGCCCATGATATAATCTCCAAGACAGATGATGTGACGAAACGGATAGAATTGCTTAATCAATCAGTACCTTGGTGTGCAGATTGGGTCATGGAGAATGATTGGATTGTGTCTGAATGCACAACATGCGGATGCTTACTTGTTCAGAATGGGATTGTTGATGCCAGCCCACTCTGGTGTCAATGTTCAATGGGGTGGGTAAAATCGATATTCGAGATTATCTTTCAAAGTCCAGTCCAGGTTATGCTCACCTCAGCAATAGGGCAAGGTGATAAAACATGCAAATACTTAGTGAAGCCAAATCCTACCTATGACAATGCCAAGACTGAGGAGTACTCACAAAGGACTAAAGACTAACCCTCATACCATCATAAGCAAATGACAAACCTGGATTTTCCCTCTCAATATTCGTCCTCTCGTCACTTGTGTACCCTGCGATCCATTTTCTGTCCTCCCATCGATGACACGATAAATGGGTTAAGATACACTCCTTTGCCCCGGAGGACTTCCAATACTCAATTGCATCATAAACAGTAAAATGTCTCCATTTCGTGTCTATTGAGTCAAACATGGCGTCGAGAATGAGTAAATCGATATTGCTCATCTTTTTGGTTGTTTCATCTGGTGGTAATGCAGTATCGACCAAATAGGCAAATCTCACGCCTGACTCAATTAGGAAACCTACACTCTCTTCAGTATGATTTGTCTTTACGACCTCCCAATTTGCATCAGGGAGGTTGATTACTGCACCTGGACTAATTGGGTGTAAACGAACATGGTCGTCTAGAAAGGAGAGTACCTGAGTAAAATGAATCACTAAACTCTCAGGAAGATAGACATCAATTGGATTCCATCCGCATATTGCTTGGGGATACCCAATAGCTCCGAGTCCAGCAATATGATCATAGTGCCAGTGGGTAATGAAGATGTTGTCAATCTTATCAATTCCTTCCCGCTCAAGTTGCATCTCCATATCTGGCCCTGCATCAATCAGTGTTACTTCATCACCAACTATGGCAATCGATGCTCGCGTTCTATTCAGCGATGGATTCTCACGTGCAGCATTGCAAATTCTACAATTGCAGAAGAACTGCGGAAGTGTAAAAGGACCCCCAGAACCCAAAAAAATGATCTCCTTATTTCGTGGATTTTCTACATCCAATTAAATCCCTCACCATGAACTTACATCCATCTTGCTAATCCTCTCCGAAAATACAAGTCTAATGATTGCTTCTCTCCAACAACCCGCAACTTCTTCACCCTCAACAAGTTGCACTAAGCCAATTCTCAAGCCAGTCATAGTAACTAGAGCTGTGTGTTATCCATTTGTTCTCTGACGCACAATACAAGTCGTAGAGACGTAATGAGCCAAAGGATACAATGTTGTGGAGTATTTGTATTGAAAGAGAGTCTGCTAGATGTCGTATCTTGTCCAAACCCCTGAAGAATCCAGCAATGTCAGTTGTAGACAATCTTATTCGAATCCCAACTCGAGTAGACGATTCAACATATATGTCCAGAGTATATGGTAGTTCATACATGCAGGTTAGAATTTGGTCTACTGAAGAAACAGACTCAATGATACATATGAGAGTGAGTGTGTCCTTAAAAGGCGTGAAAATGGGTTTGTAACCAAGAATAACTCCAGAGTCCTGAAGTCTTTGAAACCGTCTACGAACCTGTGATATTGGGAGATCTAGCTTTAGAGACATTTGTTTTTGAGTCACATTTGGATTCTCATGAAGCATTCTAATGAGATGTACATCCTTGGAATCAAATGGAATCTGCGTCTGTTCTATCGACTCAAATACAAAATCAGAATCACCGTTTTTCAGGATTGAATCTATCCTGTCGTACCATTTCTGCCAGTCCCACCTCCATCTGCCAGTCGAACCAAACTTTGAGAAGTCCCATCCTTTGGTTGGATAGCTGAGAAGGTCAAGGATCGTATAATCGGATATCAATCCTGCGTCCTTAAGTTTCTCAAAGACCCCAACATTCAAAGTTGGATTTTCCAGTGGGTAGACAATATTTGCGAGGAATCCATTCATCCCGCCATAAGTAAATGCGTACCAGCCCACAGCTGGAGTCTTTTCAAAAAACTCCACTGGAAACGGAGTTTCACTAGGCGAGAGGTCAAAGACAACAATATTCTCTCCAAGCCCAATCCTTCGCTCGCGTGTAGAATACCTGAAAGGCTGCAGGAACTTATGTTCCCTCATACGTGACAGTCGATAACGTAGGGTTCTTGGTGGAATCTTCAATCTCTTGCTAAGATCTTTCGTTGTTGTTTCTGGCCCATACCTATCGAGTGCCCTAATTATTTTCAAGTCTTTGATATCCAAAAGAGCCCGACCTTGTAACATTTTCTGACACCAGCCCCTACTGACTCAATCACACCATATAATTGTCGACAGACTGGATATGACACATTTAACTCTCGGTCATCGATACGATGCTAGGACGGCAAAATTCTTAAGTACTTATTGCCCAAATCGTCAGTAGATAAGTCGGCAATATATCGTTAATTTCATTGCCGGGGTGTGACTACTTTGTCCAATGGGACTTGTTCGGAAAACACTTCTAGGAAACACTCTCTGCGGATTGATGCTGAGCAAGTTGATTCTAGAGTTCGAGATTATGGGGTCGGAAAAAGAGAGTCGCCTCGCATGGCTCTAAAATCACGAGTTCAGGATGAAATATTACTTCTCTTGAGTAATGAATTTCTTCACGGATATGCCATCTGGAATGCTGTGTTAAGGGACTATCCGGACTTGAGACTCAATACCTTATATCGTTGGATGAACGACCTAGAAACAAGGGGTTTGGTTGTAGGGACTATTGAGCTTGGTGTTAGAGGACCGAACCGCAAGGTGTATTCTTTGACCCATAATGGAAGACAGCGTGTCTTTCTTCTAATTCGAAATGCATTCAAACTCGTAATCGATGTCTACAAGAAATACCAATTGTTCTCTGCTTTACATTTCTCGAATCTTTCACAGTTCTCAGAAATCAGCTTCTCGAATTCAAGAGCACTAATCGCACCATTCGACCAATTCTATGATTTCGATCACAACCTCCTTCAGATTCTGATTGATGCGATGAGAGGCAGAAGAGTTGATTTTGTCGGAAGACTCCAAGACATCTCGAACATTCATCCCAGACCACATATATTGAAAGGGACTATTCAGAACCTCCCGGTCAAGAAAGATGTGTACGGCGATATCTGGCTTTTAGGAATCCCAAAGAGAAGGACATTTAGTACATCGATTGAAGAGTGCAAGAGACTACTCAGGAGGGGCGGAACTCTCTATCTGGCAATACCCTTTCTAATCTCATCAAATGATAGAGCACCAGTCTTTGGATCTTTCATTACTACAGCTATGATACACATCTTTCCCGAGCTTGAGCTCATAGAATTCCATGAGATTGAATCAATCATGAAGAGTCATTTCAGAGAAACTGGAATCTTTGAACTAGGGATTCCAATTGTTTGGGCTAAGAAATAGTACCTTGTTTTGGTAGTCACTTCTCCTTCTCTTGCCCCTAATTACTCATTTTCACTACCAGTTTGAGATTGAGGTGAGGTGCCCCCAAAAAAATTCACAAATTGAAGCTCACTCTAGGAGGAACCCTTGAGCATGGCGAAACCAAAAGAGACGCCAATGTGAGGGCAGTCTAGGTAGAAACAGGCATTGAATCAGAAGTAGTAGGATTTCTTAGTGCAAATGATATAGTGTTGCAGGATTGTGACTAATGGATTGGGCATGATGGTCTGCGATAAGTGTTAATTAAGAACCTTAGAAATGCTCTCCTTTCTGATAGTAGTAGACTAAGAACATCCAGATGAGAATCAAGAACCAAGGATGGTATCTATGGTTGAAGAATACGAACAGCCTGAATCATATATACGAGATTCAATGAGAAAGGGAGGGCTACTAGCACTTCTCCAAAACCGTAGCTTTTCCTCATTCTGGGCTGGATTTCTTGCATTTCGAATAGCCGATGCACTCTACTTGATGAGTGTCTTCTGGTGGGTCTTGGAAGTAACTGGATCTGAAACTGAGCTTAGCATTATAGGCATCTTCAACTACTTGCCTGGATTCCTGTTAGGTCTTTTTGCTGGGATTCTGACAGACATGTTTGATCGGAAGCTCTTGCTTGTCATCTCAGCTGTATCACGTACACTTCTGATGATTTTGATTCCTTTATGCAATTTTCTTCAGATTATTGAGATGTGGGGTGTATATGCAATTGTATTCCTACTTGGAACATCATTCACTATTTTCCTAAATTCTGCAAGTGCCATTGTCCCTCGGCTTGCTAAGAAGGAGCAATTAATGGCAGCAAACTCCCTTGTAGATATAGGCTCATGGTCGGCTAATATCCTGGGGTATCTTGCTGGAGGTTTAATAATAGAAATTCTTGGAGTGATGAACAGTCTACTTCTAGCAGCAGTTTCGATGGCATGTTCTTCCATCTTTCTTTCCTTTTTGCATATCAACATAGACCAAAGAATTGGAAATCGCGAATCTAGAGGGATTCTTCTCAGCTTCAAGGAGGGTTTCCAGTTCATCAGGCAGGACCAAGTAGTAGCTGTTCTCATTGGAACTTGGTATGGCATCCAGATGTTATTTGCTGCAGGACCCATGTCGATTGGACTTCCAGTCTTTGCACGGGATGTTCTTGGTACTGGAGCTGATGGATATGGTTTCATTGTAGTTGGGATTGCCACCAGTTCACTCATACTTAGTATTGTTCTTGGTCAGAAGAGCCAAACTACTGGTAGAGCTCGATTAATCATGATTGGCTTTGTCTGGGGTGCTCTTGGTATGTTTATCTTCAGTTTAACAACTACATTGATGTCAGCGATTATAATGGCTTTCCTATGGAATCTCTGTTATCCGTTGATCAATATCTCCTTCATGTCAATTATCCACCAGAGGGTACCGGAAAAGAACCTTGGTACCGTGTTTGGCTTTGGAGGTATGTTGGCTCAAGGTATGACTCCAATCTCAATCGCAATGACAGGTTTCATCATGGAGAACATTTCAATTGTTTTGCCATTCCAGCTCTTTGCAGGAGCTCTTGGTCTGTGTTTCATCCTAATCCTTCTAAGTCCAAAAACCCGAAGTGTATAGGATAAAGAAATTGAAAGAAATCATGAAATGAATACGTTAGATAAAAGCCCTCTACTATTCACTGGGTTTCTGAAGCTTCTTCCAACAAGCTGCCCACCAATCCTGAAATGGACCAGTCGCTGAAATATTGATTCCTGATTCAATGCTTATGCTGATAGGCATATCATTCTTTACTTCTTCAATTGTAATTTCAGTAAGTGCATATCTTTCATCAATCTCCCAAGGATTATCGATGACATTGGCTCTCCCCCTAATACTAATAGCAATATCAGGAGGACACACTAAGCATACCATTACTCGTTCATCTCTCAGTATGTTGGCTAGAGTATCATGATATCTGTGAATCACGAATCGCATGGTTGTTGGGGTGAGGGCATGAAGACTACCAAAGGGAGCTGTGTGTGGAGATCCATCTTCATCAATAGTCGCTATAATTGAACTTGGATTAAGTGCTCCCTCATCTTTTCGCATTATATTGAAGATATCATCATTTAGTTTTGAAGACCGTCGCCAATGCCCCTCAGATTTTGTATTATGTTTGGCCATATGATCACCTCAAACGATGCAATTACCAATACATCGTTTGACATGTCTTTCCAGTTTCTAAGAGCCTTAATGTTCTAGGTCCAATCGTAGGAGTACTATTGGCTGATATCTTCTCGTGGTATATTCTCTCTATGCCCTCTCAGAAACTTACAGATTCAATTGAGTTAATTTAATCGATTATATCAGGCGATAGCAATGATCACAATAATCATGGCCTTCCATCAAGGTCATGGAGCGAGAGAACTCCATTTCTTCATTGAATCCTTTGACCATATATTCATCATCTTGACAATAAAGGTCATATCCCCAATCTTTGGGAATATTCAATTCTTCTACGAGTCGAGCGAATAGACACTGCGTTACCTTGATACATGTTTTCTTTTCGTCATTACTTGTAACTTCGTAGCTAACAATTCCTTTCTGTTTTAGAGGTTCCCACAGTGTTTCGATTAAATCCCTAATCAAAATACCAGCAGTCTGTTCTGCAATTTTTTTCCATTGAGATTGGACTAACCTTGCTCGCTCTCCCTTCACCGTTTCTCTTACATTCATTCCAAACTTCTTTACCAGCACCTGAAGAATGACAACCTTCTCCATTAGGTGTCTTCTCTCAGACCGATAAAAACTGTCAAGCTGTTCTTCACGACTATAGTGATTCTCTGCCAAGTATTATCACCTGCCCTTTTCCATTTTTCAATAAGATATCTACTCCTTTTGAATCACTATGCCCCAAGAAGGAGTCAACACATTGTATTTTGGTTAGAAAACCAAAGAAGCAGATAGCTTAGAAAATCAAGCACGTCTAGTAGAATTTGTTGATGTTTCATCAATCACGTGTTAAAGAGCCTATTTCAACTAGTTCATGATTTGGGCATATCCTCTCTTATTATGTAGTTCAATCCCTCATTTCAAACAATATTGATCTGTTGAAAATGAAAAGTGAATCTCTTTCAAAAAATATGAATCAACGCAAATATTCTCAATATCCACTTCCATCTGTGTCCGCAATCGTAATAGGAGAAAAGGGAATCTTATTGATAAAACGCAATAAAGAACCCAACAAAGGTTTATGGTCAATTCCGGGCGGAGTTGTTGAGATTGGGGAAACTCAAAAAGAAGCAATAGTCAGAGAAATCACTGAGGAAACTGGTATACGCCCTGAGATTATTGAATTCCTTAATACTGGGGACATAATCCTCCGTGATTCAGAAGGAAGAATAGAGTATCAGTATATGATTAATCGATATTTCGCATATGCCTTAACAACAGATATCCAACCTGGTATAGATGAGGCGGATGCTTCATGGTTTAAGCTTGACAATCTACCAACTGAGGAGATGCCACAAAATCTGTTAGAGCTCATCGAGTACGCGAAAATTCGAATGAAAAAACTCGGGTTGGAATAGGGATATGTGAAATGCCATTTCTCTCCCAATTGACACATTGTATTCATATGATAATGTCATACCAAATTTATACCAAACGAGTCCAATGTATGATGAATAAGTGCTTTTCATTCAGAACCTAGTGTGTTCCAACATTAATAGAATTTCTTCAATACCAATTACTTCACAATCGAAGAAATTACCAGATTGTTTAGGATCTCTAAAACATTGGACATCTCAGTAGATAATTACAATCATTGTTGTTTACTTGGAATTAAGATGTAAACGTGGCCTATTTGGAAATACAACTCTTTTCTGAAACATAGTAGTTCCAGTCTAAGATTCTACTGGTATGTTATCTGAAATCTTGGGAATAGTTGCTTAAATTGATACCTGACTAATAGACCGACTATGAAACTATATGAAAAAGTTCTGTGCTCTATTATTTATGGAGTAACTATCACTTTAGCATCCTGCTTAGTTTGTATAACCGAAGGAATGTTGGGTGCACAAAAGTATGGGTTTCCATTTTTCTGGGTAACGCAGATGGTTTATGAAAGTGCGTCAACAGTGATTAATTGGTCTGGTTTATTGGCAGACATAACAATCTGGACTATAATAGTTCTGGTAATCATTCATAGTCTTTCATTGAAATTCGCTTGATTTTCTTATCTGAATATTTACAAAGACGATGCTAGCTAAAATGGAAGCATGTACAGATGCAATGCAAAATTGTAGCCATTCTTTTTGACTTGGATGGCACTCTATATACTAGTCAAGTCAGCATAAGTGAAATAGCACGCAGAGTGTTGAATCAGCTTGGACTGGTTCATGTTAATGAAATGACAGAAAGGGAAATCATGAGATTGATTCTCGATGGTCCCGAAGATTGGTTGAGAACCTACATGTTGACCAACAACGTGGCATCGAGTTGGCAACCCTCTTCAGAACTCTGGATTGAATACTGCAAGAGATTTTTGTTGTCATTTGGTCTTAACAATGTTGGTGAAGAAAAGGCCAATGCATTCAAATCCGAATGGGAAGAATATGGTCCGCCTGGAAGGGGGCTCTTTCGACCTCAGATTGTCGATAGAGTAGAAAACATTCT
>JAEORX010000178.1 GCA_016840685.1 Candidatus Thorarchaeota archaeon
CTGGTTTGGCCCTAACAACACACAGAATGCTCAAGATGATGGTGCAGAAAACATATGGTTTGACGAATACTGTCAAATGGGAAATTATTGGAGCGACTATTCTGGAGAGGGTCCATATCTCATTCCCGGCAGTGCAGGAAGTGTTGATCTCTATCCCAAGTCACTTGAGGATGCTCCTGACTGGGAGGATGCTATAACAACAGATGATGGTAGTATCACAAATGGGACCACAACAGGTGATGACACCTTCAATGAACCAGTGATGTTGATTACAGCAGCATCAATTGTGGTCATACTACTTGTTGCCATGGCAATGCTTCGGTCACGAATGAGTTGAGCAATGATTCCAAACCGGTAGAGTTCTTGCCCTAGTTACGTAATAATGAACTTATACAAAACCAGAGGAAGATGGATTAATTGACAATTTCCAACGAACTCTCGCAAGTTTAATATTGAATTATTCAATTAATTTGGGTGCAAGGTTGGGGCAAATGAGGATGCGATACTTTGTCATTGTAATAGCATTCTGTTTCTTGTTGACACTCACATCAGTGCAAAATACGAGTGCTGAGCCTAGTGAATTGAAGTTTGATGACACGTACTCTGGTCCGTATGTGGACAAGTTGTTGTACAAGGTCCTAGGAACTGAGAACAATCTGGTTCAGGCCTTATTGGATGATCAGATAGATGTCTTCGGTGGACCCATCTCAGATAGCTACTATGATATTCTTGATGCTGCTGATGACGTTGAGTTGTCATCGATTCTCAGAAATGGTTATGGCCTCATTACAATCAATTGTCGTGATGCTCCCCTCAACTGGACGCCTCTACGTAGAGCCTTTGCTTTAGCATACGACAAGACTGAGGTCAAGACTGATGTTTTCCAAGGTAGATCAAAACTGCAGGACTCTCTCGTTCCCTATGCGAATAGTCTATTCTGTGTTGAGGATGACCTTCCTTACCATTATTACGACCCGGAGATTGTATTAGGAAACCAATTATTGAACGAATCAGGATTTGATTATGACCCTGTTACTGGATACCGTAATGATCCAAATGGCAATCCTATTCATATAGTGGTTGCATACGCAGCTAGTTCATCTGTTGGCAGTGGTTGTGCTCACGCTGGAGTTGACGCCCTGCGGACACTCGGTATCTCCGCAGAATCAAACGCAGAGGACTTCAACACATACATCGGAAATATGTACAATCATGAGTACTATCAAATGATTGTACGTGTCAAGGATTTCGATAACTATGATGTAGATTGGTTAGCTGAGGAATACTGGTCGGGGAATATACTTGAATATGCGAAGAATCCATCAAACTTTGTTAATGCTACATATGACTCATGCAGAGAGCAACTCATTTACGGAACAACCTACGAAGAGGTCTATAATGCATCTCGGATAATGCAAGAGATATTACACTATAATGTTCCCGAACTTGTTATTTACGAGAATTACAAGCATGCCGCATACAGAACTGATGATTTTGATGGACACATAGTTGATGTAAACAAGAATATTGGGAATGAATGGACTAACTTGAAAGCACATCTTAATCTACTTGAAGGAGGACCTTTCTCTGGAACCCTCAGAGTTGGCATGATGTTTCAACCAAGCTCATTCAATCCAATGATAACATTTTCAATATATAGCAAGATGATCTTCTCGGACATGTTCAATTCACTTCTGTGTACGGGCTCTGATGGAACAAGAAGATTCGATCTTGCTGAATCATACATAGTAGAAACTCATGATACCAATCTAGATGTTCCTACTGGGCATACTCGATTCACCTTTGACATAATCCAAAATGCATCATGGAGCGATGGCACTCCACTAACTGCTGACGATATTACATACACACTTACATATTACCACGATAGTAGAGTTGCATATGGAAACCCTATGGGGAATGAATTACTAGATTTGGTTGGTGCGTATTCTCCGCTTCCTTATACAGCTGTCATTGAATTTAGCACCGAGTCATACTGGCTCTTAAGTAAGATCACAGACTTGATAATTCTACAAAAGTCACTCCTTCAGAGTATTGGATATTCTGGTTGGAATACATGGAATCCAGTTCTCTCATCGGGTCCATATCCAACATCTGGTCCGTTCAATATCACAAATTTTTCACACGGAAATTATTATGAGCTGTCCTATAATCCAAACTACCATCACAGAGTACGTGGTACTGGTTCAAATACTCCAGAAGTGTCTGGACCTGATGATTTAGTGATTGTTGAAGGAGCCCAAGGTAATACATTCCAATGGACTTTGAATGATGATAACCCACTTATCTTCAGAATTTTCAACAATGGATCTCCTGTTAGAGCTGACTATTGCAGTTCTTCAACAGTTGTGTTTGAGATAGATCCCTACCTCACAAGTATAGGTGTCTACAATTTTACCATCGAGGTTCGAGATTGGGAATATCAGAGAGCGGTGGATACAGTTATGGTCGATTATGTGCTTGATACTTTTTCTCCAGAAGTTGCTGGTCCTGATGAAATCCTAACAAGTGATTATCTCTCAAGTGGCAAGATTATCACATGGAATGTTTTCGACCATAATCCTGCAAACTATACTATTCTGCTTGATGGAGAATTCGTGGCTTCAGATGACTGGTCGAGAGGGATAACCTCAATCTCTCATAATATTGGATCTCTTATTGAAGGCGAATACAATTTTACAATAATACTCATGGATATTCACGGTCAAAATTCCACTGATTCAGTAATTGTGACAGTGATATCAGATATAGTACCACCTTTGCTGGTGGGTCCAGAAGATATTGTGATGATAGTCGGGGATTCTGATGTCTATATTCAATGGAACGCATCAGATGCATATCCGTACATATATGAAATCCAAGTTGAGACCACAGTTAATACTAGTTCCTGGAATCTTCCGAGTGGTCTGCCTTGGGAATCTGATGTACCAATACAATTCACCCTATCTGATATGCCGCCCGGACTCTATAACTTCACAATCACTGTCATGGATTGGGGTGGAAATACAGTATCTGACTCAGTTATGGTCCATGTTCGGACGCCTGGCCTTGATCCTACAACAATGATGCTCATCGGTATTGGTGGTATTGCAGCTGTTATCGTGATAGTGATCATCGTGTTCAAACGAAGAACCTGATACGCTCCACCAAGCTTCGCAGCTTGCGCCAAGCTTAAGTGAGAATCCAGCCACCACATAATTAGTTGAGGTCTTCACAGTGAGAATGCTACAGATTCACAGCGATGGCTTTTCATATGAAGCTAAGAGGAAAGCGATAAAGAATGCAGAAGAGGTCAAGGAGAAGGTCTACAAGACCGAAGACTCCTGTTTAGTCAATTTCATCGCTGCTGAAGTAACAGATGCTCACAATATTCAGGCTGCTGCGAAGGGCACTGCTGACATGATAGCCAGTGCTGCTGATGAAATAAAAGAACGGAACATTATAGTATACCCCTGGGTCCACCTTACTGAGATACCATCGAAGCCAAGCGTTGGTCTAAAACTTCTCAAAATCGTGGAAAGGGACCTTAAAGAGAGAGGGTATAATGTAGTACGTGTCCCATTTGGTTGGTACAAGTCTTTCGAGATTTATTGTAAGGGCCATCCGCTTGCTGAGAGGTCTAAGGTCCTTGACATCTCAAAGGAGATTGCTAAGGGTGCCGAGGTCGATGTCGTAGAGGTTGAGGACCTCACAGCGCTTGCAGCAGAGGAAAAGGCAGCCTCTGAGTTCCTGATCATGGAGCCTGGTGGGAAGACCACGCCTATCAAGGAGTTCAATTTCAAGAAATTCAAAGAACTTGAACTCTATATGCAGTATGAAACCGCGAAGGATAGAACAGCTCAGGAGCCTCCTCCGCACATTGAACTCATGAAACAGCTTGAACTTGTCGACTATGAACCCGGTTCTGACGCTGGGAACTTCCGTTGGCCTCCAAGAGGTCTTACTCTAAAGAAAGCTATTGAGGAACGGGTAACTGCAGAGATGGTAGACTACGGAGCTCATGTTCTTCAGACTCCTCTCATCTATGATTATCAGCATCCTTCATTGAAGTCATATCTTCAGAGATTTCCAGCGAGACAGTATGTTATTCGTTCAGGCGACAAGGACTATTTCGCACGATTCAGTGCATGTTTTGGTCAGTTCCTTCTCATCTCTCAGGCTCAGGTTTCATACAAGCAACTTCCCCTGAAGCTCTTCGAAATCGCCCCGTCGTATAGACGTGAGCAGAGTGGTGAGCTTGCTGGGATGCGACGACCAAGAGCGTTCACCATGCCTGACATCCATGAGATTGTGGCAGACGAGGAGGCAGCCAAGGAAGCAGTTCTTAGGCAGATTGAGTTTGTTGAGAAGCTCCATGCAGAGCTTGAGGTATCATATGAGGTTTCTTTCAGGCTGCTCAGGTCATTCTACGAGGATAACAAAGAGTTTCTTGCCAAGGTCGTTGATCGAATAGGAAAACCTGTTCTGATTGAGTTGTTCAATGAAAGATATGCCTATTTCATCTTCAAAGGTGAATGGAACGTGGTGGATGACCAGAACAAGGCAGGGTGTTTAGGTACTATCCAGATTGATGTAGAGAACAGTGTACGTTTCAACATCAAATACATTGATGAAGATGGTAAAGAGAAATATCCATTGATTCTTCACACATCGCCCTCGGGCTCAATAGAGCGAATCCTCTATGGTGTCTTGGAACACGCCTATAAACAGAAAAAAGCCGGAAAAGTACCTCATCTTCCCCTATGGATGACTCCAGTACAAGTTCGTCTGGCTCCTGTAGATGACAGTTTTGTAGACTATTGCATGCAATTAAGTAAAACTCTCGATAAGGCAGGAATCCGCTATGAGATTGATGACCGCTCTCAGACTGTTGGGAAAAAGGTCCGGAGCGCTGAAAAGCTCTGGATCCCCTATATCTGTGTTATTGGCGCTAAGGAGAAGGAAAGTGGAGTATTAAATATTCGAAGACGTGAGATGAAGGACCAAGTTGAAATGACCATCGATGCTCTTGTCAAGGAGATTGAGAATAGGACTTCATTTGCACCAAAACAGCGACTTCTATTACCAAATCTGATTTCAAAACAACCCATATTCTCACGAGAAGTTTGAAAATTAGAACGATTTTGTTTGAAAACGATGAGTAATAGCATAGTACGGAACTGTTTTTACATGGCATTGCCCATTGTAATATTACCATACTTAGA
>JAEORX010000024.1 GCA_016840685.1 Candidatus Thorarchaeota archaeon
CGGAGACTTACGAAGGTTAGCTTCCTAATGGAATGATAAACCGAAAAGATGAAGTCAAACCTCTACGATTACTATGAGGTGGAACGTGTTGAGGCGGTCAAGGAGTGCACTATGTCTGTGCTGCATTCTTCTGATCATACTTCTTCAGATCCCCCCTGTTGTTTCTATAGACATTCCCGAAGACATCCGTTATGGACCATTTATCGACAAGACTGTCTATAATATAATCTATGGAGTAGGTCCAACTTTACTCGCACTTCAAGTAGGAGAAATCGATATTGGCAGTATCGACCCAGTATACTCGTATGATTTCGATATTCCTTCAAATATTGATATATTCGAATCCCCAAGAAATGGATACCCTTACATCCGAATCAATTGTGATCAGTATCCATTGAACATCAGTGGTTTTAGAAGGGCTTTTGCATTTGCATTCAACAAAACTAAAGCTGTACATTATGCTTACGAAGGCCATGCATCATTGCATGATTCACTAGTTCCTTCGACTAACAGGTGGTGTTCGGAAAACCTCCTAGAACCTCACTATTACGATGCTGAAATCGATATAGCTAATTCAATCCTAGATGAGCTAGGATTCTCAATAAACAGTACAACAGGCTATAGGAATGCACCTAACGGAGATCCCTTTTATGTTGAAGGATACTCGTATCCATTTTATTTCAATAATAGAGTCGCGTCCCTTGCTATAGAAGCACTCGACTCTTTGAATATTCATGCTGATTGGTTCTATCCTGATTTCTATCCTTGGGAACTTCCACCTACGTGGAGTATGCTACTTTTTGGTAGAGATTTCGAATATGATGACCTAGAATTGGATATTACCTCTTCGAACTATAGTAATGATACGTATGACTTCTGGATGTCAGAATTTCAAAGCGGAGAATCATACAGAGAGGTTCGTGACGCAGCCATTGAAATCCAGAAAATCTTGCACTATGAAGTTCCACTATTAGTTGTGTGTCAGTCAAACTACTTGCAAGGTTACAGAACTGATCATTTCCAAGGTCTTGTTGTAGACCTCTGTCGATACCTCTCTGGTCCATGGACTTTGAGGAGAGCACACAAAATCGATGGTATGTATGGTGGTATATTAAATATAGGACTCAATCATGAGCCAAGCAGTTTCAACATCTACACCACTAATTCACACATGATTCTTGAGAATCTCTATTCATCGCTTTATTCACGCGATCCCAACATGAACCCAATACCAGACTTGGCAGTATCTATGCTTGTTGAAACCCATAGCAACAACTCGATAGTTCCTAATGGCCACATGCGCTTTACCTTTGACATCCTGCAAAATGCTACATGGTCAGATGGCAGGACTCTGACTGCTGAGGACGTCGTGTTCACGTTCATATACCAACTGGAAAGCGGAAGTTATGATAATCCAGCCGCAGATTCCTTGGGTGATCTTATTTCTATATATACGCCATCAACATATCGTGTCGTCTTTGAGTTCAGTTCTGAGTCGTATTGGCATTTCAATAAAATTGCTTATGAATACATAATTCCAAAACACATTTTCACAAGGATTGGCTATTCAGGTTGGAACACCTGGAATCCTGTCTTTAACCCGAATGAACCTCATGTTACCTGCGGACCTTTCGTGTTAACAAACTTCGAAGCTGGAGAGTACTATGAACTGACCTCGAATCCGGAGTATCATTGGCTCCCATACAGACCTCCTCTGTCACCCAGCGTCACCAACACTTCTACGCAGCCTACAACACCTGATTCCATATTTGAAATTGTATCAATTACTCTTTCCACAACATATGTAGTTGTCATTGCTTGTATCATTCTGCTTTTAATTAAAGACCGAAAACACTCTGAGTAGACAAAAGCAATTTAGGGTGGCGCATATCTCTCTCATTAAGAAAACTGGGAGATTTCGAAACTGCTGAAAACCCGCCTCAAACGAATGTTAGATGATGGAGAATTTGTTGTAACAGCTGAAGTTGGAGCACCGCACGGAGCTGACTCGAATCTTGTTATAGAACGTACGGAGCTGATACGAAACTATTGTGATGCAATAAACATCCCCGATAACGCTCGTGGTGTACCTAAAATGAGTAGCAGTATTTGTGCACACTACGTACTACAAGCAGGCGCAGAGCCAATAATGCATCTGACAACAAGAGACCGAAATCGGATAGCAATTCAGAGCGAACTCTATGGTGCATATGCAATTGGAGTCAGAAATGTTCTAATTGTTGCAGGAGACCATCCTCGCTATGGTTCTCATCCAGATGCAAAGATAGTCTACGATTTGGACACAATTAGAACAATAGAACTAATATCAAAACTACCAAGGGGGACTGATTTTGCAGGTGATGAATTGGAAGGTGTTCCTCAGTTCTACATCGGTGCAACAATCAATCCTAATGCGAGTTCAATAGAAGAAGAAGTACTTGAGGTCGAGAAGAAACAGAATGCAGGTGCCAATTTCTTTCAGACGCAAGCAATTTTCAAGCCTGAAAGACTCAAGGATTTTATGAAATTGGCATTGGGTCTGAATCTGAAGGTGCTCGCTGGAATTATACCTTTGAGAGATGTTGAGATGGCTGAATTCATGAATGCCCAAATCCCGGGAATTGAAGTTCCAGATGAGATAATAAAACGAATGGAAATTGCTGGAAGAGGTCATAACGAAGAGGCTAGAGTTGAGGAAATGCAAAAGGAAGGATTAACAATAGCATTAGAAGTAATGGATAGTATAAGAAGAATCAAAGGAATAGGTGGTGTCCATCTTATGGGTGTCGGATGGACTGAAAGCATTATTGAACTTGTTAAGAGAGCGAATTTGTATCCACGACCTAGATGAGGTGATATAACATGTTTATTTTCAAGAAAGAACAGAAATCCTTCGAGTTCGGAGGTGTGACAATTGGTGGTCATCCTGGTGAGAATCCCACTGTTCTGGTAGGTGGACTGTTCTTCAAGGGTCAACCACTAGTGAGCGACACTCGCGAAGGAACTTTCGACAAAGGAATGGCAAAAGAATGGATTGACATAGGAACATCCATGGCTGAGAGGACAGGTCACCCTCTCATCATCCAAGCTTTTGGAAGAACGCCAGTTGCCATAGAGAATCATCTCTCTTGGCTCGTCGATAACTTTGATGGCCCTTTCATGTTTGAATCAACAAATGCAAAAGCTCGGATTCATGGCATCAAATACTGCGATGAGCATGAACTATCTGATAGAGCCATCTATAACTCTATCAATCTCTCAATAGATGCTGATGAGAAGGAGATTTTAAAGAGTAGTTCAATAGACAAGGCTGTAGTCCTTGGATGGTCTCCTAGAGCCACAAATTTGCAAGATAGGATGGAAACGATAAAGGACACACTTATTCTTACTGAATCCCTGGGACTTGATAAGGTAATTGTAGATCCTGCAACAATGCCCGTTGGAGCCGGGTTTGGTCTGGAATACCGAACAACAATAGCAATAAAGTCTGAACTAGGCCTTCCTACATGTTTGGGACCTCATAATGCTCCCTCAGCTTGGCGATTTATCAAACAGCCAGGACTTGATAATGAGTCCACATATCTTGCTGCACTTGTTGCATCTTCCGTTGCTGCTCAGCTCTTCGCGACAGATGTGATTATGTATGGTTCAATGATTCACACCACACAGGTCTTCACTGCAGTTACATTGACAGCTAATGCTATGGCAACAGCTGTCGCTGAAGCTAATAGTAGTTTAGATATTGATAGAGCGATGTTCGTGCCACCAACCTATGAGTAGGAGGTCTTGGAATTACATGAATGATAGTCGACAGTGGCCTGCTGTTTCAGGGGATTTCGAGGTCGGAAACCCATCCCACTGCGTAGCAATATGCACACTCGGCAAGAAAATAGGTGTGGATGTGGAATGTGCTATTATTGGCACTTGCAAGACTGAGAACATTGGTATTGAACGTGTTATTATCAATATCATCTCTAATCCGAACATACGATTCCTTATTCTTGCAGGACCTGAGGTTCCTGGTCATCTTACTGGTCGGTCTCTTAGAGCCTTATATCACAATGGTGTTGATGAGGATACTCGTAGGATTATTGATGCTGAAGGCGCAATTCCATATATTGAGAATATCCCACTAGAGGGCATTGACCAGTTTAGAGAGCAGGTCGAACTGGTTGAAATGATTAATACAAATGACCCAGTTGCTATAGCGGCTAAGGCGAATGAGCTGGTTGTGAAGGATCCCGGCGAGTATACAAAAGGAGCAATGTGGGTTGAGTTCAAGGTTACGACTAAGAAATCACCAAAACGAGCAATGGGGGCTGATGTAATTCTCCTTCCTGAATTTGGCGTCATTTATGATTCATCTTGCTCACTCGTCATGAACCAACAATCAAGTGCAACAGTATCAGAACACCCCTCACTGGCAATCATCGAAGTACAGGATGATGGCACAGGTACAATTCTCTTCGGAAGGGAGGTGTAAGTACGATGTTCCTATTTGATAAAGAACAGGTTATCCACACAGTGGGAGGAGTCAAGATCGGAGGAAACCCTGGAGAGACCTCAACAGCCCTTGCAGGGACTATCTTTTACAGTGGACACAAGATTGTATCAGATCCTCAGAAAGGGTTGTTTGACAAGGATAGGGCAACTGCTCTTCTTCAGAAACAAGAGGAGATGTCTTCAACTACAGGGAATCCTGCTCTGGTTCAAATCTTCTCAGAGTCTGATGAAGCGTTAAGGAGATACATCGATTTCGTATCAGACCTTACTGATTCGCCCTTTCTAATCGACTCCACAGAGCCAATGGTCCGAATTGCAGGATTGAAACATGCTGAAGAGATCGGACTCCTTGATCGTGCTGTCTATAACTCGTTAAACGTGTCCGCAACCGAGGAGGAGATAGAAGCTCTTCGAGAGATTCAACATGAATGTGCAATCCTCCTTGCCTTCAATCCCCAGGATCCATCTATTGCAGGTAGAAGAGCAGTTTTGGAACAAGGTGCCCTCACGCTTCCGAAGGGCCTCCTTGAGCTTGCCAAGGAGTTGGGTATCAACAAGCCCCTTATTGATACAGCAGTTACAGCAATGGGGGCGGGTGCAGGATCAGCCGCAGCCTTTACTTTTGTTTCAAAGACCGTATATGGCCAGCCTACTGGATCAGGAGTTCACAACGCTCCGTCATCATGGACGTGGTTGCGTAAATTAAAGAAGTCAAATCGGGAGAGCTTTCTGAGTGCTGATGTTGCTTCAAATCTCATTGTTCAAATGATGGGGGCTGATTTTGTGCTTTATGGACCAATTGAGAATGCGGACCGCGTTTTCCCGGTCATTGCGATGGGTGATGTGTTTGCGGCTGAGGCTTTGGATCTCGAGTTTGGGGTTACTCCTGGTGATGATCATCCCTACAGGAAATTGCTCTAGCGGGAGTCGGTCTGGATGGCAGGGAAAAACAAGGTCGTTCAACCTCGATCGATAGGACTTACATCTCTAAGAAGGGGTCCCTTTTACACAGTCGCATCGGTTGAACTGGGTAATACGACAACTAAATGCATCCTAGTCACGACAAATCTTCAGACAGCAGAGATATTTGAGATAGAGAAGGAGGTGCGACTCACTCGAGATGTACGGGCTCCAAGAGTTGGAGAAACCGTGTTTGGTAAAACCATCTTTGGAGTCGATTTGACTCGTGAGTCAGTTTCAGAGATGATTTCGGATATCTTAACAACAGTCCTGCAGCGAGCAAGACTTGACATCAATCGTGACCTCCACTTTGTTGTGAGATCAACGGGTGTGACCGCAGGATTTGCCAGCCCTGATGAGGTTGGCACACTAGTCCAAGCTCTTGCTGATGGATGTCTAAATGCTGGTGTCCCACCAAGGAAAATGACTGCTTCTCTTTCTGTGGATAACTTACCTCCTGGCCTGCAGGACTTTACTTGGTTAAGGAAGGTCTACTTCGATGGCGCAGTTGCCAGCTCCCTCCCACCCTCAGACACTAGCATAGTGGCGAACGAGATGGAGGGTGAGCTTGTGACCGCTGGTATCAAAGGTGCAGCTAAGAGTACTGATATTGATTTTCGAAACCCAGTTATCACAATGGACTTTGGTACAACCCTCGCAGGACGTGTTACGGATAATGGATATCCCTATGCGAAGACCATTGGCTCTTTTGCGGGACTTGCTGGGGCAATTTCTGACTCCCTTGTACGATTGTCTGGAATGGTACCAGTGAAGAATGGATCTGTTTTAGATGTACCACTCCAAAGAAGCACAATAAAGCTCGAAGTTGATGATGTTTGGGTTCAAGAAGCTAGGAAGTATATCCGGGTTGAACGCGTGAATCGCACTGATTCGCGGTTTGGTACAGTTCCGGTAAATGGCAAGGCAGCAGAAGAAGCAGGAGTTCTCTTGATTGGTGTTGATGCCGGGACCAATGGGTCCAAACTTGAAGAGCTAGCACGACTTGGTAGTTCCATTGTCGAGGAAGCTGGAATTGAAACACTTTTTGCAGTGATTGACCATGTTCAAGCCAATATAGTTCAACAGATACTCACAATTGTTGATTCAGAAGGACTCGTATTTGCAGAAACATCACTTGGTCTTACAGGGCGATCAATCATCACAGGACAGAAACCAAAACTGATTCTTGATAGTCTTAAACTCAACAACAGTGATCTGTGGATTGCAAACCACGACCTCATTTTTGTCGAAGATGGACTAGCAATGGGTGCCGCAGTAGCAGCAAGATGCATGAACTCAATGGGAACAACACGTAATCCTATGGGTGGTAGAAAAGGCGATAGATGCATCATGACAGAGAGGATGAAGCTTCAGAAGAAAAGACATGAATGACTTTATCTTATTGTCAATAACAGGCTCTTTAGGGTCGTCAGAATGCAGGTTATGCCAATTAAGACTCGAATCATCACATTTGAGGATAACATTATTGACGTGCTCTTAGAAGGAATCCATGAGGCAGGACTCGAACTAGAGGACAATGACATCCTTGCTGTTGCTGAAACCCCTCTTGGGACCACCGAGGGAAGAGTTGTGTTTCTATCTGATGTAAAGCCATCACATGAGGCAAAGGTACTGGCTAGAAAGTACGAATTGCTCCCTGAGGTGGCTGAGCTTGTTCTCCAAGAGGCTGATGAAATTCTTGGTGGAATTCCTCATGTTGTGTTAACTATCAAGAATAACACATTGATGGCTAATGCGGGGGTTGACAAGTCTAATGTACCCCCGGGACACGCTTCGCTTCTTCCTCTCGATGCCCGAGCGAGTGCCGAAAGACTACGAAATGAGATAAAGACCCGTCGAGGGAAGACTGTCGGTGTGCTTATCATCGATAGTCGCACTCAGCCCCTCAGACTTGGAAATGTTGGTATGGCTCTTGGTGTGGCCGGCTTTCTCCCGGTTGCTGATGATCGAGGAAAAAAAGACCTCTTTGGAAATGAGATGCGAATCACCCGGAGAGCAGTTGCTGACAATTTGGCCTCCGCCTGTACTGCAGTGATGGGAGAATCTAGCGAGTCCATTCCTGCTGCTCTTATTAGAAATGCACCAGTTGAGTTCGTTGACAAGTCTTTTGATACTGCAGAGATGTGGATTCCACCATCTGAATGTATGTACATGGCGATTTTCGATGAATGGAGAAATAAATCAAATAGATGATACACAGACAACCCATATGAGCTGACAATCTTATTTAGGTCAAATCGAATGTGAGTATTGTGACTTGTACGATATCCGTGGTTAAGATAATGAGAAAATCAAGCCTGATGCATCATATTCAACGTGATGGAATATCAATTGGAGGATACACAGTTTGACAAAGAAGACAGTATTCATAGATGTCGCAACTGCCGGAGCTTCTGGTGATATGTTCTTAGCTGCTCTAATTGATCTAATTGGAGAGGATGATGTTCTACTGCCAGTTGCCGCCAGTTTGTTGATTCATGACCCCTCTTTCCGCATTAACATTACGTCCCATACGCATTACGGAATCAGTGGGCGTAGAATACAGACAACATATAACCCTGAAATACGACTTACTCCAATTACAATACGAGAAGTACTCCATTCAGTTGCTGAAGAAGTCGAACTGACTGACGCTGGTAAGAAAATTGCTGAGAGAGCTCTTAAGGAGCTGCTTGAAGCTGAAAGCCGAGTTCATGAAAAACCGATAGATGAGCTTCAACTCCATGAAACTGGAAGTTTGGACACAATCCTTGATATCGTTGGAACTGCATATCTGCTAGAGAGAATTGGGTTCCTGGGGGAGGCGGAATTTCTGGCAACACCTGTCGCTGTGGGAAGCGGAACCATTGAAACAGAACATGGACTTCTAGAGGTTCCTGTACCTGCTGTTGCTGAGCTCCTAGTGGCAAATAATGTTCCCTATCACAATGGAGATGCAAAGACGGAAGTCCTGACACCGACTGGCGCAGCCATTCTTATTGCGATTACAGACAGGTTTGTAGATGTGGACTATGATTTTGTTGCGCAGAATCAAGGATTTGGGTTTGGTACACGAGACCTTGGAAAGACCCCTAATATGTTATCTATTGTGATAGGAGAGACCGTGCTTCCAGAAAGTGAGGTTCGTGCCCCAGTCAAAGAAGAGCCAAAGAAGAAGGAAACCAAACCCCCTAAGGAAACCCCAACTAAAAAAATGGAGAAACCAAAAGTGCTTGATGGTTGGAACGAAGATGATGTTGTCGTCATTGAAACAAATGTCGATGATGTTGATGGAGAAACATTAGGTACACTCTTTGACACTCTTCTTGAAGAGGGTCTCGCCTATGATGTGACGATTATACCTGCTCTAGGTAAGAAGAATCGTCCTTGTTTTGTAATCAAGGTCATTGCTGCAAAAGCTGGACTGAAGAGTATTGCTGATGTGATGATACGAAACTTAGGCACAATTGGAATTCGTTATACTACATGGCAACGGCTCAAAGCCATTCGTGAAACCATTGTCTGTAGTTTTGAGGTTGATGGCGAGGAATACATGGTCCGTGTGAAGGTTTCTCGAAGTGTAGATGGTAGCATTCTTAATATAAAACCAGAAGCAGATGATGTTCTTCGGGTTTCAAAAGAAACAGGAATCCCAGTTCGCGAATTGAGACCCCGGATAGCAATGCAGGCTCATGCAGTGACAGAGTAGTCAAGTCCCTGCAAGAACAGTCTGTTCGGGATCAATCTCCTTGTGAGGGCTTAGATACTGGGTAGGAATGAGGTTCTCAAAAGCACGCTTACAGAGCTTCGCATATGCTTTGGGATCAAATCTCGTCGCTGCATTGAACAGCTCAAGTGCACATACTCTGCGTATCGGGTTCTCCGAGTCAGCGGATGTCATCACATATCGCACCTTTTGTCCGGCATACAGCTCACGACCTGCCTTGACCAACTGCTGAGCAACCACCGCTGCTCTCGATGTTGCACGATACTCATTGGGGTCTCGTGTCAGTGTTGAATTAAGAATCAGGTCTCTGAGGTCAACATCATCATCATAGAGTCTGTTGATATACTCCTGGCAGATAGCGTATGCATTTGGTATCTGGTCCAGAAACCCTGCCTTGTCCCGACCACGCGCAAGGGTCTTGATCATCTCTTTCTGGCAGTCCCCAACATAGAGGCATGTGTCGCGTCTACGAGTTTCAATTCCCCGCGTCTTTATTCCTCCATTTCTATAGACACCATAGTATCTATTCAGAGGAGCCACTGAGGGGTGTAGACGCGAGGACGGTATGACCATCCACCTATAGACTCCTTTTGGTGACATCTGAACTCCAACAGCCCTGGTCACACGTTGGCAGAACTCAATCACATTGTCGTACTCGACCTCTTCTTCGGCCTGTAGCCAGACAGAATCCACAATTCCGTGGATCATCTCTAGTCCCATTTTTTCTCCAATCTCTTGGGTTCTAAGTAGGACGTCTCGTGCAAATGCGGTGACTGCAGTATGCGCCTCCACCCGTCCAAACTTCGCGTTCTTGAAGCCAAGATACCCAAAGCATGAAACTAAGACGCCCTTCAAGGTGTTTTGAACATACTCGTACTTCTTGGCGTCTTGACCTTCCTCTATCAAGTCCTTGAACCTCATCCGTCTATCGACTAGCAGTTTCAATGACTCTGCCACAATTCCCCTCTTGCGGGTACAGATCTTGAAACTCAGTTCAGGAACATCAAGACAGTGCTGCTTATCATAGGGGCAGTGAGTCCGAGTGCAGATGGTTTCAGGGCTAATGTTCTTGTTGACCATGAGTGTTGGGTACATCGATGAGAAATCACACTCTGCAACGTTCTCATAGATGTCCGGTCTGGGCTGAAGAATCAACCCACCTCTGTCGATGGCTGCCAGTTCATTGAGCGACTTGAGATACTCTGGGTTTCGCTTGACTGGTGGAATGAGGATGTCCATCTTGAAGGCATTATAGAACTGCACTGCTGCGTTCACCGCACCAATCGTCATCCGAGAAACTCTCTGCGGTCGACCAAGAGCAAGTCGACAGCTCTCCACCACTCCCTCCAGTCCCACAGGTGAGAAGAAGTGCATGCCGGTCTTTCCACGATCAATGTGGATTCTCCCGTTCAATGTGACCTGTGTACCCGACTTGTATACAATCTGGTTGTACTGCCAGAAGGACTGCGGCTCTCTGTGTGTGACTCTCAATGGTGTGTTATCCCGCGAGAGTCGGAGTTCTACTCCGTTCACCTTTGCACGTAGGCTGAGGTATCTGAAGAGACTCTCGTCGCCTCTTCTTGTGGTTATCACATCAGGGTCCATTTTGTCGATGACACTCTGAAACCTGTAGAGAATATTATGCTCCATATCGTCCTCGATGTGGATGATTTGGTCTCTGTAGTAGACCTCGATGTGGTGTATTCTGTCCTCCATCTTGGGGAAGATCTGCTCAGTGTCGACGAACACCTCGAACCCCAGTTCCACAAGCTCCGGGATGTCGTACGATGGGTTCTCGCGGTCGTCAAGACACTCGACACTGACAATCTCATTCCCTCGCAACTCGAACTCAACACGTCCAAAGGCGAACATTTTCTTGGTGATGAAGAACTGATGGACCGGGTCAATGTCTGCATGAAACACAGTGGCTCCGGGCAGTTTCTCGAGGTCTCCTGCCACTTCTCGCTGTGCATCCGGTGTGGTACATACCCGCAGAACTGGAGTCTTCTCAACATCATAGACACTGGCGTATCTCTGCACAATCTCTGTGTGCACCACTTTGGGATGCTCGAGGACTGCGCGTAGGATGTCGTTCCTGCTCCAGTCCCTACTCTTCATCAGGTCTGTACTGACATACACTGAGGGGTGAAACCCACGATAGGTATAACCCTTGGTCTTTCCGTCGCTCTTGATCCAGAGGGTCAGTGCTTGTCGCTCTTGGTCCACGCTACAGTCCAGGAGCCATCCAGTCTTCTTCATCTCTCTCATCAGTCTTCTTCATCTTCTCTTCCAAGACCTGAACCCTCTCCCTGATCTCGTCAAGCTCACCAAGCATCTCCAGTATCGCAGACAGCAGGATGACCTCGATGATTCGAGGTGTCACCATCATCGTTCCCGCGTCTGCAAATCCCCTCGCATAGTCGAAAATTCGGTCAAGACGCGCTCTCTGGGGCGGTCTGAGGGTCCGCCTGAAGTCCTTCCATCGTGCTTCCTCAATCCTGACTGCATCTCTATAGGTGCGGACTGTCCGTCCCATCATCTGCATCCTCTTTGGCGTTACCCGCAGTACCGGAGAACGGTTTCTGGACTGCAGGCCAGTATGTTATACCCCCTATGATTGTGGGTCTTTTGGGACTCCTCAGTCCGTCCAAATGTATGAGTCTGAGGGGGACAGTTTCCCGAAAGTAAAGCAAAATGTCAGTAGAGAATCATGTTATTCAATCGGCATAGACTCAAATAGCGGAAATATCAAATAGCGCCCTAGTGTCCAGAGGACATTCTACCATTCAGGTGACAGACTATGGTCACTGCATTGTTCAAGGTTGTATTGATGGGAGACGGAAGTGTCGGCAAGACTAGCCTTAGGCGAACCTACATGGGAGAAGGCTTCCGGGCTAACTACATGATCACTATCGGGGCGGACTTCGCAGTCAAGAAGATGCAACTCGAGGGCGGTCATGATGTCAGTATACAGATCTGGGATCTTGCCGGGCAAGAGCACTTCAAGAGCGTGCGCTCCACATTTTATAGAGGTGCACAAGGTGCACTGGCTGTTTACTCCACGGTGGAGAGAAAGTCATTCGATAACCTCATGAACTGGGTGGAAGAATGCTGGACCAATGCAGGCAAGAAGATCCCCATTGTTCTGATTGCAAATAAGACAGACCTCCGTGACCAGTTCAAGGACAATCCCGTGATGGCACAGACAATAGTGACCACTCAGGAAGGCGAACAACTTGCTAACAAGATTGCATCTCAAGGAGTGATCACATCTTTTTTGGAAACCTCCGCAAAGACTGGTCTAAACGTGGAAGCAGCCTTTCTTGAGCTAGCAATCAAGATTCTTGAAGCAGGCGGACTAGCTTAGTGAGAGAATCAATCAATCTCAATTACGCCAAGTTTTCTTTGAACCGCTTCAAAGAGCACACTCGCAACAGTATGTAGAACCTCGGGGTCTTCCGAGAGGACATCGATTCGTAGTTTCGATAGATTATCTTCTATTCTTCCAACAAGAGTTAGGGTCACTATCAGATTGTCTTCCCTAATCCTGCCATGAGCAGCACCTGACAGGATACCCATGAACATTCCATCCCTCTCTGTACTCTCAGATTGAACCGTATAGAGATTCCAAATTGGGAAGAGCTCTTTCAGGGTTTCAAACAGCTCTTTTGCCTCAACTGCTAAGGAATGTTCCCTATTCCAATCTTTCATCTCTGACTTCATGCTTAGCAATTCTTCTGGAGTAATCTCGAGGGGAAGGTATTGCTCGAAGAGAGACCGCACGAAGATATTACCTGAAATTGCTGCAACATCCTCTCCATTTGAGTCAATGAACTGGACAGATGTCACAAACTCTCCCTCAACCAGCTCGCTCTTCACTTTGAATCCAAAAATCAATGCTTCAATCCCACCAGGTGGAATTGTTTCAACCAATTGGTCTAGAGAATCCAGAGGCTCAAGACTCTCACTTGGATACATCAAGATTTTAATCGAGACCTCATGGATTGGTTCTAATGTCTTGTTCTCCACTGTCATCCCAAATTCAAGGCTCTCTGGCAGGGTAGTGTAAGTACTGATAACTTCAACATCTTCAGAGGTCTTCAAGGGTACCGCATCAGTTTCTAGAAGTATCTCAGCTGGATTTTCCCTTTTATCAGGGATACGTGTGCCATGCTCCTTCTCCGTCGCGTATTCATCAAGCCAACCAAGGGAGTATATTATGGCTTCTCTAACAGTTTCATTGTTGTCAACAAGGTATGGTTTTAAAATAGCGATCGCAGCTTCATCCTCAGAGAATGCCAACATTCCAGCAGCCACAGTACGAATAATTGCGCTTTCATCACTAAGAGATATATCGAGAGCTTCAAAGGCCGCCTCACCAAACTCCCCAAGCCTACAGACTGCCAATAATCTGAGATCATCATCTCCTGTGAGGGCAGCGTCCTTACAAGCCTGAATACTTGTCAGGTTTGACAGCATTTTTGCAACAACATCATTTGGTTTCTTCATGACGCCCTTCATCGCTCTCTTCAGTCTACTGACTGACTCTCCCCCACCGAGCGCTGATGTGATTGAGCGTTCATTCTTTTTGGCCAAGAGTCACCCTCTTGTTGCTGACCATTGTGTGAATAGATAATGGTTATTGTGATGTGGCATATTTTCTTCTTAGAAGCGAACGTTAAATGACGTATGAACAAGACTTTTACGCAACCTACTAGTTCGACCTTCAGAAATGGGTCTGTGCGTGACACCAATGGAAAGCCAAGACACCACAACATTCCTCAAACCATTGATTCTGAAGAATCAAGCCAAACATGGGTCAGAAATAACCCGAAGGTTTGCGATGAACAAGGTGGGGAGAATGTTTGCTGCTGCACTTCAAGACCGGAGTATTCGTCTCTATGCTGCGGACAATGGTGAGGAGATGCAAAAGATGCAGGATGATTTCCTCTGTACATCCATTGCATTCAGCCCAAGGGGCGATATTCTTGCAACTGGTAGTGTTGAACGTGTTGTGAAGCTCTGGGATATTCGGACAGGGGACTGTCTTGCAACCCTAGAGGGACATGAATACCCTGTCTTGGCACTCTCCTTCTCTCCAGATGGAAACGAGCTGGTTTCCGGAAGTGGTGACACAACCCTCATGACTTGGGATATTGAAAATCGTTCCAGGCTGCATCATCTTAAGGGACATGGATTCTATGTCGTGACCTGTGACTGGGACCCCAAAGGAGATCGAATTGTATCCGGATCTGTTGATGCCAACATCTGTGAGTGGGACGCAAATTCAGGTCAGATGCTTCATCGTCATAGTGAACATCGGGCGGCTGTTCAGCAAGTTCGATTCACTCCTGATGGGTCAAGACTTGCTTCAGGATCATCAGACCTTCACATTATCATCTGGGACTCATCTGGAACACCCATGAAGGTGGAACACATTCTTCAAGGTCATAACACAGAGGTTCGAGCACTCTCTTTCAGCGAAGATGGGAAATATCTGGCTTCAGGGTCAAGTGACAAGACTATCTATCTGTGGGATACTGGAACTCTGACCATCCAAGGTGAGGCTTCAACAATGGGAGAGATTGATGGAATCGAGTGGTATCCCAAGACCTCATCATTCTTTACTGCAGATGGCACAGGTGCCATCATACGTTGGGATGTCACTGACCTTGCAGAAACCATGGCTCCCTTTGAAGCTCTTTTGAGTGAGATAAAATCAACCCTGACTCCTGACAATAGGGATCAACTGGTTGAGAGGTTTGAAAGGCTCTGCTCAAATTATGATGAGGAAACTCTGGCAACCAAGAAGCTCTTCTATCTTGTCTGGCAATGCAAACGGGAACTGGGTCTCTTAAAAGGAACCACAAGGAAGGGATAGCGAGAGTTAACTCAAGCTCTTACTCTCTTCAATCATCTTTTTACACAGACTGGCATATGCCTCTTCCACATTCTCCCCGGTCAAGGCACTTGATTCGACGTACAAGAATCCATTCTCCTTTGCGTATGCCTCACCATCCTCTGTGGCCACAACTCGACTGTCTGCTAGGTCTACCTTATTTGCGACCAGAATCAGTGGTATTTCTCTCTCTAGGTTCTTGAAAGCCTCATTCCTCCAATCATCAACATTCAGAAATGTACGTCTTCTAGTCACATCATAGAGTAGGAGACCCCCCCGGGCACCTCTATAGAACCCCTGCCGCACAGATTCGAATCTTGGTTGCCCAGCCAGATCCCATACCTGCAGTGTCACCTGCACCTCCAGATCCGGGAGGGTCAGCCTCTTGATGGCGAAGTCGCTCCCGATGGTGCGTTTATAGTCGGCCTCAAAGAAATTCTGTGTGAACCGGGTTGTCATGGCAGTCTTGCCTACCGCACCGTCCCCCAACATGACGATCTTGTAACGGTACTCTGCAGACATTCCCATAAGACTCCGTACCCTACTTCAGAGGTCTAGTGCATTTAAATCTCTACTGTCGTTGGCTCAATCTCACATGGTTTATTAGGGAAACACACAACACGAGTTTAGACCGTTGCATTACTGGAGAGAACTAGATTGAGTCGTCCTGACTATAGTGCGCTTCCGAAGATTCTTGAGCAGATGAACAAAGAGGGCGGATTCACACACTCTTCACTTGTCAGAGATGATGGATTCTCGATTGCCTCAGCGGTAGCCACAGGTGCTGACCGTGATGTGATAGCAGCTGTTTCTGGCTTCATCTCGAATTCAGCAGAAAGAGTTCGAAAAGAGTTACTGCTCGGAGATATTCGGGACATCAGTCTTCGATGCACACAAGGCAAGGCAGTATTCAAGAAAATTGGGACAAGTGGAAGACAGGCACTAATTCTAGCCGCAGTCATGCCGCGTGATGTCCGCTACCATGCACGACCGATTGGAAAGGCAGCCACAAGAATCAGGCGTCTCTTGAAGTACTGATGGCGTCCGTATAGTGCAACCTTGTGCCTTTCACTGAAGCCGACACCCTCAAAACATTCAAGTGACAAGCATTGCTTGGAACATTGCCGTTTCTCAAACCTAGGAGTGCTACCATTGGCCGGCAAGAAATCACGCAAAGCGTCAACAGAAAAGGATGATCCAGAAATGATAGAGGTCGTCCTTTTCAAGTCTGACTCATGTGCTTTCTGCCCCAGAGCGGAAGAGGTGGTTCGAGAAGCAATTGAGAACTTTGGATCAGATGTATTCACCCTCAAGGTGATTAATGTCAGCGAGAATCCAGAGGCTGCAGAAGAATATGGCATCTTCGCCCTCCCGACTGTGATGATAGGAGGGGTTTCAGTGACAGGTATCCCTGAGCCGGACATGCTGATGAAGATGGTTCTCGGAACCAAAGCCATGAAGAAAAGGAAGGTAAGGTCAAAATGAGCGACCATGTAATAGACCGAGTGAAGACCGGTATCCCAGGCCTTGATGACTTGATTGAAGGCGGATTTCCTAGAGGCGATACAATACTCGTCGCTGGAAAGGCTGGAACGGGTAAGAGTATACTAGCTACTCAGTTCATCTATAAAGGTGCAATTGAGTATAATGAGCCTGGGGTGTTTGTAACTCTCGAAGAGCCTCCCCATCTCATCAAGAGGAACATGATGCAGTTTGGGATGGACCTCGAGAAACTTGAGAGGGAGAAGAAGATCTCGATCGTAGACTTGTCCCCATCTAAGGAGGTGGCTCCTGTCACAATAGGAGAGTATCCAAGCTTTGATCTCTCTGGGTTAGAGGCAATCATTCTCAATCACGTAAAAAAACTCAATGCGAAACGGGTTGTTCTTGATACACTCTCAATTATGGCATACAAGTTCAAAAGTAGAGATATTCTTCGAGAGGAATTTTTCAAGCTCACTGCCAATATCACAAGAACCGGATGTACTCTTCTTCTGACAAGCGAGATACCTGCTCAGGATCAGGGACTGGGTGTCTTTGATATCGAAGCCTTCTTAGCATCGGGTGTTATTGTACTTTATAACGAGAAAATCAGTGATACATCACGTTCTCGATCAATTGAGGTTCTCAAACTGAGAGGCTCAAAACATAGTTCAAGAATCCATTCCATGAGGATAACAGACGAAGGAATCCGTGTGTGGCCAGGAGAAATTAGTCCCGGACACTAATCGGTGAGATTGCGAGGCTCACAAAGTGGTTGAGAATCAGGAATCGCCGCGGGTTATACAACCCCCAGCAAAGGCAGCTCCAATGATTAGTGACCTTGTGAAGTTTGGTCAACTGACACAAGTATCATACATGTTGGTGGGTCCACTTGGTTCTGGTAAGACGACATATGCTGAAGCTTTTCTGGCCGAAGGACTCTCACTAGGATTTCCAGCTGTCTTTGTCACCACTGATGTTTCTCCAAGAGTCATTAGGAATGATATGAGTCGTCACGGATGGACGATTGATGAGCAAGAAGCTTTGGGGCAGTTTGTATTCATAGATGGCTACTCAGAAAGAATGGGTGCTCCCAAGGTTAGTCCTGCTCGATCATTGACAAAAGTGGATGACATCAGTGAACTGGGGATTGTGCTTTCAGAGGTCCTAGAACCCTTGGTTGTAGCTCGAGTTGTCATTGATAGCCTATCAACACTCATCCTGCACTCTACACCCGCCACAATGCCAAGAGCGGTCCAACGTTTGAGCGGCAGGTTAAAGCAGAATTCGCATAGTATAATGTATGTCCTTGAAGAAGGTGTTCATGATGAGAAGGACTATGCGACATATTCGTATTTGGCTGATGCTGTGATACGATTCAGAATAGATGATAGTGGTCTTGTACCGAAACATCAACTTCGGATGGAGCGAATGAGAGGAACAGACACCTCCCGAGAATGGCACGATTTCACAGTTGAGCGATAATTGGTTTCTGTGAAACCTTTAAAGCAAGAATGGTAGGCAGAGCCTGATAGGAGAGGCTTTATTGAAAACGATGCTGGTGTCCACACTGAGAGACATACTCTGTGCAAACCTGTCTCTTGATGATGGGCTTTCAGCAGTCCAGAACATTACTTTCAATGACGCAGATGAAGCAAACACACTCTTTGATATCGCCCGTTCCATTGAGGAAATAATCCTTCGCAGACCAGCACTTGCCAGTTCGAAGCTGACTGAACTCTCAATTCGGCTGTCATTTCATAAGGATTTCATTATTCCAGAATTGTTGCAGTTATTGGATACAAGATACACAAGTAGTTATAGACGGTCAGAATGTGAGATACTTCCGGATATTGAAGCAATCCCTAATCTGATTGATATTCTAGGTGAGCTCTCCCAGGCACTCAGTGCTTCAATACGACTCAATCTTCGACCATTACTTCCCTTCCTAGCTGATGAGGTCCTCATGACATTGAACTCAATCTATGACCGACGCCATGAGGGAACGACAAATCTCGCATTATACGAGGTTCGGAGTCTCGCGTGGATGCTCATTGAGGAGGGCTTCTTTGAAGGTGCAGAGTTGTTGCTCAACAGATTGACCGAATTATGCCAAGAACTTGGTCTGAAAGATCTCTCTTTTGAAGTGAAATTTGACTATGCTACTGTCCTGACAGAGTTGCATCTGTATGAAGAGGCAAGAAAAATCCTCACAGAACTTGAGAAGAAGGCAAGAGCTCTAAATGATAGAGAGAAAATAGCAGCAGTAGTTCTGCAGCTCGGAGTAAACGAAACAAGAGATGACTCTGTTTCACACATTGTTGCACGTGAAATCGGTAATAAGGCTGCAGAACTATTCGATTTGGCTCTAAAGAAAAGTCATGTGAGTAAAGATGATGTAGGTCTAGCTCATATTGTAATTGGCTCCAGCATTCTAGCGAATGGCTGGCGTGAGGGTGTTCCACAGGCTATCGAACGATTGCAGCTCGGACTTAGAATATTCTCTAGTATTGAAAATCAAGGTCCAACTCAAAAAGCTCACATCTTCAAGACACTTACTGGACTTGGTTTTGCTCATGGTCTACTTGGAGATCATGAGAATATGACAAAGTCTGTGGAGTATTTTAATGGAGCAAAGGAGATTCTTCACGAGCTTGGGAAGAGCTTTCCTGATATTGATCTTGATCTTGCCAGAACAGAGAATGCAATAGGGTGGATTTGTCTCAGCACCGAATGTGATGAGTTTTGGCCCATTGGCCTAGCCTCATTTGAGATGGCTGTGCAACTGCGTGAGAAGCAATATACTGATGGACGGATTTCAGAGATTGAATTGATTGGAACGAGAATGGGTTTCGCACTCTCAAAAATGCGTGCTACTGGTAGATTGGATTATGATACTCAAGACCCACTCCGTGAAATCTTAGTACAATACGTTCCTCTATTCCCAACAGATTCTCGTGCGTTTGTGGAAGTAGCTATCGCGACATATAATGTCGTATGGTTGTTGACTCGACATAGGGGTGATATTCCTCCAAGACTCTTGAGACTCCTAGATGATATCGATAAAATGCTGATTGATGCTAGAGTGGATGAAGAATCGATGTTCATCGATGGAGTCTCTCTTGTAGTCCCATTCTTAGAAGCTTCATGGAAAACACTCCTTGAACGGTCTAAAATGATGAGTCAAGGCTCATCAGAACTTGCAGATGTTGCTGGTCTACTTGCAGCATATTCAACAGCCAAGATGAACCTAGATGCACTGAATCTTGAAGTCAGTACAAGGATACAGCCACCAGTTGATGACGCCGTTCAACAAACAGATGCTCTACTAGCACAGTACTGGTTGGGTCAAACATATCTTGTTCAGACCATACGAGCTTTCTACCAGAACAAAGACTACTCGGAACTGGCTACAGGATTCTATGGGGCAGCTCTTGCATTTAGTGAGGTCCTTTCAGTTGAACCTGAATTCCTAGAGTCTGCAGAGTTTATCAGGGCAACATCCTCCTCATTATCACAGGTTCTCAGACGTTTTGCCCTTGCTTTGGAAAGTCAATATGCAGCATATGTTGATAGAGGCAAGTTTCCGAAAAGGATCACAGGGATAGACGATACACAATACAACTATCTTCTAGCAGAAGATTGGCTTGGACTGATGAAGATAGCAAATGCCTATCTCCAGATGGTGGAGCAGTCCGAAATGGTAGAAGCTCAACCTTATCTTAATGCAGTATTTTCGAACCTAAATCGTGCTCTACGGATGATTGATGGCATTTCTCTTGTGGATAGACGGGTTCTCTCTTTTCTTGGAAGTGTCATGAACAGACGATTTTATCTTAGACGTTAGTGTCACCTATCAATCGTAACGAATGTCTGGGTCCTGTATGTCCCTATATCCACCTGCCTGAGCTCCCCATGTTGCCCAACCTGATGTGGCGGTACGAATCTCGTTTGCCAGTCCAAATGTTTCTCTAACTGGGATCTCAGCGTCAATCTTATACAATGACCTCTCAGAATTGATCTCGAGAACCTGTCCCTTCCTTTTGGATAGTATGCCACTTAGTGTTCCCACATACTCCTCAGGACTGCTGATTTCCAAATGAATCCATGGCTCCAGAACAACTGGGTTTCCAGATAACACACTCTTCCGAGCCGCCTCCAGTAGGGGTTGTGTGATGTCTCTCCATGAGGTTTCAGGTTTCTCAGATTTGATGTTAGCTTTTTCTATCAAGAGACCTAGCTTCCGCATTTTTTCCCCACTTGATGGTCCATTTCTAATGATTGTTCTAAATGCTTCTTTGATCCATTCAGTTTCATTACCAAGCGGATTAACCTCATTTGATACATCAACAATCCAGCTCATCGAACTTGGGTCCTGATCAATCACTGTGCCGAGAGATTCAGGTACAATTCCTTCAGAAACTGTAACTGCTCTCACAGTGAACGAACTGACATTCATGTTGCCACCTACAGCTGGGTTGCCATCGGCAGTCAATTGCTCCTTCAGAAGGACCATTGGTTTTCCGAGAGTAACATAAATTCCCTGTCTTGTGAGTTTCTCAACAGTAATTTCAATATGAAGCTCTCCAGCTCCAGAGATAAGCATCTCACCAGTTTCAGGATTGACCTCAAATTCAAGTGCAGGATCCGTCTGGACATAGGCTTGAATTGGTTCCTGAATATTCCCCAATTCAGCCAGGTTCTTTGGCTCGATTGTATATGTGACGACGGGTTCTGTAGGATATTGAAGCGCACGCATAGGGCTAATTGCTTCTTCAATTTTCTGAAGATCCTTTACGTCGACCAAGGTGTCGCCTACAGCGATATCTCTCAAACCAGTAATGAAGGCTAGATTGCCTGCAGGAACTTGCGAGAGGTCAACTCGAGTCTTTGACATATACATCCCGATCTGCAACGACTTTTGCTCCGTCTGTGTCCTCAAATTCATGAGTGGTTTAGCCCTCTCCAGAGTTCCTGAAAAAATCCTTACTGCCGCAGCGGTCATGGCGTGTCTGTCTGGTTGCACATCTGCCACCATGCAGATACATGGTCCCTTGCTGTCACATCCAAGGAGACTCTCTCCAGTCCTCGATTGAAGACTTCCATCCCATAACTTTGGTATACGATATTGTTGTGCAAACTTGGGATTAGGTAATACTCTGACAAATGAATCCAGAACAACCCGGGCAACTGGGAACTGCTCTGAAAGATCTTTCCTCCTCTCAGACCTATAGACTCCCTCAATGTTCTCTAGGATTAATAGAAGTGCATTTGCTAGGTCTGAAGGTTCTTCACTTCCACCTGTGTGACTCTTGAGAGTAGACAAGTCTAGTCCCCATTTGTCAAGTGCTGATCCTACGCTGAGAGACCCATTTGTGAAAGAAACCTCCCATCTCTCCAGAGTTTCATCATCCAGATACTTACCAAGCATCGCATTGAATTCACGTACGACTCTATTGATCTCTTGAGCAGCTTTCTTGGCATTCAATCTGCGTTCTCGAAACAATCTGTCGACCTTGTTCACAAAGAGGACGGGTCGTACTAGTTCCATCATTGCCTGTCTGGTCACGGTTTCTGTTTGGACCATGATACCTTCAATCACGTCTACAACAATCAGTGCTCCATCAGTCAGTCTCAGACCTCGAGTTACATGACTTGAGAAATCAATGTGACCTGGTGTGTCAACCAGATTAATCAGAAAATCTTTTCCATCAAATGAGTGGACCAGGGATATGCTCGATGCCTTGATTGTGATTCCTCTCTCCTGTTCAATGAAATCATAGTCAAGTAACCTTGCTGATGCTGCAACCTCCTTCGAGAGTAGTCCGGAAGCCGCAATGAGAGAGTCGCTAAGTGTTGTCTTTCCATGATCTATGTGAGCAATGATTGTAACATTGCGTATGTTCTGAGTCTGACTCACAAGACTCATGACTCTCTCTTTGATGAACTTCTTGTATAGATGGGACACTGTAGGTTTACCTGACCTTCCTCTTGAAATCGGATTTTAGTAGTCGTATCTCTTCATTGCATTTTGTGCATCTCATCGTGATGGAATGGTCGTCCTGTCCAACTTCCTCAGTCAGTGGCTGACCGCATTGACAGACGAATCCAACGAGTCGTGCAGGATTACCAAGAACTAGACCATGGGCGGGAACATCGTGAGTGACTACTGCACCACTTCCAACCATGCAGTACTCACCAAGAGTAGTGTTACAGACTATTGTGGCATGTGCTCCTATGGATGCACCTCGCTTGACGTGAGTCTTAACAATCTTCCAAGTCCCACTAAATGCTCTAGGATACAAATCATTTGTGAATGTCATATGAGGGCCACAAAAGACATCATCCTCGATAGTCACTCCATTATAGACTGAAACACCATTCTGAATCTTGACATTGTTACCAATCACAACATCAGAATCGATATAGACGTCCTTCCCTATGTTACATCCCTTACCAATTGTTGCGGAACCTCTGACGTGAGCAAAATGCCAGATTCGAGTTCCTTCGCCAATCTTCGCTCCTTCATCAACGACAGCAAGTGGGTGAATAAAGACATCACTCATTGGATTCACTAGACTAGGGATGGTCTTCGTCGAGTTAACCTTTGCTCTTTCTGGGTTTCTTCTTACCCTCGTTTGGTGTGGCCCAGAGTTTCCCTCGATAGACCTCTGTTGGGGGACACCCTACGCATTTCTCAGCCATATACCGTTTACACGCACCACAATCTCTCCCGCATGGTGATACTGAGCTGCCTAAGGTTCCGGGGGCTAGGTTAATCTGCAAAAACTTTGGTTCAATGGGTGCATTTCCAAACCAGCTCTCTGATCTTCTCACACCCGGTTCGGTCCTCATGCTGCATGTGCCTATAATAGATTCGAGACTCCATGTGTCTTCAGCGACCATCACTGCGAACACATTGTACCTTCCTGTAACTGGAGCGAACATCAAGAGCCTAGGACAATCCATATACTTTTCTTGGATTTGCTCAGCGATTTCCATATTCTCTGTTTCGAGTCCCATAAAGAGAACTTTCGCATCAAGATGTTTTGCATTAACTCCAGCTGTGACTTGTACAATTTCCGACTGAACAAGCCTATCGAGTCGTTTACTCACAGCAACATGGGACATCTCCAGCTCTTTTCCTATTTCTGAAAGACTTGTTCTTCCATTCTTTTGAAGGATTGATATCAATTTTTTATCCTTATCATCCATTTTTTTGGTTCTATCATCCAATTTGGTTTCACCACGTTGTGTCATCGACCATGTTTTGATTAAGTATTGAAACTAATGAAACTCGCCTGGTTAATGGCCTATATGAATGATTTCACTTTCTGGTTAAAGGCCTATATGAATGAAGCGGATTGTCGATTTCTCTAGATTTGTGATGCCTTCTCCCAATCATGCTTGTAGATATGCGCGTTGACTGAGTGAGTTGTTATTGTGCCGGTTTTGACCCCGACCCTCGCGGAAACATGCGTGAGGAGCTCGCCGAGTGCGTACACATTAGCTGGCCAAGCTCCATACATATCATTTGACCGTATCATGACTGAGAGGTCAAGTCTACCTTCACACACCATGAAGACAAAGTGATTCAGACATGGGACCTCATCCACTATAGTGTCCTTGCGTGGGTCCCAGGTCGTCGCCACTGCTCTTCTGCTGTGAGGATTATCTCTCAACTTTGCAATTACAAACTCTATCTGATTGATACCCTCCTCACCCCAATCATTGAGTCGTTCCCCATAGGTGTAGTCAAAGTCCATTCGGTCTGGGTTAAGGAGCTGCGTTGCATATTTTTCTCTAAGCACCTGTTCGCTGAAGGGGTACTTGCTACTCACACGATCAGTGTATGGATCCGTGATGTGGATGATAACATTCTCATGCCAACGAGTTTCGCTCTCTCTTTCATCGACGCGAATCATACCTGACTCCATTATCTTCCGTATAATCCGTGTCCAACCATCAAGTGGTGTTTTTGCTCGCAAGTATATTGGCACCATTAAGTCACCCTATATCGGTGTGCTGTTTGGCAGATTGGACCGCTTATTCTAGCTTTCCGTTGTTGGAATCCCATTCGCATGTTCAATAATATGCACTCAGTGAACCGCGCCAAATGATGCTTTTTGTTTGTGTCAAATGTTGGTGGGATTTACTAGTGAATTGTACTGTCAGCTCAATCAGGAACCGTACAAACATGATTTTGGAGATGGACGAACAGCTCATGTTTCATCTGACCTTAAGAGGAAACGTATGGATTAGACTCGTGTGAAGATGATTGAGCTACAACATCCCACCGTGGGCCTAGAACTTGACAGGAGGCTGAATCTACACGTGGCAATCCTTTTATTGATGGTCGGTCAGTTAATGTTTTGCCTCTGCCTTTGCGGGGGAGGATGCTGACCCATGACGCCGGGAGGACAAGACGAAGCACCGACTATCTACCTCTTCACTCAGGACGGTTGTGTGAACTGTCCTGCTGCAAAAGCAGTGATTCAAGAGGCATTTGATGGCACCAATGTCAAACTCGAGACCATTGACCTCCAAGCAATGGACCCTGACTTTGAGTTCAGATTACTAGAAAACCAAGTGTTCATTGCTAGTACTCCCTCAATCATCATCGAGAATGGCGGCAAACTTAGACTCCTCCATAGTGGTGATGTTCCCACAGTTGAACAGATTCGAAAGGAGGTCCTCGACGCCGCATGACTGACATCCGCGATTCACTCAGTCTAATTGAGGAGCTTAATTTGAGAGAGAGGAAGATGCCCAAGGTCAGAACGACCAGCAGCACAATGGAGACCTTTGATGCAAACAAGATCATTGAAAGTCTCATCACAGAAGCTGGGCTTCTTCGAGCAGATGCTGGACTCGTTGCAGTCAAGGTGATGGACCGTATTGTTGCATCTGGAATCAAGTTTCTCTCAGGACCTCTCATTCGAGAGATGTGTAACAGTGTCTTGGCTGAGATGGGGTTTGAGAAGCAGCGAATCCTCTACACACGTGTTGGTATTCCAATGTATGACTTGGGACTGCTCATTGATAATCCCGGTGATCACACATCCAATGCCAATCTTATGAGAAACCCCGAGACAATTGCCAAGCTGGTCCACGACCAAGTCATGGAGCAACACACGTACCTCTCGATTCCCTCCCACCTTGCAGATGCTCACTTGAGGGGTGACATCTACATCAAAGACAGGGAGTATTTCAGCACACGTGACTATTGTGCTACTTGGGACCTTCGCCAGGTCCTCAAGCTGGGTATCGCCCCAGACGGTCTAGGCGGGATGCACTCAAGCGCAGCAGGACCTGCTCAACATCTGTCGGTGGCTGTGAATCACTCAGCAATCTGGCTTGCAGCTGCTCAGAGCTCATTTGCTGGAGGACAGGGGTACTTCTACTTCAACACATTCCTAGCTCCATTCATGAGAGGACTTCCCTACAAGAAGATCAAACAGGCTGCTCAGCAGTTGATATTCACACTGACCCAGCAGTATGTGGCTCGGGGTGGACAGGTGATCTTCTCCAGCGTTGATCTCACCCCAGGCATCCCCAAGATAATGAGGGATGTTCCAGCAGTTCTGCCCGGAGGAAAAGAGACTGAGGTCACCTATGGCGACTACGAGGAGGAGGCTCGACTCTTCTTCAATGCCTTCATGGAGGTCATGCTCAAGGGTGATGCCAAGGGCAAGGGCTTTGGCTTTCCAAAACCAAATATTGTGCTCAGGAAGGAGTTCATGGGTCCTGAGTTTGACGAGTCCTGGAAACTCGTAGCAGAGCTCACAGCCAAGCATGGGTCTCCCTATTTCGAGAACTACCTGAACTGGCGGTCATCAATCGAGGCTGGTTGCAGTAGCTGTTGTTCGCACCTGTGGACTGCAAGCAGCGATGAGGAGCTCGAGGAGTTCCTCAGTGGTAATATGGTGTTTGGAGCCTCGCAGATGGTGACTCCGAACTTTGGTCGAGCTGCCTGGCTAGGTCGAGCAGATGAGGACAAGTTCTTTGAGAAGGTAGACGAGTATGTGGAACTGTCCAAGGAGGTCATCCTCGAGAAGAAGCGGCTGATGGATAAGCTGATTGCCAGTGGCAGTGTTCCCTTCTACACTCAGCCTAAGCCTAATGGCGAGCCACTCATTGATATGAACACACGTGAGTTCCTGCTCGGAACTGTTGGCTTTGATGAGATGGCTGAGGTTATGACAGATCAGCATCTCCACGAACCTGAGGGGACACGATTTGGGATCAAGGTCCTCAAGCACCTGAAGGCAAAGGCAACTGATTTCAAGAAAGAGACCGGTCTTCACTTTGGCGTTACACGTACCCCGGCTGAGAGTGCTGCCGGACGTCTTGCAGTCAAGGACTACAAGGCATATCCTGGCATACGAAAGTATCTCAAGGGCGAGACTCCGAATGTCTATTACACCAACAGCACAACACTGTATGTTGGGGCCAATCTGCCACTGAGTCAACGCATCAAGAAGGAGGGTATGTTCCATCCCTTCATGGATGGTGGAGCCCTCACACATGTCTACCTTGGTGAGGCTAATCCTGACCCTGACGCGCTCTGGGAACTGACAAGAAGATCGCCACAGACACTCTAAACAGCTACTGGAGCTTCACAAAAGACGTGCTGCAGTGCCCCTCCTGCTCGTATCAGGCT
>JAEORX010000179.1 GCA_016840685.1 Candidatus Thorarchaeota archaeon
CCGTTGATTGTAAGTTGGACAAACTTGGACATCATGTCGAAGAAGTCCGCCCACCAACGGCAGTGGGCTTGGTTGTAATATCCATTATGTTCCGTGCTGCATTCACATCAGCGTGAAAGTGTTCGTTGCACTCTGGGCAATGAAAGTACTCCCCTCCTTTTGTCTCTTCAGTGGAGGATGCATCTTTCACCCGCACACCTATTTTTCCGCACACATGACAGGTCTGGGAGGTCCATGCTGGATTCACCAGCCAGACACCTCCGTTCCTGTGACCAAGCGCCGCTCGTCGATACCTGACATCTTCTATCATCTTCCCCCATAGGTTGGTGTTTAGGTTCCAGCTGTGTCTTCCCATCCCTCCCTTTCCTTGAAAGGAACGAAGATCCTCAAAGTACAGCATCTTCACACCATGATGCTCACAGAACCACACGGTCTCAGCGGCGACCTGATGGGATATCTCTCTGTCTATGCGACGGACCTTACGCCATACTGACTCCAGTTCCCTCTCCTTCTTGAGGAGGAGTGCCGGAGGTTGCTGCATAGCATGTTTTCTCTCCCAGTTGTTCCGCTTCAATGCCACTTCAGACATAAGTACTCTGGTCTGTTGCCGCAAACGTGCTCGCTTCTCATATAGCTCCTGTCTTCCTATCATCCTCTCCTCGTAGGTATCATCACCATTCTTCACTGAAACCACCATAGAGTGTCTCAGTCCCCTGTCCACTCCGGCTCTCCTTTTTCGCGTCATTGATGAAGAGAGTGTGGTCTTCAGTAGCTTCTCATCAGGAGTCATGAAGGGGATCAACAGCATCACCTTCTTTCCCGCCACATTGATTATGGGAGGTGCTGACCTTCTAGCTTTCTTCAGGTCTTGAATCATCATTTTCAGGTTACGAATGTGGGGCTCGTTCTTCTCAGGCTGCGCTTGTTCTCTTGCAAGCTCACGTGTGAATCGATGCAGCTTCATCGTGTTGTTCAGTTGCTTATTCATGTCCTCAAAACGTGCTGCCCTGTGTTCGAGCTGCAGTACCCTCTGAAGGTGTCCCAATCTCTTTGCCTCCTCGGCTTTTCGCCTTGCTCGTGCAGCCTTCCTTGGAAGCCAATTGAGAAACCTAAGTCTTATCGTTTGGCTCTTGTAGGGTGATTTGGTGTCCAGTTCATGACTCTTAATTCCAGGAAGTGTTTTGATGTAGACTATCACCTCATCCTCTCTCTCAGGATCTGGCATGAACCAGTACCCCTGACCTGTAGTGTTCTCTGTACTTGCAGCAAAGTCCACAGTGTTCTTTTGGAAGGTTGGGTTGATGAAAGGGAACCCATCCCTCTTCCACTCTGCCACCTTTTCGATAAGGAATAGTTCAGTCCTGACTCTGTCAGAGGATTCTTCATCCAATAGTTCTCGAATTGTTTTCCTCCGCTCCTCCCCTTTCAAGGGATTATCTTTCCGATACTCATTCCTCAGTACACTCCTGACTTGTCTGCATGCAGAGAGAGCATAGTGAAACGACCCATTAGACCTCTTCTCGATGGTGTCCTTCACTCTTCGAACAAGGCTTGAGGGGACTCTTCGATTCTTCATCAGTCGCAGGAGCTGTTGATCATCTGAGGAAAGAATGTCCAACAGTGAGTTCACAAGCTTTCTTCGGGTATATTGGGCGTAGATGATTCGTGCTGAAGTTTCAAGGGCATTTCTATGCATCCTCTCATATACAAGCTGCCCGAACTCATTCTCAGGAGTCCATTTGAGTCGGTCCTCCTTTCTTAGGACAAGATACAACATACCTCTGTGTTTTTCGATTTCTTTTCCGAGTGACTCAGCATATGACAAATCTGAGAACACTTTCTCCAGAATGAGATTTACTGATTTTCTATAACTGGCGAAGTTCTGGGAAAGGATAGCTAAATCGAGATTGTTACATTTACGTCCGCTGAAACTATGTAGTGTGTTTGATGGTGTTATTTCACTGGCTGGTCTTCTACCCAAATCCTTTCTAGAAACAACTCTGTGATATGAGTTAAGAGAGAACTTTTGAACTTGAAAGGTCGATGTAGGGCAAAAGCGTTTATCGTCCATTGTCTGTTGCTCTGGTCTTACATCAGAAGAATCCGTTTGCTCGCGGGAACGACGCCGCGACGTATTGGTCATCGACCTTTCACCAAAGTGAAGTTCTGGTCTGAGATATATAAGCCCATACTTCGTATGGGCAAAACCGTTTACCAGAATAAATAATCAATCATGTATTTGAATTTAACAGAATAGTGTTTAATGCCGTAAAAAAGAGATTTGCAGAATTATAGACAAATCTATGTATGCGTAAAAAATGGAGAAAAATATAAGGATTGGTGTATAGAGAATAATGATGACCCGTCCCAGAGGGCGCCCAGCCAAGCCTAATCCAGTCCATCCAGAGAGAGTCATATCAAGAGCAGTGCAGGCGGGTCTCTCAATATCAGTTGAACTTCAGAGAAAAATCAGTAACAAAGCCACGAGAAGGCACTATGAGAGTTCGCAGAGATCATGGACAATTAATAGACAGGCATACCATCTCACAAAGGACTATCCCTACATACTAAAAGCTGAGCCCCTTGTTAGGGACAACAACCGAAAAATCCTGTTTGAGAGATCTGCAAGGTTTGGCTTCACAGAGGTAAGTAGACAGAAGAATTCAGATGGTACTGTGGGCCCCATCAACCAGAGACTCAATGTATGTGGAGCGGCACTGAGAGAATTCGCACAATGTGAGTATCAATTCCCCGAGCCTTCCGATTATGGTACACAGACACACGCATTATCCAGTGACTCGATTGAGTTCCGAGTGGCAGGATATGATGGGTCGTCATTCGGACCCAAGATTGTGTTAGCCCATCCCGATCTACCATCTATGGACTTCGGCGATGCAGTCAGGAGTCATAATGAGTTTATCGCAGCTTTCTGTGCAGTTCATGATGTATCTGTCCCTGAGACCACGCGGTACAGCAACCTGTTCCTGTTACTAGTCCGCCCCTATCTCGATTACCTCTATTCGGAGTATAAGACAGGGAAACCAGGCTTCCAAAAAGGAGTATTCAATGCGTTACGACAGATTAAGGTTCTGGTCAAAAATGCTGGTTTTCAACCCGCCATGTACAAGGACAGGCGGGTTTCCAGAAACCAGGAGTTCAACTCACCAGTGGTCAAGCTTGAGTTCTTTGATGACCAGATCAAAGATGCAGAGAGCATCTATGGCAGTGAACACCCACTGGTCACAGAACTCAAGCGATTGAGAACTGGAGGGGTCAAAAGAACCTATGCACTGGATGAGCCAGAAGAGAGGTGTCTTACAAAAAATGATGTGGAATACATCAGAGAGAGAGCTGTCCAGAGATCAGTGCTTACTGGGTCGATATTCCACAGGCGGATTGCAGCACTCTTTCCAAGTCCGTGGCGTATTAATGATGTCATCTTCAATGGAGACCGTTATGCGCAAGACAAGTATGTCATAGTTTCAGAGCTTCCTGTGGTGATGAAGAATGGAGTTGTGAAGCTCGACCTTGTCCTCTTCGAACGAACCATATCGGAAGACGGTAAGTCAGTCTACTGGGAACCGAGGTGTGTTTTTGAGATCAAGACCAGAAAGGCACAGGGATGGTGGATTGAGCCAGTATTCAAGAGGTCAGAGGCTAGGACAGTCCAGAGAGTGGTGAGTGAGTTCCCAATGGATGACCTCCCACTGGATGATGAGATGTGGGATGCCATCATCAACTCGACCCCCAGACCATCCACCCAAGATCAATTGAACGTCTATGTCCGGGCTCTTGTTGGTGTTTTTCAGCAGGCTACAAAGAGAGAGCCAGGAAATATCCTGACTGGCACCATTGTCATCGACTCCACCTCAGACCTTGATAGTGTCAGAAAGACCATGGAGCAGCTGATTCTATTTTCCTATGAGAAGATTAGAGGAAGAAGACATAGGATCAATCGTATGGTCTTTGAACCAAAACAAGATGACCGGATTGCTCTGGTTGTCCATGAACAGGAGCCTCCAGCTAGAAACGACATTGATGTTATGAAGACTCCATGGGGACCAGTCTATACTCCTTTCAAGGGAAAGAAGGACTCAAAGAGAGAGTTTGTCCTCTACCTATCAGGTAAGTCTAACACATCCGGAGGTCAGTCTGCAGCATGGCACGCACGCTACCATCATGGACTCCAGATGCTCTACAACATTCAGGAAACCTCAAAGACCACGGACTTTGTCTGGATTGATCTTGCAGACCAGTTCATTGATCCACGGCTTGCTGAAGCACGACTGCGCCTGCGACCAAGAGGGTACTCCGAGGAGGAGCTGGCCAGAGTCCAGCCTGAGCACATCCGGGAATTCTTTGAGAGGATTGAGGTTAGAGGACATCTTGATTCTATCCTAGCGTTTCTGTATCACGACGGACAACCTCCAGAATTTAAAATACGTGAAAAGAAGAAGGACACCCCTAGAGTGATAGTCATCACTGGAGCTGACATACTCAGGGATGCAACGCCAACCTCTCACCGTGAGAGGCTCAAGATAGTCATGGACAGGCTCCTCGACAGTATTCCAGATGACAGACAGACCACAGTCGTCTGGTTCGACTCCCCCGTACCCTCGGTGGATAAAGCGCTGCCATTTTCCTCCAGAGCACTCCTCCCATACTATGATGATGACTCGTTGTCTGAATCTGTGACTGACATCATCTGGAACTTACCCGTTGCACCCATTGGAACAGTACAACCCGACAGATGGAAGCTGCCCATCATTGGTGACTCACCAATGAATGACGACATCAGGGTAATAGTTCACCACTCACCGACCAGTTTGTCCACAGAACTGACCCATGTTCCATTCCTGAGGGGGTGGTCCAAGAGGTTCAGGAATAAAGGGAGAGGGTTGGTGGTGGAGGACCGAGGACTGGTTGATGTTGTCCCTGAGAAGAGAGTCCGAAACCGGATGAGGCTCTTAGCCCTCACTCTCATTCCTTGGCTTGTAAGACTTTTTCCAGACGAACCCATGGTTGAAGGCTCGAACAGACACCTGAAGGAACTGTTCAGGGAACTCAACAACGAGTTTCGAAGACCTACTCGAAGACTGTCAATCAGAAAGAGGTTGCTTGGAGAACTGACATCAGCTCC
>JAEORX010000180.1 GCA_016840685.1 Candidatus Thorarchaeota archaeon
GGAGAGGCAAAATAATCAGACTAATCGAGAAGCTGAACGCCATTGAGAAATGAGAGGCCGGCTGTCTTATTACCGGACGCCTCCATATGAGCGAAGTCCTCAAAGGGGAGCACTTTCTCAACGAGCTTAATAGGACTCCCAAGTATGGGTGTGTAGACCACATTCCTTATGGGTGAGAAGGTGCTTTCTCTATTCTGGTTGTTAATCATTTGGAGCTGACTTCAGTTGCGAAAATACAAATCTGATGATAATATTGATGAAATATCTCCTGGACTCTCCATTCACAGGTCTTCAGACAACACCCACCCCCCTCGGATTTACATATTCGACTATACTGAGGCTAAATTCACTGAGGGGCAGGTTGAATCAGTTGATGAGTGTAAACCACCCACTGACAAGTCCACTATTCGATGGATCAACGTGGATGGTATACATAACCATGATATGATCTCTAAGATTGGCGAATCATTTGGACTTCACCCTCTCACTGTTGAGGACATCTTTACACATGATCAACAACCCAAGGTTGAGGCACTCCCAGAGAATGCCCTAGTTATCATGAGAATGATTCGGACAAAGCAGCAAGATAACACAGTGGTGTCAGAGCAAGTAAGTCTCCTACTAGGCCACAATTATGTTCTGTCTTTTCAGGAAGAGGCGGGAGATGTGTTTGACCCTGTTCGGAGAAGAATTCGAGATCCTGGGAGTAGAATCCGGAAGAGCGGTGCAGACTATCTAGCGTATAGTCTAATGGACCTGATAGTGGATAACTACTTCGTGCTGCTAAATGAGATAAGTGAGAGGATTGAGAAGTCACAGGAGCAGCTCATTGTAGAACCTACTGCTGAAACACTACGAGTCATCTATGACCTGAAACGCGCAATGGCTGAGATGCGAAGGTATACGTGGCCAGTAAGAGAGATTGCCCTCAGACTTGAGAGAGAATCACCTCAGATGTTCAAGAAGGGCACGCTTCCCTACCTCAGAGACCTCTATGATCATGTAATCCAAATCACCGACCACCTTGAGATATACAGAGAATGGCTTGGTAGCATGCTTGACATCTACCTATCAAGTGTGACCAATAGGCTGAATGAAGTCATTAAGGTCCTGACTGTGATATCTACTGTTGCCATCCCCCCTACAGTGATTGGTTCGTGGTATGGTATGAACCTTCTGGTTCCTGAGTTTCAGTCTGAATTTACATATCCCATAGTCATCATCCTCACACTCTCGATGATGATAGCAATGTTGACATTCTTCAGACGAAAGCGTTGGATCTAAGGTGAAAGGGACAAACATGATGGACAGGTCATACTCACTGATTCCTCATGTATCAGTAGTGAATCAATTACCTTACAACAAAAAGAATGAGGGAGAGAGAATGTTCTTCCTCTCCAATAGGACCCAGAGGCTGTATCTGCACCTCTGGTAATGCTTCTGTCTTATCTCCTCCAGCAGTTTCTGGAGTAGATGTACAATCCAGTTATGAATATCACAGCGGCCAAAAGGAGCATCACTGAGGCATCCATGAGGTTGAATGGATTGTATCCCAGAAACTCCTCTCCCACAGTGAGTGCTGCAACCATGTTGTTCCCTATGCATACTGGATTTACATGCACTATTGGTCTGAGTAAATCTGGCAAATCTCTGTATGGAAATGCTATACCAATGAAGTAGTTGATCAGCACGATTGCCACTCCGATGTGGGCTGCGGCAGACTCGCTCTTCACAACGCTGGCAATAATCAGTCCAAGACCGGCTGTAAACAGGATGACGACAGAGGTCACACCTAGAACGAGTGGGAATTCAGTGAATGTCACAATCAACTCTGCACCCAGGACAAGACCAAGCGCGATGATGACCATACTACCCAGTAACGAGAAGACGAACACCGTCACAATTCTTCCCAGGCATTCATACACAGGACTGACTGGCATTGAAGACAGCTTTGAATACAGGTCATGGTCCCTATCAGCCGCAATGGACCCTGGGAGATTACTCATTGCTGTACTCATGATTAGGAGTGTGACCATAGCAATGACGAGGAAGCCCTTGGTCGCTGGCAGATATTCGATGGGCACCTCTTGAAAGAGCACCATCGGAAGCACCAGCAAGAAGAAGATTGGAATCATGACCGAGGATCCAATGATGGCCTTGTCTCTGAGGAAAATCCTCATTGATCGCAAGAAAGATGCACGAACCTGACTTACTCCACTCATTACGCCTCACCTCGGATGGGATATTCGGTGAGTCTGTAGAAGACATCCTCAAGACTTGGAGGTCTCGTGTCCACACTGCGCATGTCAAAACCAGCCTCGTAGAGCATCTCTACGATCTTGGGAACCATTCTCTTCGGCTCTTCACAAATCAGCTCGAATAGTGATTCTCTCTCAATGACTATGCAGTCTCCACTGAGCCCTGCGAGTAGCATCATGAGCTCATCCGACCTAGGAGCAGCATCGACCACGATGGAGCTCCTCAGGCCACTCATCTCCTTCAGCTCCTCAGGAGTCCCTTCCGCCACAATCTCTCCCTTTATCATAAATCCCACACTTGAGGCTATCTCTGCATCCTCACCTATGTGCGTGACCAGGAGGACTGCAGTCCCCCGCTCATTGACCTCCTTGAGAACGGAGAGAAAGTCCTTTCGCACTGTTGGGTCGAGTCCGGTTGTTGGTTCATCCAAGAAGAGGATTCTTGCATCGCCCAATAGGGCTGTTGCAATCTCGAGCTTCTTCTTCATGCCTCCGCTATATGTGGCGACCCTTCTGCCAGCCTCCTCCTTCAAATCCATCATTTCTAGAAGCTGTTCAATCTCTTGCTCAGCCTGCGACTTCGGTAGTCCAAGTAAGTTCGCAAAGTACTGCAGGTTCTCCCTCCCTGTCAGGAAGTCTGAGCAGAAGTTCTCCTGTGGAACATAGCCAATGTGTTTCCTCGCCCCCAGCTTGTACTTGCAAAGATCATTTCCATTTATCTTGATATTTCCCGAATCAAAGGAGTTAGTCCCTGCTAGTATGGACAGAAGCGTACTCTTCCCAGAACCGTTTGGCCCCATCAGCACATAGAAGTCAGTCGACCTGATCTGCAGACTGATTCCTTCCAACACTTTCTTACCGTTGTAGCTCTTGGAAATATCCTGAGCATCCAACACAATCGTCGAATTAGTTTTCATGTGTACAACATGGACACAATTCTACTTAAGGGGTGGATGAGTTCTGTAATGCAGAACAAGCTGTCAATTAATGGCTGTTCAGACTCCATAATAGTGGTGGGGAACTCATATGGAGGAACTCAATAAAGTACTACAAGCTCTAAGTGTTGTTGAACGATACGAAGAATACCTCTTCAGGAAGATATGGGGAAGAGTGCTGATAGTCATTGGGATAGTGTTCCCTCTTGGCGCGCTCATCAGTATGAATGCGGTCTTGGTCGCTGGTGCAATTGGACTTGACGCAGAGATTATCTCACTCCTGGCCAATGTGATCGCCTTTGTCCTGTGCGGCGGATTCATTGCCTATTCATTTTTTGAATCTTGGAAGACTGTGGGAAGCCAGACTGAGGAGAAGTCCACGGACTCCAAGCATGGTCCCTTGATTGGAATTGTGTGGTTTCTCGCATTTACACTGACTGGACTGGCTCCTGATTCACTGCGCTTGGTTTCTCTTCTGTGGGCCGCCAGTATCTCATGTCTATCCACTTTCGTGATTCTCAGATCGGTAGGCTCCCATGGCAGAGTCACTGTTCTCTTTTATCTAGGCATATCCCTCCTTCTAGTTTCCTTTCCCCTCCTACTCGTTTCGGACATAGTGCTTCTGGGATATCTAGCATTGATCTCCTTCTCTGTTTGCTTCATCATCGCAGGGGCTGCTATGAACAGGATGGCTGCAAAGATGCTGCAACCCTCAGTCTAGTTCTCACTCGATGTGGTGTTGACCGTGAGTGACTCTCTCACCCTAAACGCAGAGGAACGGGTCTTTCAGTCACAACCACGCTTTTCCATCATGTATCTTCTCTTCTTGAAGAGGAAGATCGGGTTCCTTGAATTGAAACAGCTGCTTGGTCTGACTCCAGGGAACCTTGACCACCATCTCCGCAAGTTGGAAGAAATTGGTCTTGTTCGGAACCGTCGGATGATCTCCTGGAGACCACTTGTGGTTGTTGAGATTACCTCTTCGGGAACAGAGATTTTCCGTGAATACATCTGCAGATTAAAGGGGCTCCTGGAGAAAATACCAGAAAAGTTGCTTACCGAACAGAATGAATGACGACTAGAAGCTGCTATCTCTCGTGCGAAGAACCAGTGACAAGAATCAGCTCACGAGTTATTAACCAACGGAATTCGAGCATCTGTTGTCAGGATTAGACCCAGTTCCTTCAGTGCTTTCTCACATCCACTTCCACCAAGATGAGTACTGTGCATATCACATCCTTGAAGCTCTGGAAGTGCACCGATACACTCTGCAGCGTTTGGATTGAACACTGCACTCACCGCAAGAGCATCAAGTACTTCCTTGACATCGAGACTTTTGTCAATCACTCCCATCTGTTCTTTGAGTTTCAATATACTCTCTATGATGATGGGCGAAAGTACATCAATCTCATCTGGAATACCTGCCAAGTGTTTAACCGCGTTGAGAAAAGCTGCAGACTCCGAACTAAGAATCCTTGACCGTTTTCCAGTCACAATGATGGGCTTGTTGTCCCTAGTGTATATTTCAATAGCAGCTCCAGTCTGCATCCCCATCTTCAGTGTGTCTGACTTCTTCAAGCTCTCTTCTAGAGCCTTGTTTGCATGAATTGCCACTGCACGATGTTCAGGTTTCGCCTTCACAAGATGCATTATTTTGTCCATGCGCTCCAGTGTGTCATATGTGACATTACCCTCAACAAAGTCTCTCTGGTATTGGTAGTACCTTCGTACAATCTCGTCAATACTGGCTTCCCGAACCACGCTGTCATCAATTATGCCTACCTTTGCCATATTGACTCCCATGTCGGTCGGACTCTTGATCTCAGCCAAGGGGTCTCCAGTAGGAGCAATCTTCTCAATGATCTTCCTTATGATGGAAAAATTCTCAACATCCCTGTTGTAGTTTGT
>JAEORX010000181.1 GCA_016840685.1 Candidatus Thorarchaeota archaeon
ACCAGATTGGTCGAGTACTACTTTGAGGAGTTCAAGAAAATCACTCACATCAAACCTCGCTTTGGAGTGGAAGTCAAGAAACTCCTCCTAGAGGCTGACCCAAAGCTTGACCTTCCTGGAGAGCCCTACGTCTGGCAAAAGAAGAAGGTGAAGGGAGTAATAACTGACAAGGGCATCTTCAGGGCAGATGTGGTTGTCCTTGCTACTGGTGCATGGACAAATCAACTGCTGGATCCTATAGGAATAGACAGTATGACAAAAGGGAAGAAACGCCAGCTCTTCGTCATTCATGCGGAGGATAAGAAGGAACTCCAGGCGCTATTAGAAGTCAAAGGATTCAATGAACTTGGGTGCATTCCCTTCACTATTCTCCCGTCTGCAGGTGTCTACTTCCGACCGCAGCTCCAAGAACACGGGTTCTGGATCGGGTGTGGAGACACGTTTGGTAGAGAATACAAGTACATCCAGACAGATGATGACATGGTCCCAGAGAGTGCATATTATGAAACCAGTATGTATCCCGTGCTCTCGAAATACTTTCCCGCCTTTCAAGGTGCAAGACCTGTGAACAGCTGGGCTGGAGGATACTGCTATAGTCCTGATAGGATTCCCTTCGTCTATCTCGAATGCGGAGTGCTCGTGGTCAATGGGGCAAGTGGTTCTGGAATAATGAAGGCTGATGCCTTGGGTCGAATTGCTGATGCTGTATATCGAGGAGTATCTGAAGCAGAGCTGTTTGGGGGCAAGAAGATACTCTCAAACACACTAAGCATCAAAGAACGAAATGTTGAGATTGAGAGTGTCATCATCTAGCTGAGAGATACTCATTTTATCTCTATTACAAAACCCTAAAAGGGAAATGCATTTCATTTTTTATGACCTACTAGGGTTCTGTATCTGTTTTCTGTGATTGTGATTCACAGAAAGAACCCTCTTCCAGGCAGGCTATCATCGATGGACGAAGACAATCCCCCCAAACGAGGTGGATCATATGAGCAGCGAGAAAGTAGAGAATGGAAGTTTCTCCATCATGGCACTGGAGAGTGGTATCAAGTATGCCACCCTGGAAGAAGCCCCTGACACACCGTTGCTTGTTGAAATTGTTGGAATTCGGCCTGACGACCTCGCTAAAATCTCTAAACATTTTGAGATTGACCTAGAAGACCTTCAAGATGTTCAAGACCTTGATGAGCGGCCTCGGCTGCAGATAGAAGACAAGTTTACTATGATGGTCTTTCGGGTGCCTGTGGATATTCGTCTGCAGGATAGAGAATATTCTACCAATCCGATTGGTATTTTCACAAATGGTCGAGATATTGTCGTGATTCAGAATGATACTGTTCCGTTGAGAAGCAAGAGAATTCGAAAGAGAGTGCAATTTGGGACCTCTGCTTCTGAGGTCATATATCGCTTGCTTGAGGTCATCATTGAGTCCTTTGAATACTCGCTTGATCTAATTGAAGAGACCATCAATAAGACTGAGGAGGACATTATGAGTGATATCTATCCCTCACAGCTCGAATGGTTCTTTCAACTCTCTCGCGATGCCATCTTCATGGAGACCTCCCTAAAGGCGAATATGAAGGTGCTACGACGCTTGATGCGATTCAATGTTGTTGGTCGTATGATTCTCGATGAGGACCGTCTTGAGGAGCTTGAGGTCGACCTGCAGCAACAAGTTGAGCTGAGTGCTATCTACCGTGAACTGATTGCCAATGCCATGAGTGCATATGACAGTATCGTCAGTCATAATCTCAATCGAGTCATTAAGACGCTGACCTCCATTTCCCTTCTTGTAACTGTCCCTACTCTGATTGCCAGTATCTATGGTATGAATGTGGGATTGCCATTTCAAACTGAGTCTGTGGCCTTCGTTCTTGTCATTCTCATTAGCCTCTGCATAACTATCCCTCTCCTTCTCATACTAAGGGAGAAAGGTCTGGTCTAACCTCCAAGTTCCTTAGCAAACATCTAGAGGTGAGAAGAATCGAACTTATTTATTCGAACATTTACATGTAAAATCATGAAAATAGCAGTTCTCACTAGTGGCGGCGATAGTCCAGCAATGAATGCGGCAATTCGGGCAATCACAAGAGTAGGAATTCATCGTAACTGCGAGGTCTTTGGCGTTTTTGGTGGCTTGCAGGGTATTCTCGATGAACAGTTTCATGAGCTGAACTCTAGATCAGTTTCAAGAATATTACATAGAGGAGGAACAATCCTTACAACTGGAAGGTCTGAGGAGTTCAGGACAAAGGAAGGTCAGAAGAAGGCTGCAAAGATCCTAACAGATCGTGGATTCGATGCTCTCATTGCTATTGGAGGTGATGGAACGATGCGTGCACTAGACGCCCTCAGTAATCACTGGAAGGGCTGGTTGATTGGACTTCCAGGGACTATTGATAATGACCTGTATGGCACAGACTACACAATAGGATTTGATACAGCTGTCAATAATGCTCTGGAGGCCTTGGACAAGATTCGAGATACTGCTCAGTCCTTCCAGCGTGTCTTTCTCGTTGAAGTTATGGGGCGCACTGCTGGATTCATTGCGTTTCATGTGGGTTTTGCGACAGGTGCCTCAGCAATACTCATGCCTGAAACACAGACAACGATGGAGGAACTTGCCCAGAAAGTCATTGTAGCGAAAGACAGGGCTAAATCAAGTGTTCTGGTTGTGGTCGCAGAGGGTGACGAATTAGGTAACGCACACCGGATTGCTGCTGAACTATCTGAGAGGATTGGTGAGAAGTGCAGAGTGTCTGTTCTAGGTTACATTCAGAGAGGCGGAAATCCAACGCATTTTGATAGAATCCTTGCCACCCGTCTTGGAGCCTATGCAATCGAGTGTCTTCTGAACGGAAAGCATGGAGGAATGGTTGGAGAGGTCGATGGGAACTTGATATTGACACCGTTTGAAGAGACTTGGTCGAAGAAGAAGCAAATTGATCAATGGATGCTCGGACTGCTTGACGAATTGGCAGGGTGAAGTTCGGCAGACTAATACGTGAGTTTGTACAGTTTTAGTTTGAGGTCAAGGTTGTGGTATTCAAACACCTTGCAGATTATCATCTCTGGGCAGGCTGGAAGATGAGAGAGCTTCTCAGTGGGTTGGATGCTGACGAATTCTCCCAAGAGGTGTTTGGAACAAGTCCACGTGAACTGGTGCAGCATATTGTCCTTGCTCTCGAGACCTGCTTCTACTTCATAGAAGATGAGAAAGACAAGTCAGTCTTTGACAGAGTGAAGTTGCTTCCACGTCAGGAGCTTCTCAAGCGATGGGAGGTCCTCGACACCCGGCTCAGTCATGCCATCGAAGAGATACCTCAGGACCGGATAATGGTCAAACACATCAAGGAAGAGCCTTTCGAGATTGATGTCATTGACTTCTTCATACAGTACTTACTTCATACCACCCATCATCGTGGCCAATTGGCAAAGGTCCTCAGCCACATGGGCTTTGAGGTTCCTGGGACCGATTATCTTATGTTCTTCGGAGAGCATGTATGACTTGGGTGGAGATAACGGAGAACACTGACAGTTCAATCTCATTTAGTATGAAGATCTGGAAATACCTCCAGCATGGTTTTGCTCTTGGAGTCTTAGTAGTCGGATTTTTAATGATTGGCATAACCATTCCCTACTTGGTATACCCAGTGTTTGCTATTGTGGGGCTTCCGTTATCCAGCGCCTTATTCTTTGGAGTTATCTTCATGTTATTAGGAGGGGTGAACCAAATAATGGCACTACGCCTCTGGGGCATTGAAGTTGAGCAAAACATCGGGACTGGAATGCGAGATGGTTTTTTTCTGTTTATTTTGAGTAATATCATCTTTGCACCAATGATTATTATCTTCCAATCGATGTGGAGATGGTGGTTATGGACTTCGCACGCTGTCAATCCGCTTGATGTTCTTGTTGTATTATCAATATCAACTCCAATCTATCTCTTAATGATGGGTTTCATAGGTGAGAAAGTTGCCATCTTTCTACATGTTGAAAAGGAACCAAAGCGACCTACCGATTTTCTTGAACATAGTCATGCATGTCCTCACTGTGGAAAGTCCTACTACTATAGTTCAGAAAAGACATTTGAAGGACAAGTCCAGTGTCAGAACTGTGGAGAGAAGTTTCCAATTATTTCTGACATATGAACAGAAACATATAATTCGAAGACTTTAACTAGCTCCACACTCTAACGCCCTTAAAGGTGGTATTCGGTGGACATAACAAAATCCCTCAATTGTAGGGAACTACGTAATTGCGATGTAGTTGACTCAAGTGGGCAGAAGGTTGGTCGTATCAATGACATGACCTTCACTTTCGATGGTCAGTTTAAGCTCGAGCAGTTTGTGCTTGCTGGGTCAGACTGGGAGGAGTTTCTTGAATCCATAAAGATGAAACCTGACAAGGATCCTTTGTTCGACGCATCGATGATCCGTCGGATTGGCGATGAAGTGCATCTAGAATCGAATGTCAACGCTCTGAAGACAACCCTTGATGAGGGTGCCATCCCGAAGGGGGAGTTCCGGTGGTCTGAACTATCAAAGAAGGACATCATAGACAAGAATGATGTTTCGGTTGGAAAAGCTGTTGATATTGACTTCGACTTGGATGGCACAGCAGCTCTGACTGTGGGTGGAGGTATGATAGAGGAGACTCTAGAGAAGATTGGCCTGAAGGATGATATCGACATCATTGTACCTGCAGAGACAATCCATTCCATAGGTGACATGATCAAACTCAAAGTTTCAAAGGATGAGCTCAGACTCACTATGGACAAGGAGTTAGATACGCCAGAGGTTCGAGAAATCAAAGATAGAACTTCTACAGAACGTCACATAGTCAAAGTTCGTCTCTTTCATGGACCGATTTGATAAATCAGGAGAGAACTCATTCACTGCCTATGTAGTAGGCTGTATGCGGAATAGTCGTTAGAAGAGATTCTATCAAATCGACAGATTTCATGATCAGCATCTTTGTGTTGCTGATTTAGAAACTTCCTGGTAACATTACCAAATATGCAGGGGTTCTTCTTCTTCAATCCATAGATCCTTATCCTTAGGAAAATCA
>JAEORX010000182.1 GCA_016840685.1 Candidatus Thorarchaeota archaeon
CAAGCTCGGAGTCTTCCTCAAGAGTGTCCATTTCTTGTACTTCGATATCTTCGGTCATGCCGAAATTCGACGCCTTTGACTATGCCTATGGGAAGTAAGCTAAGACTGCTGTTAAGACATCACCATACTGTGCAATCGCTGCTGCAGTCCACTGTGTCTGGAATAATGTTTTGTATCCATCTACGTTATGATGCATAGCGTAATCCAGCTCAATGGCCTTGTCTACATCGAATAGACCACCACGGTAACCGTATGTGGTATTACCATCGCCAGCAACATCTAACATAGCAGCCATGTCAGCAACGAAGCCATCAAATTGACCTTCGGTGATGTAGCCTTCTCTATAAGCCTCAGCTATTGCCGACCAGCATGCAACAAGCTCTGTCTGCGCGTTTGTGAAGACAGCCTGGAAGTATGCTCGGTAGGAATAGCTAGTAAGTGAGGACAGAGTGTCATTGAATTCGAAACCAGAAGCGATGACAGCCGCTGCAGTTTCGGTATAGACATTATGTAGGAAGGGACCCCAGAATGGATCAGCATTAGATGCGGTAAATGCTGCCTCTATGACTGGAAGCCTAAGAGCCTCAGGATTTGTCCAGACAGCCTGACCCTCAGTACTTAGAATATAGTCCACAAAGACCTCAGCAAGTAGTTTCTGAGTACTTGTGGAGGCAATTGCTATTGGATCTCCGTTGACAATGTTGTAGTCACCGGGACTTATGTATACGACATTGGGATTGACATTCGTTGACTGGAAGCCATAGAAGTCAATCGTTAGTCCATATCCAACAGCACCTTGTTCAGCTGCCTCTTTGACTGCTGAAGATCCGCTGTAGAATCCGCCATTCCCAACCATTCGTGCAAGAATCGACCAACCTTCATCCCAACCATAACCTTGAGTGATGATCTCATATGCACGTCTGACTGAAGATGATGAATAGGCATCAGCAACAGCAACTGTGGGTAGTACTGGTAAGTATTTTGCCAGCTCAGGACTTGCTAAGTCAGTCCAGTTAGCAGCAATCGTAGAGTTCGGTAGATCCCACAGATCAGTGAAGTAGTCATTGACTGTGAATCCAAAACCAGATGTAGCTGCGGAAACCCACATGATGTCATCACCGGATGACCTCTTCAAGTCAACTCCCGCGTAGGTATCAGGGACTCTAGCAGCTGCTGCTACCATCAGGGCACTTGTCCATGGTTCTAGATATTCATCATCAATTAGGTTGTCGAACACAGTTGGTCCGCCTCCCCAAATGACATCAGCCCAACCATCATCAAGTATCGGACCCCATAGATAGTCGTATGGATCCTGCCACTCGATGTCAGTGATGTTATACTCATCAGCAGCATCAGTCGCCAGGAATTCAGCCTCGTAGAGATTCTGAATGGCTGTGCTATGTCGCGTGAGTATGTGCAGTGTGTTTTCGGGTCCGGATGGTGTGGTTGTTGGTGTTGTTGTAGTTGGCGTCGTTGGTCCTGGACCAAGTCCACCACCCATGAGAAAACCGATCCCGAATCCTGCAACTCCAATTATCACGATTACGACAATCGCCATTGCGGAGATTCCCGTACCGCGTGAAGTTAATTCGCTCATCTCTCTCAATCCTTTTTCTTTCAGAATTAGGTGTGTAACCTAAGTTCTGAACCTGAAAGTAGAGTAGTCTAGGCTATAAGGTTACTTGTTTATTGAGACAGGATTTTGCGCAATCATCCAACCTCATTTAGAAAAAACAACAAGCTTTTCGATTTCAGCACAGCCCTTAATAAAAATCGGTTGAGCGTAAGTTCTTATGTCTCTATGAGGACTGTTTAACGATTATTAAGAGAGAGGGTCAGCAAGATGACTTACGGGTTGGACGCCAACGACCTGGAGAGAGAGATAGAAATAGACATAGTCAGTGCATTTGGGTGGGCAGTAATAGAGTTTGAAGCCGTGCTTTTTCAGAAGTTCCTCTTAATGTCTGCTCCAAGGTCTCTTATCACTGAGGACATGTTCAGGAAATATCTGATGAACATGGAGGCTAAGGGCTATGTATCTCCTGTTGATTTCCAAGGGAAAAAGGCATGGAAACGTCTGGTGATAGAAGCAGATATAGAAGAACCAGCCATGACACCAGAGGAAGTCAAGCAGTTCATAGCAAAAGCACAAGTAGCCTCCAAGAAGAAAAAGGGGCATGATGTGACAAGCGATTATCGCATGCGTGAGTCCAAGAAACTTGCAGAAAACATCATTCGAACACTTGAACAGGTGATGCCTAAAACAAGAAACCGTAGAAGACCTTGGGAGCCAACACTCATCGACCATATTGAAGGGATGCATAGAGCACTCGTTGAATCTAAAGATGAGTTTCTCAGGTATCTAAAGAAAAACATACCAAGTGCCTATGATCCTATGAAGAAGATGCTCAACTCAAGGGGAGAAGAGATGCTTCTTCTTAGTCTGCGAGTGATTGAGTCAGGACAGAGAGCATATCCACCATAGAAAAAGGATGAAGTGATGGAATAATCTCCATCACATCACTTGGTTCATTGTCCAACAAGCTCTGTACTTGGGAATGCAATTGATGGTACAATCTTCTTGTCATGAACCTCTAGATTATTTGCCAACTGCAAATCACCTTTGATTGAATCGAATAGATTTCCAACCCACAGTGCATATTTGATTTGGTTGCCAAGTTCTCCATTCTCAATGATTCTTGCATTACGAACTTCATTTGAGAAAGCGCCTGTCATTGAGTCAACTAGTGGATAAGCGAAATGCTCAATGTACACACCTCGCTTGATATCACCAATTAAATCATCAACTGACTTTGAGCCGGGTTGAATCTCCATGGTTGTTCCTGCACAGACCGCAGCAATAGCAAACCTTCCGGCAAGCTCTCTTGGCGTTCTTCGAATCGCATTACCAGTAGGGGGTAACTCTACTTGATTGGCATTATAACTATCATAGAGATATGATTGTAGAACTCCGTTCTCGATTATAGTCGTCTTCTGAGTGGGAACACCTTCGTCATCAACAATGCTTCCGAGGAGACCTTTCTCTGAGAGTCCATTGTCATAGATGGTCAAGGATTTGCTTGCTACTTCTTCACCCATCTTGTCTGCCCAAGGACTTCTACGTTTGTTTACATTCTCACCAGATACAGCTGATGCAACAAGCTGGTACATCATCTCAGAACCTTCGCTTGGTGTTAGGATGCCAACAACATCATCCCACTTCTCTTTGAATGGCTTAGCCTTGAGCACATTCATTGCTTGAGATTCGAGTTTCTCTCCGAGTTTAGCAAAGTCGATTGAACCAATCTCTCGGGACCAACACCGTTGAACTCCCTCACCAACCTCTCCATTCTTCTCAGACTTGGCAGTGAAGAAGCCGAAGGTTATGGTTCCTTTAGATCCTGTGTTTACACCAAGAGAGTTACTGATATGATATTCTACTGAACTTGTTCGAAGCGATCCATTTGGTACAGTAACGTAATCTGAAGAAGCAGCCTTTACTACCTCCATAGCTTTCTCCATCAGGAATTCGCTATCTGCAGCGGCAGTTTCCTTATCATGGAACTTTTCTGAGGATCCGGAAACCTTCTTTGGCTCAGGCAAAGAAACAAACAAGGGATCCTCATTACTGGCTTGAGCGAGCGCTTTGGCTCTCTCAACTACATCGGATGGTTTTTCTTGAGCAAGAGTTGAGCTTGTGAATCCAATCTTCTTTCCAATGATGTACTTCAAGCCAATGCCAGATTCGACCATGAAACTTCCAATCTTAGGAATTCCATCATCAATGTACACACTAGCAATCTTTGCCCAGACTGCATAAACTTCAGCTTGGGTTGCCCCACTCTTTTGAGCTAGTGACATTGTCTTGTCTGCGATGTCTGCAAGATTCATTTCACCCACCTCCAACAACCATTTCTGCACGCATGTGGGGTCCACCACTGGAAACAGGAATGAAATCTTCCTCGCCTTTACCACAAGTGCCTCCCCAGAATTCCAGTTTATTGCCCACTGCATCAACAGTCTTTAGAATCTCAAGAACCTTGCCAGCGAGACTCATACTTCGTACCAGTTGAGTTTTTTCTCCATTCTTAATGATATACCCCTTAAGAGCAGAGCATTGCACTCCACCACCTACAACGTCCTCCATTCCAGACGATGCTTTGGTAACGTAAAGGCCATTCTTTGTGTCAGAGATAATATCATCATCTTTCCATTCTCCCTTGTCAAAGAATGTGTTAGTCATTCTAGCAAAGATTCGTCTGTTGTAATCCTGAGCTCGACCATTACCTGTTGGTTCAACTCCCATTAATATTGCAGTTTCAAGAGTGTGTAGATAACCATTGAACACTCCATCCTCTATGATCATTGTTCTGGAAGCTGGCGTGCCCTCTGAATCAAATGGAAAACTACCACTCACACCTTCAAGAGTACCATCATCAACCATTGTGACAAGGTCTGTACCAAGTTTGTTTCCAACTTGACCGGTAAGGAAGGACCTTCCTTTTACGACTTCATCAGCCTCACTCGCATGACCACAAACCTCGTGAGCAATCAGACCTGAGATTCCTCCATCTACAACCACGGTCATTTTGCCAGAGGGGGGCTTTTCTGCATCTAAGAGGTCTAAAGCACCTTTTGCACACTTCCCACCAAGTGTGTTTGGATCTATCTTCTGTATCAGTTCATAGCCAGCTCGACCGCCTTCGACCTCATAGTCATAATGCATCCTTTCACCCTGTCGAGCGATTGGTTGGACAACTGCGAGTGTGCGGAGCTCATCCCATTCCAATCTGGATCCCGCGGTGTTAACAAGACGCATGACTTTCTTTTCATCATCGTAGATTGAGTTCGTGTTAACAATCCTGTCATCAATCTTCTGAGACTTATCTAGTGACATCACGAACTCCAATTTTTCCTCGGTGGAAACGTCAGCTGGGTCCACCTTACTCTTCTGCCAGACGGTCTTCTCAATTCCCTTGATTCCAGAGAAGTCAAGGTTCTTTCGGGAGAACTTAGCATTTGCTTTGGCACTCTTGACTGCATCATCAAGTAGATTCTTGCAAATTT
>JAEORX010000025.1 GCA_016840685.1 Candidatus Thorarchaeota archaeon
AGGAAGGATATCAGCAGGTCATCGATTACACAATTAAGAAGGGTGTGACTGGCGTGGTTGCTCTTGGCACCACAGGTGAATTCTCATACCTTCGGACAGAGGAACGCAAGAAATTACTCAAGCTTACAATGAAATATGTTGATGGACGCGTCCCTATTATTGCAGGTACAGGTCAAAATAGCACACGTGCAACGCTCGCTCTTACAAAGTATGCTGCTGATTTGGGATGTGATGCCGCGCTTGTCATCTCGCCTTACTATCTCAGACCTGGTGATAAGGGATACTATGAACATTATGATGCCATTGCAAGAAAGGGGAATCTACCTGTCATATTATATAATATTCCACAATGCACCCTTGGAGTCCTTCATTCGAATGTTGTTGAAGATCTTGCAGAGATCGATAATATAGTTGGCATTAAGGATAGTAGTGGGAGTGTTCCATACATCCTTGAACTATTGCAGAAGCTTAAGGGAAAAATGGAAGTTATCATTGGTGCAGATGAGTGTTTTCTTTCAGCTGTTGTAGCTGGCTCAAAGGCTGCAATAATGGCTTCGGCTAATGTTATTCCTCACATCTGGCTTGAAATTATGAAACTAGCACAAAGTGGAAAGATTGAGGAAGCTGTCAAACTTCAGCAGTCTGCTCAGACTTTTGCTCGAATGGTCCTGAAGTATGGAGCAGCACCACCTGTGAAAGCCGCATTGAAAATGATGGGTATCAAAGCAGGTCGAGCTAGGATACCTCTCAACACTGGCGGTACACTTACTCCAGAGATTCGAGAAGAGATTCGGATTGAACTCGAGAAGATGGGTGTAATCGAAAAGCTACAGCATTCTGCCATTCAGAAAGAGATCCAGATACTTGACTTTCTGAAGAGTCAGGGAATTGAACTCGGACATTCTGCTGGACTATTAACAAGTCATGGAGCCAATGATATGGTTTCGGTTGGAGTTGTTGCTGGCCCCAAATCAGGTTCAATTGGTCATGCATTTGTCCAACTACTGTCTATTCCTAAGATTGGTCATGAGGCATTGACTGTAATCCTAGAACCGAATTTGGCTGTGAAGCCCAGTAGCTTGATGATTCCAACAAGGAAGATAGAGTCGATGCGGCAAGCCTCCCTATTCTATGGTCCAGTACAATCCGGTGCGGCGAAGGCAATTGCCGCCTTCTTGGAGAATGACAGAGTACCAAAGAAATCACTGACTGATGATGTGGTAATCTTGGCTTTGGATATTGACTTGAACGCTAGAGACCGTCGTGAACTTACAAACGCCACACAGGACGCGGTAGAAAATGCGCTCGCTGGGATATGGAGGTGAAAATAGTGTCAGAAGATTATCGTTTCAAGGGTGTCTACCCAGCTCTCGTTACACCCTTTGATGAGAAGGGTGTAAATGAGAAGCAGTATCGAAATCTCATAGATTACACCATTAAGAGTGGTGCAACAGGAATTGTACCATGCGGAACGACTGGCGAGTTCACTAGCATGAGATTTGAGGAGAAAGAGGAGGCGATTCGTATTGCCTGCAAAGCAGCTAAGGGGCGTGTCCCAGTTCTTGCTGGAACTGGCTATGCATATACTAATGATGCCATCAAACTTACACGAAGAGCTGCTGAATTTGGTGCAGCTGCAGCGCTTGTTGTTTCTCCATACTTCCTCAAACCATCTGACAAAGAGATCTATGATCACTTCGAGAAGATTGCAAACAATAGTGACATTCCTATTATCGTATACAACATACCTCAAGTGACTGGTGTCCCCATGCATTGGACGCTGATTGATGGCTTACGCGATATTGATGGAATCATTGGTCTGAAGGACTCGAGTGGTGATTTGGTCAACCTCATGACAATTCTAGTGCGAAAACCAGAGAATTTCCAAGTTATGGTGGGTCATGACGAGGTTGCACTACCCGCCCTGGCATCTGGATGTGATGGTGCAATCCTTGCGAGTGCCAATGTCTTTCCTGATCGATACATCAAGATGCAAGCGGCACTTGCTACAGGAGATTTGCGGGAGGCATACATAATCCAACGGAGCATCCAGAAGGTCATTCGAATCTTCGTCAATAACGGTGGTGGTATGGCAGTCAAAGCGGCTCTCAACATGATTGGTGTCCCAGTGGGTCTTGCGAGACCTCCACTTCTCATAGGTGATACACTCGGCTATGATATGCATGATGAGATCAGGTCCTGTCTTGAAGACCTCCAGATGATCCCTCGCGGTCTAGTCACCTTCAAGATGGGTAATCGCTCAATCGAATCAGAAACCTATCCGAAAGCTGTTGGGATGGTGCCTGATGTCATCCCAGATTTGACATTGCTTCATGGCGAGGCATTATTCGGTAGTGGGAACGAGGTTGCTCATGTGGATCTGATATTGGGGATACGCGATGGTCCTCTAAGTGTCGCACTGAAAAATGCAGGAAAAAGTTCTGATGACACTCATCCATCAACCATAATCAAAGACCTTGAGTTGCAAACTGTCTTCGCACCTACGGTTACCATAACATCTGAACGGCACAAGAAGATGGTCTATGAGGTTGCACAAAGGGCAGTATCGGATGCTGTGCGAAGGACAATCACTGACACGATAATCCCTGATGAACTGGTCCAAGACCTCGTTATCGTGGCAAATGTGTTTGTTCATCCAAGTGCAGTCAATAGGATGCGAGTCCATATCAACAACTTCATAGCTGTCCGACATGCACTTAGGAGAGCAATCGAGGGTCGTCAGGATGTGGATGAGATAATTGCAAGGAAGGATTCTGCAAGACATCCATTTGCGTATAATCCGTGATGTCTGCCAGTCTACATCTTGAGTTTCTAATTGAACATATTCCACAAATATCACCCTCTCTCCCATCGACAATCGTTGGCCATTTGTTAAGATGATAGAAACAACAATGTTACGACAAAACCTCCATACTCTAGGCTTTTTCCTTTTCAAAAATATCAGCTCGTGAAAACGCCATAAAACGCATTTTCTGACTGTCTGAACGACCTGATTCATTGGGCACTCGTATATATACCTAGTAGAGTATCATAGATTCAAGTCTTGCATCCCTCTTAGACTGTCGCACCACCACGCATCCGTCGGAGTTCTAAGCAATGGCTGAAACCTACATCATTCGAATGGGAGCGATTCCTTCGCGCAAGTTGAGGAAGACTGTCAAGGTCTTCATCAAGGAGGAGGATGTTTCCCTGGTCGATGATGATGGACATGAGTTTGGAGTTTCTCTCGAGAAGAATCGGTTAATCCTGAAGGCAGGTGTGTGACCAGTCTATCGATCAAACATTGGTGTCCTAGTATCTCCAACTTGTCCTAGTACAGGTTTCAGCCTAATCCAATGTTCATTTTGAATCAAAAACGACGATGTGGCAATTCTCAGCTTGCTCTTGGCTCGTCATCGCCGAAGCTCAGCCAGGGGTAACTGCCTCACAGAAATGCCACAGTGCGAAATCAACTTCTCTTCCTATAAGGTGTTGTATCTGAAAGTATGATGTGTTTAGGAACCTTCTTAGCACAGAAGTATGCTTGCATCAAAGGGTGTAATTGCTAATGGACAGGTCCCGCCTTCTGTCGCTGTTGAAAGAACTCATCGCCACCAACTCCGAGAATCCTCCTGGGTATGAGGCTGATGTAGCTAAGGTGCTACGAGAACATGTGGAGTCCTATGGAATTGCGTGCAAATCAGTAGGCTCAGCAACACGCCCCAATCTGATGTTCTCAAGTCATGATGGTCAGAAAGGAGATCTCGTGATGCACGGTCATATGGACACAGTACCAGTTGGCCCTCTCGAAAGCTGGAGTCATGATCCATTCTCATCTACAATCATCGATGGACGTCTTTATGGAAGAGGGGCTTGTGACATGAAGGGTCCAGTGGCAGCCCTTGTTGAAACACTAATTCTTTATACTGAACGGAAGTATCCGAAACCGCTCGTCATGTTGGCAACCTCTGATGAGGAGAGTGGATGTTCTGGTGCCGAGGAGGTTGCAAAGAGTGGTCTACTTGATGGAATTAAATTTGGCATTTGTGCTGAACCCACAGGTCTCCAAGTATTGGTTGGGGAGAAAGGAATGTTCTGGTCAAAGGTTGTTGCCAGGGGCAAGTCAGCTCATGGGTCCAGACCAGAAGAGGGCGTAAATGCTATTCAAGCCTGTCTTGATGCCATCCGTGTGCTTACAGAGGAGCCTTTCCTTTCTGAAATTGACGAGATTCTAGGAAGTCCGACAACTAATATCGGTGTCATTCAGGGTGGGATTAAAATCAATGTTGTTCCAGATAGTTGCGAAGCTCAACTAGACATGCGGATAGTAAAGGGACAAAACCCTGAATCGCTCCTGGAAGAGATGAATGGGCGGCTTGATACAGCTGGCCTCGCTGATAGGGTCAAGGTTGAATACATCCATGGAAAGCCAGCTGTGGTGACACCTCCTGACTCTGAAATTGTCACTGTGGCAAGAACTGCGGTTGAGAGAGTAACCGGAAGAGCTCCAATTTTGGGCTCTGCCACCTATGGAACAGATTGCTCAGTTCTTCAACCGAAGGTTGGAATTCTTAATGTCATTTGTGGACCAGGATCTATTGAGCAAGCACATCAACCTGACGAGTACATACGACTAGAGGAATTATTTCAATCGATTGATGTTTATCTGGAGATTGCTAAGCATTTTAGTAAATAATTGCCAATGGTCCTATCAGGAATAACCTTAAAGTTCAGGTTGCATGAGAAACAACCACTGATGCAGGTAAGAATAACCATAGGGGCGTTCAAGAATGCAGATACAAGAGATACTAGACCTTATCATTGAATTCGTAATGAGCCCAATCTTTCTCTTTATACTTGCAATGATAATTGTGGTTGCTGCGGTTCGCTATGCGTCAAAATCCAAATCCCCATCTTCTGTTCCAGTTATGAAGCAGATTCGTAGAATGATCTCTGAAGTTGATAAGGGAAAGGACATTACTGACCCAGCTGTCCGAACACGTCAAGAAATCATCACAACTAGCTTCAACACACAGATGAAAGCAATTGGTCTGGAACCCGCCACAGACAGCGGTTATATTCCAGTATCCTCTACTCCATTGGCTCGCTTCCTCAAGGAGCGAGGGGTTCAAGATGACACGGTGGGTGCTATTCTAGCTGGTCTAATGGAAGAAGAAAAGGAAACTGATGTTCGTGCAATCATTCTCGCTGCAGCTGAAACACCTGGTGTTGACCTAACTGGAGCAGAATTAGAAAACGCTCAAGAACTTGCAGTGGCAGAATGGAAAAATGTTCGCAAGTCAAGAGATGCTTAGGATGCTTCTATTATGACAGAACTCTTACATATGCGAGACAATTACCTAAGAGAATTTCAAGCAATAGTCAAGTCAGTGGGCGATGACTATGTAGTTCTGGATCGAACTGTCTTCTACCCGGAGGGTGGAGGTCAGTCCAGTGACATGGGAACATTATCAGATGGTTCAAGAACCCTTAATGTAACAGACATTAGAAAGTTGGAGGGTGAGATAAGGCATAAGCTTGATGATGCCCCCTTTGATGTAGGCACGAAGGTCGTTGGTGAGGTTGATTGGGAACGTCGATATGAGAATATGAGATTTCATACCTGTCAGCATATCCTTTCTAGGTATCTGCAAATTCACTACAATGTGGAAACAAAGGGGAACCACATAACTCCTGGAGAGAGTCGAGCTGATTATACTCCTTTGGAATCCTTTGATGAAGAAATGAAACGAGAAGTTGAAGCTGGAGTAAATGAGATTTTAGATCGGAACCTTGAGGTCGAGATAAAATTCATGCCGCGCGCTGAAGCTATCAAATTCCTGACAGAACGCGATTATCAAACTCGATACCTTGAGATGGTACCTGAGTCGGTCCAGGAGTTCAGAATATTAATCATCGGTGATTATGATGTAGCATCTTGTGCTGGTACACATGTCCAAAACACGAGTGAGATTGGTCACATTCAGATTGGTAAATCGAAGAATGTGGGAGCTGGCGTAAGGCGCATTTATTTTGAATTGATTAAATAGTGCGATAGTGCATCACAGCCAACAGTTTTATGCTTCATAGTGTTGAGTAGATGCAGTGTGACGCAAAATGAAAGCACTCGTGCTCACTGCTGGAGAAGGTCAAAGACTCAGACCTCTCACCACAAACCGCTCCAAGTCTATGTTGATGATTGCAGGACATCCTGTACTTCAATACATTATTGATAGCCTCGTCGAGAATAATATTCGCGACATAATCCTTGTTGTAGGTCATGGACGCGATGAGCTTATTGATCACTTCCAAATGGGTGGTGACCAAGGAGTCAGAATCCGCTATATGATACAGCATAAACAAGAAGGTGTTGAACATGCCATCCTGACAGCAAAGGAGGAGCTAGAAGGTGAGGAGGAGTTTTTGCTTCTTAATGGGGATGTTCTTGTTGAATCCGAGATGGTTTCTCGAACCTTGAGCAACCACGAGACAATGGGTAGCAAGGTCACAATGCTGGTCACATTGGTTTCCAACCCAGAGCAATTTGGTACAGTAAAGATTGGTGCCAATGGAGTGGTTGAGAAACTAGTCGAAAAGGGTGGACCCGACAGATATGTGAGCAACTATGCGGTAGCAGGAGTATCTGTCTTTAGTAATGAAATCCTCCCTCTTCTCGAAAAACATCGTGCCATGGAGATTGCTTTTGAGAACTTCATCAAAGATGGCAACCAAGTATCAGCAACGGTATGGGAGAAAGAGTGGGCTGAATTCACATGGCCTTGGGACCTACTTAATGCAAATAGGATTGTGATGGATCGCAAACTCAAGGGCAAAGGTAGTTTTATCGCTGAGTCTGCCGATGTCCACTCAAGCGTTGTTATTGAGGGCTCTGTCTTTATCGATGAAGGCAGCATTATACGTCCCAATACTACACTACGTGGACCAGTATACATTGGAAAGGATGTTTATGTAGGAAACAACTCCCTTATTCGAGATTATAGCAGCCTCTGCGATGGTGTTCGTATTGGCTATGCAGTTGAAATGAGAAATAGCATGGTCTTTGAGGGGGTCAATGTAGGACGAATGACATACCTCGCAGACTCGATAATTGGTACAGACACATGCATTGAGGCAGGAGTTCAATTATGGAACTGGCGCCCTGGGAGCGAACCACTTTACCTTCAAGGTTCGGATGAAACTGTGCAGGTGCCGCTAAGTAAGTTTGGAGCAATTGTTGGCGATAATGTTGTCATTGGTGTTAATGCATCAATCTATCCTGCTACAAGGATAGGAGAGGATAGCATGATATCTGCCGGGTGCGTCATTGAAGAAGACATCCCACCACGAAGCAGTGTTATCTTGAAACAGAAATTAGAGATTAAAGAAAGAAAAGATCTCAAAGGATGTGATTAGGTATCAGTACCGATATCTCTCTTATACTCCCCCACCAAGACTTCATTTGCATATACGTAGACAATTCCGTTTCTTTCTAGTAGTTTGACATCAGGATTATTCATGCGCTGTGATATAGAAAATCTCTGACCACCAATCAATAGTGTTGTGTTGTCCCCTTCTCTATAAACTGCAATATCATGGTTCATTAATTTTCGACTTTCGGATTTCGTTGGAACTAGTCCAATCTCTTTGGTAAGCAAATCTAATTGTTGTGTTTCAATTTGAGTTAGCTCTGCTCTAATCGACCTGTATCCAAGATATTTGTCCCTGCCATGTTGTATTCTGTGGTCTTCATATTTACCTGCAAAGAGCCTCTCTGTGGCGAGATATGGACCTAACCCCCTGGAAATTGACTCTTTGTCAGTTTCGCGTTCACTTAGTCTTCGACCCTTTTGTACTGGGTGACTCAGTTCATGAGAAATCAAACCGATCAATGCAGCCTCATGCCATTTCTTAACTTCTTGATTAACATTAATCGAGATTTCATCCCTTGTCCTATCCCATTGGATTTGAGCGAAACTTGAAACTCTCCCCAACCTGAAGTGAATTTTAGAATCCCTCAATTCTGGAAAAGCTGACGAAACGAGAATATCTATAATTTCAGGTATTTTGCGAACCACAGACAAATGATTAGTATCTCCGTTTTCCATTTTCAAATTAAGAGCAATGAGCATCTTTAAAAGTCAAACCCAGGTTTTTCGCGTTGAACCTAGTAACAGGTGCCTAGGAGAGTAATTACTATCAGCCGTAAGAAGTGGGGCAAATCAGCCGTTAAGACCGAGAGAGTAATCCGAGATGCTATACCTAAACCTGAAACAGAATCAGGAATTGAGGAATATCTCAAAAAGGCGAGATCAATCACATGCTATGATCTTGCCAATCGGTTCAACATACGGATGAGTGTGGCCCGCAAGATTTTGAAAGAGAAAGAAGCAGAGGGGACAGTTGTTCCCTATATTCGAGAAGGCGGTTTCGTTGTTTATACTACCCCTTCTGAGCTAGAAAAGCGAGAGGGTGGTGCCCCCATCATGGTGGCTGACACTCTGGAAGAGATTGCATCAAGTATTCCCAAAGAACCTGTAATTACTGAAGAGATGGACCTTGCACTTGCTGCAGCATCCAGTCCTGATGTAGTAAAACCAAGTAGGCTTGCTCGCCAGAGGAGAGAGGCTGGAGAGAAGAAGGAGCGAAAAGACACTAGGCCCGAGGTCATTGTTGAACCTCTTGAAACAGCTCCACCTCGACCTAGACCTGATGAAGAGCTAGAGCAAGAACTACCCAAGAAGACGGAAGCTCCTAAGAAAAAGCCTACAAAGAAGAAGCCTGCAGAGAAGAAGACAGAGAAGAAAGAGACTCCCAAGAAGAAGTCTGCAGAGAAGAAGGCCGAGAAGAAGGAAACTCCCAAGAAGAAGCCTGCAGAGAAGAAGGAGACTCCCAAGAAGAAGTCTGCAGAGAAGAAGGAGACTCCCAAGAAGAAGTCTGCAGAGAAGAAGAAATAGGGATTTAGATCATCATCCCTTCTCTCAATTCAATAGCCAGACGCAATCAGCTTCTGACATATTCCACTATAGAATGAATTTGAAAAAGAACAAGTTTTGTCTCGCACTCTTTTATCAAAGACTCAGAGAGTCCAAGTGCGAGACAAATTAGATTCTATGATTAAGCCTAGATTTACTTCAGTGCAGCAATCTGCTTATCTACATCTTCAAGCTGAGTGTCCAATTCGGACTCCTTGGTTTTGTACTCGTCTTCTGGGATGTATCCTCTCATATAGTCAAAACGCAAATCTGTTAGCTGAGCCTTCAGTCTATCCTTCTGCTGAAGTAGGAAGTCTAGCTGGTCACTACCCTCTGAAGGTGCAGTTTCTATAGCGGCAGCTGGTTCCGGTTCAATTTCTGGCTCAGGTACTGGCTCAGGCATCGGTTCAGGTTCAGCCTCAACGACTGGAGGAGGAGGAGCTGGGGTCTTAACCTCCGGCGCCGGCTGAGTCTTTGGTGCGGGAGCCGGAGTGTCAACTTTTGGGGCATCTGTTTTGACGCTTTCCATTCTCTCCATGTTTTGCCTCAGAGCTTCGATCTGATTGGCTATCTCCGAGAAGCTATCATTAATGGTCTGATTGATAGACATCTTCATTTTCGTGAAGTTTTCAGCCAATTGGTCCGCAAGCTTTTTGGTTTCAGCTACGTTCTCGGCGAAGTCTTCGATTTCCTTTAGTTTCTCCATTATGGCGCTAATATCAAAAGACATGTATAGTCACCCGTATGCGCTAGTTACGTGGTTTATCTCCCCGTTTAGTTCTTAACCTTTGCCTTGACGGATATAAATTGATTTTCAACTCATGCCGCCTTGGCTTCAGCTTTTCCTTCTAGTATTGCACGTCGAATAATCTGAATGAGCCTATCTCGATACGAAATGTCAATAGCTACAAGCTCATAGGTTGGGATTCCCAAGATTTGACCAACTCGCTCGGGTGTTAATGCAGTGGGAAGGTCTTGCTTGTTTGCAATTCCGATTACTTTTGCATCAGGAACTTCATCCTTGACAAGAGTAACAAGCTTCTTACTTCTGAGTACATTCTCTAAAGTACTATCAGTAACGATAATCACAACCTGGGCATTTGCAATCATTTTCGCCCAGAGAATACTAAACCGTGATTGTCCTGCGAGGTCCCAGAGTACGATATTTGCATTCTCCACTTCTTCAGGTAGTTTCTTGATTGAAACACCGATGGTCGGGTCATGGACAAGTGGCAGAGTTTCTCCCCTTAGAAGATGGAGTGTCGTAGTTTTTCCAACACCTGCAAACCCTAGGATGGCGACTTTTACCATTGTCACAGCAATCTCGTCAACCTTTTCATCAAAACCATCCAGTGGTTGGTTTGCGATTGCTAGATTGGCATAGTCTCGCATAAATGATTCAACAAGCTGTGTCATCTTCTCTTCAATCTGAGTGGCATCATCTGCCTTGTCCGCAACAAACATGAAGGTAAAATTATCACGTTGGGCGAAGAAGATTCTTGAAATTGCTACATTCATGAACTCTGTCTTGTTTTCAAGATCTACTGTTCTTAGGAAATGAGTGAGATTGACAAGAAACTCGACCAAGTCTGCCTTGGACTCACTCTTTGCATAGTCCTTAGAATAGAGCATATTCCCTTGTTCACCAAGAACATAGACGCTTCTGATCATTCTTACTCACCATAATTTTGAATCAAGAGTTCAAGATGTCTGCGTGCAACTTGTGGTGTTATTTCTTTCTCTGACACCTTTTTCCTCACTAATGGCAAAACGAACTCTGGAAGAAAAGACTCGATTCTAGGATTATTTAGTAAAGCCCAGACACCCTCTTCCTCAAAATGAATCACAACCTTATCCGACTCCAATGACCATAGAGCCTTGGTCACGATAGAATTCGGGAGTGCTGTCTTTAATGCAATCTCCGAGGCTGAGAGAGGCTCGCCACGTAGTGACTCAAGTACTCTATACTTCAGGCTGTTCGCAAGAAGCCGAGAGATTTTTTCTCTATCTTCAAGAATAGGGGAATTGGGGTCAGTTGTTGGTAATGTTGGGTTATACCCCTTACTGGGAGGTGGAGGTGAGAAAAAGGCAGCTACATAATCTTGGTATCTTTCAACAATGTTAGGTAGTATCTGAGCGGCCTTTTTTATGGATGCAACAGGAGGAGCGCGATATCCAAAGACATCCTTCATGAGAAAAACCATCTCTGAGGTCTTCCCGACAAGTTCGACTTTTACTACTCCTGACTTCATTAGTGGCGCCATTGCTTCACGGAGGTCGACTTCATCTTGGACTTGATTCTTCAACCAAATAGAGAGTTTTGCGGCTTTTTCCACTCCTTCTGATTGCATTCTTTCAAGGAGTAGAGCTGTAGATGGTGTTAAGAAAATATCTGCGAGTTTCTGTTCTTCGCTTGTCTTCTCTAGAATGCTTCCCGCCTTCACTATCTCTTCAAGGTCAACTGCATCTTCATCCTCGCTCATAAGCGTGAGAATGAGTCGTCCTGATCCTGCGAGTCCCTCACGAGAGAGATCAAAATCTTCCTCCGCGCCAAGAATGGTACAGACCATCCATTTTGGAAACTCTGGAGAACTATAGATTGCAATTCTAAAGCCTTCTATCTCAGCTAAACTGAGATTCTCCTTGTTATCTTTCTGTTGTTCAAAGAATATCAGGTTCAGAACCTTCTCATTAAGAGTCAGTGTTGAGGGATACCTCTGCTTTACAAGGAACCCATGAAAATCATCAAGATGAACCACAAATGTCGCTTCTGGCATATGCCGTCCCACATACGGGGGTTGCAGCATAGACATAAATGTTTGACCCTCATGTAATGGTGAAAGTTTATTCTAGTGAAATCCTGCTGATTCATGTTCTTTTTCCAAATGTGTAAGACATATGATATCCCCATTTGGATTTAAAATCCAACATCTCTCGCAAACAACCTGCTGACATTGGATGCAAGTACCAACTCGTTGGTGGAAATTCTCAAGCCTATTAAGATTAAAGCCAACACTGTGAAGATTGCAATAACCTCGTCCACATTGATTACATATTACTTCAATATCCCTCTCACAGATGCTGCAATGCTGATACTCATGGTCTCTTGCGCTTGACTCCAATGAAACCTGTTCCTGTTTGTCCATATGTTTCTCAGAGCTCTGACACTTAGGATTCGTGCATTGCCCAATACCCTTGTATTTCCCACAATATTGACATATCGGAAGTAATCTGGGATTCTCTCGTTTCATCTTTCTTGCTCCATTGAGATACTCGTTCACATATGGGGCGCCTTCGATTTTATAGCTACTTCTACATAGGAAAGTATGAAAAGCATTCCCATGACTCAGACCATAGGAATCACTATGGATCTTGACCGCTGGAATCTCATCGTACCTACAACAGCTACAAGAAGGCTCCAGTTAGCTGGCGGTCAACCGATGGAACAGGCTGTTCCTGAGGAATATGTAGTGGCAGGAATGGTCCTCCGTGCCATTGAGGGTCGTGAGAGCAGAGAACTGGAATTCATATTGAAGAGTTATTTACCAGTGGTAATTGTGGAATCTCCCTTTCCAAATAGAAGCTACCTTGTGGAGCTACTTGGATTGACAAGCGAAACAATGATCCGACACAAGAGCTTCGATAGTACTTCTCTCATTGATAGAATCAAATCCACAGCTGATTCCAAGAGTTTGCTAAAGTTGGTAAAGGAAGCACGCGAGTTTGTATCATCATTGAGAATAACTGAACGTGTCACATTGCTTGGCTTAATGAGCGGACTCATGGCTCGAGGTATCGCGCAAATATTGGAGAGACCTCTCCGTAATCAAGTACGAGATTATGAGGTGATGCTATCAGGCCTTCTAAAACAGAAAGATTTTCAGAACTCGATTGCGGTACTTCAAGAAACAGCTTCAACTCTCAGCATGGCCGATGATGCTGTTACAAAGCTGGTTGGACTAATCGAGAACAGCATTGATGCTTCTGTTGACGCAAGCGAAGCTGAAACTGCTCCAGTCCTTTCTAGATTGGACCTTCGGATTGGTTCGTTGTATCAACAGATTGAATCTCTGGAGTCAGAATTGAAACGAGCTGAGGTTTCCACCTCCGCTACCAAGCACGAGCGTATTAATGAGCTGAAGAAAACACTACTCGCTAGAAGAGCCGCACTTAAACGGGATGAAGAACGGAGAGATCAACTTCTTTCTGCTTCAAAAGGAACCTCAAGAGAGCTGCTCGTTGAGAGAGACAACCTAAATGCAGAGTTCCACGCGGCTGCAAAAACAATCCATGACCAGCTCACATCTCTAATTGATATGTCTGTACCAATATCAATCGAAGATGCTGGAGAAAAAGGAGCCTTAATTCTCCTACCTTTCTTCATGGCTGGCTTTTCGAAGAAAGGTCAACTTCGGATTGAAATCTACCCCCTCTCACAACTGATGACAAATGGTGAGAAGGTGAGTCGTAGGCGTGACTTTGTTGATGGTTTCACAAGTCCGTCGCGTGCAATCGACGCAATCGCATCGCTTCTAAGTGAGAGGGCAAACAATGATGTGACCTTGAGAAAATTCATCCGGGATGCATCTAAAGACTTCAACCTACTTGCTTTCAGGGAATCAAGAGAGCTCATTCTGGAAGGTGCTGAGTCACTAATGGGTGATGGACTCGTGAAACTTCCACTGGTCGATGAGTTGCGGACTATCATTTCAGGTACACCCGAGGCAAAGCTGCGCAAGCGTGTAAAAAGCCAAGTGACACCTCTAATTACTGATGGGTCACTATGTCGTGTGAGGTTTCAAATACAGGATGAAGCAGGTCGATCAATTGAAGGGGCTGAACTCGAACTGGGTGCGCTTTCAGCCAAATCCGATGGACGAGGTTCTATTGTGGTTTCTATTCCCACAAGTAATTACGAGGGTATTGTGCGAGCCCTAGGGTATGAAGACAAGCCAATTGAGTTTTCAATCACATCTACAAGCGATGTGGCAATTCCTATAATGTTGAAATCATTATCTCACGAAGAACAGCTGGCAGCACGATTGGATGAACTGGTGGACAGATCAAGAAGGCTCGATATGATTCGTGAGCGATTATGGAAGGCATTCGAAACTCAAGGAAGCACCCTTCTGGGCATTCCTGCATATAGAACAGCCCTTATTGAGCTCCTCACTGAAATGGGATATGAACCCGAGTCTTGGATTACTGAGGCAAAGAAGAAATCAGGGATGGTAAAGCGACTCCTGAAGAGAGATGACCGAACAGATGGTCTTCGTCGTGATATTCTACGAATGGCTGAGGATTCCAAGAAATTCGGTGGAATCATGCTTTTTTCGGAATTACTTGTACGACTTGATGACGTGGGTTGGGTTACCAACTCAGATGAAATTGAATCACTGATTGGGGATATGACCAAAGAAGGCTTGATACAAGGTGTATCATCAATAGAGGGCGGTGCCCGTCTTGTGGAGTTTGTACCTGTTGCGCTCACAGATGACCCTCAGCAGATCTTGAGTCTTGCAGCCACTAAAGATGGTAGACTCAGTATAGAGGATGCAGTAGTTGGACTGGCATGGACTGAGGAAAGAGTGAGAAATGCTCTCGTACTACTTGTAAAGAATGGAGTGGCTAAAGAACAGCGAAGCTATTCAAAAAGTACACAGTATTGGTTCCCTGGACTGAGAGGGGGAAAGAAATAAGAAACAGAGATTGTCCTGAGGTGACAATCCTAAGGGGTTTGAAGTATGAATCGGTTGTCTCACATGGTATTTGGTTTCTCTCTATTTGTCGGATTGTATTCCTTGATTTATGGTTACAGCGTATGGTTCTCTGGAATGGGAACTATCACAGAGCTGTTGGAGTTCTATCTGATTGGAGGTATTTTGACGAGTATTGTTTGTGTTCCTATCCTTTATTATAAAGCTCCCAATCGACATATGACCGCCCGAACCTCTAGCAATAAAGGTGCAGCTGGTGCGATATTTTTTGTGACATTCTGTCTTGGCTCATTAATAGGGACCTTGGTCTATCAATGGTATAGTGGTGTGACGATAATCGGGAACATCTCCATCTTTATTGGAGCCATCTTAGTCGTCGTAGGAGCTCTGATGCCTGACTGGGACATTCCTTTTCTTGGAATCTCGCGACATCGCAATATCATCTTTCATTCATTCATCATTCCATCTTTGGCAGTCCTTTTGACGATGATCAATGTAGCTGCCAGGACTGGTTCAATTCTTGGTAATGGGGCAGAGGTCGAATACTACCTTACCGCACTTGTGCTTCTTGGATATGCCTCTCACCTCTATCTGGATATCTTTCCGAGCGATGCGAACCCTCTTGAGATACTATGGATTGCTTCAGATCCTGACCACAAAGCACCGACTGGACTCAAACCATTAGGCAACCTCAAAATAAGTCCAAAAAACGCTCGGAATTGGCTTGTGGGAAACGCCTCTCTTCTGATGTTCATAGCAATTATCCTGTTTGGAGCATACTTTGTAAATCTATGATTAGATGCCAATAAAATCAATGGCTACGACGTTCTACCAGTCTTCATCATCCTCGAAGTCGAAGTCCTCATCATCTTCATCTTCATCTTCGTCGTCTACATCCCGCTCAGGTGGGAGGTCACTGAGATCGTCGTCCTCCTCATCGTCCTCAAACAAAAATGTGTCTGGATCTACTTCTGAATCTTGCTCCTCTTCTTCACCCAAAGACTTCACTGGCTTTGTCTTTTTCTTTATAGGAGCTGCTAGACAAAGGTTGTCTATAGGGTCGAACCATTCACACTCTGGACAACACTCACCTTTGTGAGTGCATGTTAGGAATGCACCACATCTCTTGCAACACTTCAGTTCAGACACGTTATTTGCATCCAAGTGCTGTTTTCACCTTATGATTCGTCAAATTTTCCAAATAAGCGTCTCCGTGGTGCACTATCTTTCTAGGGACCACGTAGAGCATGCCTTTTCCAGTCAAAGTTAAATGACATATAAAGACTGACCTAATGGAGCTGTTTTGATTGAATGAGCTGGAGCTAGAAGTTCGTAAGGCAGTACTTGATAATGCAGTCAAATATGAGGGGAAACCAGATGTCAAGTCAGTCATGAGTGCTCTTCTTGGAGCCAGAGCAGACTTACGGACTCGTGCTGGTGAAGTCAAACAGCTCGTTCAGAAGTTCGTCGATGAGGTTTCCAAAACACCTCTGGAGGACCAGATTGCAGAATTGAAGCAGATCGCTCCAGAGCTTCTAGAAGTGGAAGATACAACTGAACTTTCTGAGGTGAAAGAGCCGCCGGAACTACCTAATGTAGACAAATGGTCTAAAATCGTCATGAGACTGGCACCATTTCCATCAGGTCCACTTCATATTGGGAATGCGCGCATGGTCATCTTGAATGATTACTATGTCAAGAGATACAATGGTGAACTCATCCTAGTCTTTGATGACACAATCGGTTCATCAGAGAAGATAGTAGAACCTGAAGCGTTTGATCTCATTCCAGAAGGTCTCAACTACCTTGGGGTCAAGTGGGATAAGACTGTCTACAAATCTGACAGACTAGATGTCTTCTACAAGTATGCTGTTGACTTGATGAAGCGGAGAGAGGCATATGTTTGTGACTGTGATGCAAACATCTGGCGAACCAAGCACAAAGTAACAGGTATCCCCTGTTCATGTCAGTCGCTCAATGTAGCAGACAATCTTTCGCGGTGGGAAAAGATGCTAGATGGGTCATACCCTGAACGTGCTGCAGCTGTTAGGCTCAAAACTGGCATGAAAGACCCAGATCCTGCCATGCGTGATCATGTGATTCTTCGTATTTCTGAAACTGAACATCCACGAGTCGGAACCAAGTATCGCGTCTGGCCTCTTCTTGAGTACTCGTGGGGCATTGACGACCATGAACTCGGTGTTTCGCACATCATCCGTGGCAAGGACTTGGTGAAAGAGGGAAAGATAGAGCAACATATCTGGAATATCTATGGTTGGCCGCACCCAGAGTTACTATATTATGGGCGTCTGAAGTTCGAGGATGCGACCTTGAGCAAGAGCAAGTCCAGCAGAGAGGTCCGTGATGGGACCTACACAGGATGGGATGATCCACGCACATGGAGCCTTCAGTCTCTAGAGAAGAGGGGTATTGATCCGAGGGCTCTTAGGAAAGTGATGCTTGACTTGGGGCTCAGTATCGTTGACATCTCGATCTCAATGAAGTCTGTGTATTCTGAGAACAGGAAATTGAGGGATGCTGAAACGCCACGAGTATTTTTTGTGAGAGACCCAGTCTGGCTTTTGATTGATGGGATTCCCTCAAACCTCATATTTGTTAAGGTCCCAGTGCATCCAGACTTTCCTGACCTGGGTGTTCGAGTGATTCCTTTAGGCACGAGTGGCAAGCAGACTACTATTGGTATCTCCCAAAATGACTTGAAGAAACTGAAACCAGGTGATCTATTTCGACTCAAGGACTTGGCAAATGTCACATTAGAGTCGACGAAACCAGAGAGCGCTAGACTGCATAGCATAGATGTGAATGTGGTTAGAAAGACTGGTGGTCCTATTATCCATTGGATTCCCAAGTTAGGTAGTGTACCAGTGGAGCTAACAATGGTAGATGGGACTATAGCAAGTGGACTTGGAGAGCCCGGAATCATCGGACTAGAAGCAGGTACATTTGTCCAATTCGAAAGAGTGGGATTTGCTCGGATCAACTCAACCGGGGATGTTGTTAAAGCATCATTTGCTCACAAATGAAGCGGCCAAAGAGGCCAAATACTTACCAGTACTCTTTCATTGTAGTGGTTTGCCATGGCGAAGACAAAGAGAAAGAAGACTAAGAAGACTACACTGTCACCTTCGCAGTTCAAGGTGACAGGAGCTCATACCAAGATGAAGATTGAAAGCGGTAGACAGAAGCTCTACTACTTCGGTGTGAAAGTAAAGCCAGAAGAGGTCAAGAAGGCGGCGGCATCTAACGGGTCTGACATTCTGGGGGTTCCTCAGAATGACGTTGAGGTGGGAAAACCCTCCATTAAATACGACTTCTATTGTTCATATGATGCAGATTTAAACATTGAATTCCTGCGTGTTCGATCTCAAGAGATTGGTGTCACAGAACAGGTGAAAGGTGCTCTAGTTGGTAAAGATGTCTATACTCCTAAGAAAAAAGGTGATTTCTATTCCATCAACCTCGATATGGTTGAGCTCTTTGAGATAAAAAGGTCAGACGGAATGATCGTTGACGGAAAGACTGGAGGACCCGCAAGAGCATTTGAAAAGCTCTTGAAGGGTCCTGGGAAAAAGACAGCAAGTGCTGCATGGATCAAGAAGAACAAGATATCACCAGGTAAATTCAACTCTCTGGAGAAAGTCATTAAGGCTGTGTCGAAGATGGCTGGTCAGAAACCCTCTGGGGCAAAAAGGATAGTCACTCATACACTCGCCTTCAAGAAATTAGAAGGATACTATGTACCCGTCTATTATGTGAACATAAGCATAGGTGCAAAGGAACAGACATTGAAGGTAAACGCTATAGATGGGTCAGTTTCAGTCGCTGTATAGCCCATCCTCTACTTTATTTACTGGAGGAGGTCCATATCCTCCTCCCCCGGGTGTTTCGACTATCACTATAGTTCCCCTTGGGACTGTTACTGTGGTTTTGGCTTCAAGAGGATAGTGTTGGTCTTCAAAGAGCAAAGCGTTTCTTCCTCCTAATCCACTATGACCTCCTTTGAGACCCCAAGGTTGCGAATAACGTCTTTCAGACTGAATGGAAATTGTGCACTTGTCTGCGAGAATTTCCACCTCTCTGATTATACCATCACCGCCTTGCCATGTTCCAGAACCTCCAGAACCCCTTCTAATTGAATATCTCCTAACCATGAGAGGGTATTCGGTTTCCAAGGACTCAATCGGTGTGTTCAAAGTGTTAGTCATGTGAGAGTGAATGCCACTGATGCCATTACGCCCCTTTGATGCTCCTGAACCTCCTCCTATAGTTTCGTAGAATGAGAAGGGTTTCCCAGTTCTTGGATCGATTCCCCCCACTGAGAGATTGTTCATTGTTCCCTGGCTTGCTGCAGGGACATTGTCAGGTAAGATTTCAGCTAATGCTCCCAGTGTGACATCAACGATTCTTTGTGACGTTTCTACATTTCCAGCTGATACGGCTGCTGGATATTTTGGATTCAATAGAGAACCCTCGGGAACAATCACATCGATAAGTCTCCAACAACCTTCATTCACTGGAATGTCTTTTCCAAATAAAGCGATGAACACATAATAGACCGATGACAACGTGGATGCCAAAGGGCAGTTCACATTACCATCGACTTGTTCTGATGTTCCTTCGAAGTTGACTATTAGTCCTGTCTTGGTAATCTCCAGACTGATTGATATTGGAATCTCCCATTTCCCTGCTCCGTCACTATCAAGAAAATCGGTGAAGTTTGTCTTCGCTCCTCTGAACTGATGGAAGACTCTACTCATCATAGTAGCAGAGTAGTCCATAAGTTCAGTAAATGTCCTTTGTAGAGATGACCAACCGTAGGTCTTTTGAACATCATCGAGTCTCTTATGTCCAACATGATTTGCCGCAACTTGGGCTGAAAGGTCGCCCAAACGTTCATCCGGTGTTCTGGTATTAGAGAGGATATCTGCGATTGCTTCACTCTGTAAGAGATTGTCTTCGACAATTATTCTTGGTTTGATTAGAATGCCCTCTTCATCAATCGTGGTCGACAATCCCGGCATTGAACCTGGGCTTATACCACCAATATCTGCATGATGTGCTCGATTAGCTACAAAGGCTGCCCTTTCATCCTCAAAAAATACAGGTGCCACCATGGTCAGATCGGGAAGGTGAGAGCCACCTGAATATGGGTCATTCACCAATGCCATTGACCCTTCAACAAGTTCGTCACCCAAACTATCGATGCACGACTTAACAGACAAAGGCATCGCCCCAAGATGAACTGGAATGTCCTTTGATTGAGCAACAAGTCTGCCATCACTGTCAAATAGAGCGCAGCTGCAGTCTCGACGTTCTTTGATATTTGGGCTAAATGCAGTTCTTTGCAGAGTATGACTCATTTCTTTGGCACTGGATATCAGGACATTCTTGATGACTTCGAATGTGATTGGATCTTCAATCATTTCTTCATCCTCCTCATCCAGAGTACTCCATCTTTTTCCTGAACAGCTTCCCACTGTGGACCAATGTAGGTCGTAGTGTCCAGTTGTTCAATTATGGCTGGTCCATTGACAGTTTGTCCTGTTGCCAGCTTCCACCGTCTATAGACTGGTGCTGAAACTCTTGACCCATTATCTAAGAAGACAAGTCGTTCACTGACCGGTTCAGAATAGGTACTTACTGAGTGAACGAAGGGTTTGAACTCACCGGATTTGGACTCTGCAACAACTCTCGCAGTGACCCACTCAACATCCCTAAGCCTCATCATGTATCCAAATGATTCCTGATGTATTCGTTCAAATTCGTGAACTGACTTTTCAACAATCTCCTTCTCTTTGTCAATTATATCAACAATCAGCTCATGAGATTGTCCAACATATCTCATATCGATTTTCCATGTTAGTCGAATGTCATTCTTGTGAGCTCCTTGGTTAATCAGTCTGCTGATTGCGTCATCAATTAGCTCCGAAAAAGTGGATAGCAATGTTTCTCTGTTCTTACTATTGGCTAAAACAAGGACAGTCTTCATTAGGTCAACACGAAGGTCCGTACATACCAGTCCGAGTGCAGATGTTATCCCTGGATATGGGGGTATCAGAATCTTGCCAATTTCGAGGGCTTCTGCTATGTCAGTGGCTTGAGTGGGTCCCGCCCCTCCAAATGGAACTAGGATGAACCGTCTGGGATCGGAACCTCTCTCAACCGTGATCTCACGGATTGCCTGGACCATATTCGCGGTTGAGATTCTAACAATGCCTAGGGCAGTCTCCTCCATTGAAAGTCCAAGTTTCGTAGATAGGTTTGATATTGTATCCTGTGCCTTTTTCAGGTCTAGTTGTAGTTCTCCTCCCAAGAAATAATCAGGGTTCAGACGACCAAGTACAAGATTAGCATCAGTGACTGTTGCATCATCACCACCTAATCCATATGCTGCTGGCCCTGGTGAGGCTCCCGCGCTTTGAGGACCGACATGAAGGATTCTAGCCTCATCAATCCATGCAATACTACCTCCACCCGCTCCTATAGTCTTGACATCCACCGATGGAGTTCTGAGGGGTAAACCACCAACCTCATTGTCGGGTCGAACAACAACCTTTCCGCTTATGGCACTAATGTCGCAACTGGTACCTCCCATGTCTAGTGTAATTGCCTTAGCGACATTCCAGTACCTAGCAATCTCCCAGCCACCAATCGCTCCTCCAGCAAGACCTGATATTGCAAGGCCTATAGCTCTTCCCTGAGCTTCTGATGCAAGCATGGTCCCGCCATTTGATTGCATAACAGTGAGTTTGCTATTTGGACACAGAACCGATAATGATGATACAAGACGTTGAAGATACCCTGTTACAAGTGGTCCCAGATACGCCTCGAGCACAGTTGTAGAAACACGTTCAAACTCTCTGAACTCTGGTAGAACTTCTGAGGATGCAACGCTGTATATGTCTGGATAGGACTGAAGAGATTGGAGGAACCGCTTCTCGTGATCCTGATTTAGAAATGAGAAGAGCAGTGCAATAGCCACTGACTTGGGCTGATGTCTCATTGTTTCTGAAATCACCTGTTTAATTGTGTGTTCTTCAAGTTCAACGACTACGTTTCCTCTTGAGTCAAGTCGCTCATGAACTCCAAGTCTGTCTTCCCTCGCCACAAGAGGCTCTACTCGTTTGGCATGAAGATTGTATATGTCATCTCGATTCTGTCTGCCAATCTCAAGCACATCCTCGAGTCCTTCAGTAGTAAGTAGAACAACCTTAGCACCCTTTCTCTCAAGCATTGCATTTGTAGCTATTGTGGTACCATGAACCACCAGATCGACTTCTTTTCGATCTATCCCATGCATATTGAGAACATCATTCACTCCTACTGTAACTGCAACATCTTGAGCTTCGGGGGTCGATTGTACCTTATGCACATGTTGCAAACCTGATTCAGTATCGACTAGAATCACATCCGTGAATGTGCCACCTACATCGACCCCTATGATCTTCATCTTGAACATTTCATTGCACCGTGAACAGGAATATGAACACTTGGGACGATTGTCAAATCCCCAAAGCTTCAACAAAAGAAACGTGGAATTAGTGTATCATATTGCTACCCGAGTTTGGACACACTTGACTAAATTCATAAGTATAGTAAACCGGGCGTATCTGTCAGGTGGATGTCTTGGTTAATGTTCAATACACCTCAGTACTTCTCCGCTTTGGAGAGATAGGTATCAAATCAAACCAAACCCGCCGTCGTATGACAAGCCTCCTAATCGACCAGGTTGAGTCCTCCTTGCGTGAGCACAAAATACCGTTCGAGAAGGTACACTCAATCTATGGGCGGATTTACATCAAGACAAACAAAGCTCTACAGGCTGCTGAGATAGCCTCGAAAATTTTTGGCGTGGTATCAACGTCCCCTGTCATTGAAACCATCGCAGAGATGGAAGAGATACTCAATGCCGGAGAATTGCTAGCACGGGCTGAGTTCCAAAAAGGCCTCTCGTTTGCGGTGGGAGCAAGGAGGATTGGAACACATGTCTTCTCAAGTCAGGAACTCAGAGAGAGCCTCGGAGAAAGAATTCTTGAGGGAATCCCGGAGCTAGAGCTCAAGGTGAATCTCTCAAATCCCATGCAGTCAATCTATGTTGAGGTTCGGGATGATACTGCCCATCTTTTCACTACAACAATCAAGGGAGTTGGAGGAATGCCCACGGGTTCACAGGGCAAGGTGGTGTGTACAATCTCGACAGGTCTTGATTCACCCATAGCCGCTTATAAGGTGATGAAACGCGGTTGCATTCCAGTCTTCCTATATCTTGACAACACACCATATTCAGATGCTCATTGTTCAGAAATTGCCACGAAACAGGCAGAACTTCTTTCAAAGTATATTCATGGGTTTGAGGTCAGGTTGTACATTGTACCTCACGCACCCGACATCGAGGAGGCTCGGAGACATGCACCTAAGAAGATGACCTGTCTATTCTGCAAGAGAAACATGCTTCGTATTGCTCGTGAGATTGCGATACTTGAACAGGCAGATGCTATAGTCACGGGTGAAATAATAGGCGAACAAGCCTCCCAGACCACAGCCAATCTTCGCGCCATCGAGCAAGCTGTGACAGATTTTCCAATCCTACGTCCTCTTGCTGGAGAGGACAAGGTTGACATCGAGCACATTGCTCAGACATTAGGCACATATGAGTTTGCGAAGGAGGGGGCATCATGTTGCAGCTTGAATCCCAGGTACCCGGCTGTGAATGCTGATCCGGAGACTGTGGCAGCCTGTGAGGCGCCAATGGACCTGAACATCCTGAAGGAAGAGCTTCGCAACGCACAAATCATAGTTCTCCGAAGAGGCAAGCGATAATCATCATATAATCGTCGAATATGCCCAAATTCCGTTTAAAACTCCCGATATCAAGACAGCGCCTCTTGAATACATTTTTTCCCGTAATACAAAGTTCTTAAATATTAAAAGTCTGGAAAAGGATGTATAACGGTTGATAATAGCAGTTAGAGGAGTAAAAACGCTTGCCACGATCAAAGAAAGAACGCATCATACCAGTAGCCCCAGTTGACAGACTCATCAGGAAAGCAGCAGGAGCTGGACGTGTGAGTGATAAAGGTGCTGAGAAACTCGCACAAATACTCGAAGAGGTTGGAGAGCTACTTGCTAAGAGAGCCTATGAGATTACTGACCATACTGGCCGAAAGACAATTACCGATAAGGACATAGAACTGGCCTACAAGCAATGGTCCCGTTAAATACGATACACCGTGCATGTTTTCAAAGCACCAATCACATTATAGTTTGTGCAAGCATTTGTTGGTGATGAGTAATGCCGCGGAGAGTTGAGACTGTAGAGGACATGACAGTACTCCTCTCAATACATGACATTACTCCAGTATATGAAGATGACATAGTCAAGACATATGACCTTCTCTCTGATCTTGGCATAACTAGCTTGACTCTATTAGTGACACCCTTTTACAGGCTCAAGAAAAGTAACAGGATTGTCGAAGGTGATATATTCACCAAGTTCCTGAAATCACTGGACTTTGAGGTTGCCATGCATGGATATTCCCACTTTTCGAAGTCTGGCTCACTCAATGAATTCAATGGGCTAGCTCAGGATAAGATTGAGGCACGACTCCGAGATGGAGTATCGATTCTCTCAAAGGGGTTCGGAATAAAGCCGAGTGGTTTCGTCCCGCCAGCATGGGAAACCCCCTCTAAGGTTGTGAAGGCTGTGAGAGAAATTGGACTTGGATTTTGTGTGAGTGGAAGTAGTATACATCGATACTCAGACGATACAATCTTCACCACCTCAGAGAGGATCATCAGCGAGGGGCAAAGATCCTTGAACATGGAGGCGTCGCTTATTGAGATGGAGCTTGGGGGGTCTCTGCAGGTGGGCATCCACCCTCTAGACCATCGAACAAATACTATGTTTTCTGTTATTGAGGAGCTCAAGGACCGTCTTGGATACAGATTTGTTGGGTACTCTGATTATATGACAAGTATTCTATAGACCTCTGTTTTCGAAAAAACGTCAGTACAGCCCTCAAACAGAATGCAGTCCCTCCCGAACAACTTCTTATAGTTAGGAGGTCATCGGTAGTTACGCTTGGAGCCCATACTTGATAGAATGCAAACGTGCATTGAGTAGTGGGCTGATGGTCGACAGCATAAGAGGAGGATGTCCTGTTGAGGAAACAATATCTCATAGGCATATTACTTGCAATTCTATTTCTATTTCCAATGTTGAATTTATCATCAGATTTCAGTCCTACAACGACGCTCACTAATCCCGACCTACCGCAGATTACTAACAGTGGTGATGGGTATACACTGAGTGGTGATCGAAGTACCGGCGTGGCACCTGCTCTACCTGTGACACTCAGTGGACAGGTTTCTAATGTTGGCCAAGGCACTCTGTCCTTCGATTCCTCCTCCTCTGGAATCGGTTCAGTCACTCTGACAGATGGGTGGACTGGCTCTGACCTCCAAGCACAGATTGACTCTCTGACTTGGACAGCTGAAGATGTTCTTCAGAATGGAGCCTTGAATGATTACCACAGTGAGCAGTTCATAATAACTACTGACCCCTCATATAACGCTGAAGCTCATCGTGTTCCTGATGGGTGGACACTCTTTAAGAATGTGCAAAGCGATACTGGTACTAATGCACATCCTAATCACGGAGTATATGAATTGTATAGTCAGTCCTCTGGATATGGTTCAACATGGGGCGTAAGATTTGACGCGGATTGGGGAACTGGTTTCGTACATTCACCAAATGATGAGATATTTTTCCGCCAAATGGTCTCATTGCCATGGAGACAAGTGTACTCAGCAGAAATCACTTTCAGGTACTATGTATATTCAAGCTCTGCTCTAGCTAATCAAGTTCATCTCTTTGTAAGACTTGGAGGTGAATTAGTCAAGTTCCATGTGTTTGAATCTGGTGATATTAGCGACACATGGTTGCAGGCGACTACCATTATTCAAGCTGCTTCAATGTCGGACCTTTCTACTCATGTATCTGAATTCGATATTGGTCTTGCATCTGATTTGACTGGAATAACAAATGCCTATTTCTCTCGAGTACATGTCGATGATGTTAAAGTTGACTTCACTGTTCGCCCCTTCCCAGAACAGATTGACCTGAAAGCAAATGGAACACTTGTCTGGGGTTCAACATCTCATAGTATCTATCCATATGTTCCTGATGATGACAATAGAGATTGCTACGATGAAGCATCTGATGGTATTGACCTTGATGGATATTCTAATACTGGAGAGCTTGAAACTGGGATGTATTCCTCTGGATTCCTCACCGGTACTCAATTCGAAACAGGCTTGCAATTCCCCCTAGACATTCCGCAAGACGCCATAATCACCTCTGCCTACCTTGAGGTTGAGGCTGCATATAGTTCTAGTCCACAATTATATGGAATGCGGATTCATGTTGCTGATGAGGATAATGTGGCTTCTTTCACTACAGGATTACCACATCTAGAGGATCGTTTTAGTTGGGTTGAAACGACTGTTGATTGGTCTATCAGTTCTTGGATTACAGCTGTTGATACACGATATAGATCTCCGGAGATTGGTCCCCTTGTACAGAAAG
>JAEORX010000183.1 GCA_016840685.1 Candidatus Thorarchaeota archaeon
AGGTATTCAGACCGAACGTACGTCTTGTGCCGGATGAGTTCATCATAAACAAGGTCAATGACAGGTTCGAGATTGTCAGTAGCGATGGGACACAGCGCGCGAGTTCATCAAAAGAGGATGTGCTTGATGCTGTAATCGACCACCTAGGTGATTACCAGAGCAAGTCAATTCTGGTAGTCGTTGGTTCACGCTTCAGAGCTCAAGGAATAGCTAGAAGATTGGCAAGAAGTCATCCCAGGAGTACTGTCCCAGATGTCGTGGACAGGGTCATAGGGCTGGGAGAAAACCTCCCATTGAGCAACAGGCTTGCAGGTATGCTGAAGTATGGCACTGCTTTTCATCATTCTGGTTTAGACGCTGGTGTTCGAGAGAGGTTGGAACGAGAGATAAGGAACAGGACCATCAGGACTGTAGTGGCAACCACTGGGATCACATCAGGCATTAGTTTCCCGTTTGACTGTGTCCTCATTCTGTTGAATCAAAACCTCTTCTATCTCGAAACAAGAGCAAGATATCTACAAGTAGCAGGAAGGATTGGTGAGAACCACCTGGCTCAATATGGAGGAAGGGTCTATCTTGTCTTTGAAGAGCCCATCAGCAATATGCCCAACTCACAGGCAATGGAGGACAAGTTGCTTCACCAACCCCTTGAACCACTTTGTCCAGGAGTTCTCTATCCGAGCCTGGCTATCAATATCCTCACACGAGAAACTGTCAGTGGAAAGAAGTTCACACAAGAAGAACTGGAGAGTAAATTTCTGGAATTTATAAAAGATACACTCAGGGGAACCATTGACAAAGACTACAGCTCTGGTAGCAAGAGATTCTTCAAGACACTTTTCTCATGGTTGGTAAAACAGGACATCTTCGAGGAGTCTAAGAGTGGTTTCAGATTGTCAAAGCATGCACGTAGTGCAGTCCTTGCAGAACTTGAGATAAGCGATTATTTGCACATAAGGGATGAGCTGGACAGAATGGCTGATGCTGCTGGTGAGTCTGCCCTCATAGACCTGTTATTAAAAACTCAGCTGCCCCAGTCGATCAGACCCAGAACCTTTCTCCCTTCAAAGATGGAACTCAGATTGATGGGATTAGACCCACCAGAAGAGTGGTACATTCAAAGAGTTCCAGAAAGAAACAATCTGAAGAAATCTGTGCTTCAGAACTGGATGAATGAGCAAGATGTGACAAGTATTTTGAAAAGTGCCGCAGAGATGGCGAGAGGTATAAGCCTTGATGAAGGTGACTTGACCTCTCTGCTAGGAATATGTAGTAGAGTGGCCGAGAGCATCAGTCTTTATCTTGAAGAGGTGAAAAAACCCAGCCTATCAAACCGGATGAGATTGCTCTCAAGGCAGCTCCAGTATGGTGTTAAGGAGGACCTCGCAGGCTCAGACCTGCTTGAACTACGACTCCTCCCAGGGGATGACTCACCTTCTGGGAGATTGTCCAGAATTACAGCGAGAACTCTCTATGAGAAGGGGTATACATCAATTTCCGATGTTGTCAAGAAAGACTTGGGAGCTAGTAAGGAAGGGTATGCGCGAGACCGTTTTGCCAAGAACTGCGGACTAGAGGCAGAGCTGGCAAAGGAAGTCTACAAAGCAGCAATGTCACACATCCGAGCCAGGTTAGGCGACGAGGATTAGGACTTTCCAAAGATCCAGAGTGCGTCATTGATGTGATGGATTGACTTGACGACTTTTCCACTCTCAGCTGCCTTCAACGCAGTAGCGGATAACATGGATATCCCAACTGCAAGCGGCTTGCCATGAGTTTCGTCAACAACTGCAACAATCCCATTTTGCTTCACTTTGTCATCCACATGTGTTATTCCAGGTCGCATGATATCGGCCCCATTCACAACAAACCTCACAGCTCCCATATCAACCGTGACTCTTGGAACCTCAATCAGTCCATTCAATAATGCTCTGAGTGTTGGAACAATTCGACCCTCGTGTTGAAAGAAGACTATCTCTCCATCAAGGAGGAGGACACGTGAACCATCATCTAGAACTCCAGATTCAAGATGCGATTTCTCATCAAGACCATTGATTGTTGAGTCCAGCTCATTCTCAATCCGAGCAAGCTCATATCTTTGTTCACGTTTCTTGAGAAGATGGCGTTTCTTTATTCGTTCTATCTTTGGCATTAACCTATGTTTAGCATGCATCCTTTTTGAAGACTACGCCATGAACCAAACATTTTCCTCGCAGTCAACATCGTCATATTTTTAAGCCAAGTTCAAAGGGTAGCGCTGACAACGTGTGCCCATCGGCCATACGATGTTATTTCTGTGATGGTGATCGCAATGAACGCAGGCAGACCTATGGAACTACTCCAGACATCGATTGGTGAACAAGTACTTGTCGAGTTGAAGGGAAAGAAGAAGATAAAGGGCAAACTGCGTGGCTATGACCAGCACCTGAACCTCATTCTGGAGGATGCTGAGGAATTCTCAGTGAACCCTGAAACAGGTGAGCAGATAATCGAAGTAGTCAAGACCGTGATAGTAAGGGGCGATAACGTAGTGATCGTTTCACCGCCACCAAAGTAGTCCAAGGAGATAGTGACGATGACAAAAGGTACACCCTCAAAAGGTAAGAAAAACAATCCACACCACATCAGATGCAGAAGATGCGGTAGAAGGTCCTATCACGTGAGACACAAGACATGTGCAGCCTGTGGATTTGGTAGCTCATCTAAGCTCCGACAGTATCAATGGGCGCATAAGAAGGTTTACGGCCTTCGTGTTCGTGGGTAGTTGTTTTCAGGTCTCTAATGGTTTTTAGACGACTTCTCCAACATATTGTGGTGAAGAAAATATTTCCTTTATGTAGTTCTTAGATGTCTTCAGTTGTAGAAGATTCCTTTTCGAATATTTCAAGTCTGTCAATAAGAGGCATGAGCAAGACTCGACCGCCTTGATCACTCTCTCGGACCAATCTGCCCAACCGATAATGCCGATAGAGAGTCCCTTCATAGAGATAGCGTGTAAAGAGCTTGATATAGATTGCCAGAATGATGACGAACAGCATCGAAAATGCAAACATAGTGTAAGCCAAGTTTGAACCTAGCCAATCCATGAACGGGATTTGTATCATCATCAGCAACACTTCACTATGAGTGAAAGGACTCTTAATTGCTACTGTCACTACACATTTCCTTTGGCCATTTCAGGATATATCCAGACCAACTGCATGAACAGATGGATTAACATGCTGTCACTTTGTGCTCTAGAGCGATTGGGAGTGATTACTTACTGCTGCTCTACTAGAGTAAATCTACGAATTTTTTAAGCACGTCTCTTGCATGGATAGTTGTTTTACAAGATTGACAGGTGGTTTCTTTACCTTTCTTTGGATACTTAATTTTTCTGAAGCAGTTTGGACACTCAATTGCCCAGATTAACAATCCCTTTTCATGCAATTGAGAGAAGATTGTTTCAAAGTCAGCAATCGTATCGATTGGGGCATTTATTCGTGCTAATGCCTTGCTAGAAATGTATCTACCCAATTCAGTGACTTTACCGTCTAGTTCTCCCCGAAAAATCAGATGACCAGCGAAATCGACGACTGTATAATACACTTGATCTTTTGCCATCCTCCTAGGGTCAGACTCATGCAATAGGGCTACAAGTGAATGTATCTGCTTGCTCTTGGCAAGCTCGAATAGATTAATGTCAAATCTATCTTTTAACGAGCCTAGAATTTCCGATTCTATTCTGTCAAGGCAGAAAGCAAAGAAATATGGTCGCATCTTTGGAGTCTTGGCAACCTTAAGCAGGTCAGCATTACGTTTAATCGTCGATAGACTTTGAATTGTGGACGAAATCTCCTTAGGGGCTGTTTGTAAGAGTATCTGTCGTTCAAAAAATGCAAGAAAGAGGACAGCTTTGTACTCCTCACATGAATAGTAATAACTGTGATTCTCCAAAGAATCCGACTGTTGGTTTAATACTATGCCATGTGTGTATATTCCTGATTTTTTCTTTTTAGTTTGAATGTCACGTATCTCATCAAAATTGAACTGATGAAGCCGCTCACGACGTTCTCCAAGCATGCCTTTAATCTCAAGGAAGACAATACCCTTGTTTGTCAGTACAAGATCTCCCATTGCTCCCTCGTAGGTACATCTGATTCTATGTAAAACAGATTCGTTTGCTTTGATTCCTTCAATCTTTATCAAAACTACGCACGGTAAATAAAAGGGCAAATGCATGAGTTAAATATTCCTAGACCTAGGTCGGTAATCCATGTGTTGGATTGCACTTGCCAGACAGGTGGTGAAGATACCAAGGGTTGTTGGAGGATGGGCGGGGCGAATCTCGATTTTGATCACAGGTCATCGACGATGGTACGATACCTTCCCCAATTGGTTGTGGTTCTTTGCAGACCAATTGGTTGCGGTTTCTTGCAGCATCATTTTTTGATGCGGCCTTGTCGCCGACCTCCTTGGTACGAGCCTTTGCACACTTGGTATCAGTGTCTGTACGTGCAATGTGCCCAACACTGGCTTGCCTTGCCAGGCTGGAAGTTGCACTCCTATGCATTTGCCTTAGACCCTGGGACAGGGACCTCGAACTAAAGACCTAGGAACCTTCAGTTCAAGGTCGCCTAACCGCAGGTTCTGTTTGGGTTGTAGAACAGCATATAGCTCTGGATCCAAAGCTGACCTATGCTGTTCAGATATTGTACTGGATAGGGAATGAGATGTTTTGATGGGTGTTACAGTCTTGCTTTTGCAAAGTGAGGATGAACTCTCTGAGAAAGACCAGTATGATTGTGTTGGGATTATCGTGAAGTCCTGGTCGTTGCCAGGTACACAACCGGTCCAAAAAGTACTGATACAGAAGAATACTTCCTTACCAGGAATTATGTTTTGCCCATCAGGAACATCAATTATCCAAGGTGCGACATCTGGATACTGGTTGCTATCTAGACAGATTCGCGCTTCTGTGTAGAAATGAGCTCTCCAGTAATCGTAGGCACAACAATCACCC
>JAEORX010000184.1 GCA_016840685.1 Candidatus Thorarchaeota archaeon
TTGCGTAATTAGATAGAAATTGAAGCTAGTTGAAAAAGTCGTTGTGTTATTCGTTATCCAACTTTCTGTTTGCTTGAAGTAGAGCTTCTGCCCGCCATCAAAACCCCAGGAGAGTCCTTCATCTTGTGAATCAACCGATACTGGAATTATAATGATAAGAGCAAGTAAGACTCCAAGGACGAATCCTTTATTCTTTCTAAAAATCGGATGACAGTCTTCTCTTCCAAATACATCACTCCACTCAAGTCTTCTCAACACTCTATTTGCCTCTTGACAGCAGATACTCTTATTCGAACTTTGTTCTCTCTCTATTTGGATATACAGGATGAACATAAATTTTACAGATTCTAAAGAATACGATTAAAGGGGCCAAAAGAATTGAGTATAGGCGATGCACCTTCTACAGAAACCGAAATACAGTCTCAAATCTCTTGGAAAATAGTGATACCAATTCAGCTACTTGTTATCATCACGATATCTGTGACGATAGTCTTGACTCTCATGGACATCTTTCCATTTGATTCCAATCTTGGCATATATCGACCTCTACCTGGGAATATTCTTTTTGATTTTGTATGGCTCTATGTATTTTCCTTCTTAACCGGAATTATTTGCTACTTTGCTTCTCCAGTACTATCAGCTTTCTTCTGGAAGCTCCATCGCTACATCACAAGAAAGAACTATTCCTACTACATTCAGGATTTAGGTACACACAAGAAACCAATTCCTCAATCTAGAAGAATGATCTTGCCTACATTAGTTGCTCTCGGCATAGCATTTTCAATTTCTAATATCAGGAGCTTTACTAATGCGATCTTTGTGACCGAGAGTTTTGGTTCGCTCGCACCAGAAGCTCAGACAATAGTCACTAGCATGGCTCTTCTATTCATCCTTCTTCTGATTTCATGTTTCATCAGCATTTTATTTGCTCCTATGTGGTTGATGCAGGATACAGGGTTGGTATGTGAGCTAAAGAAAAAACCAAGAATGACCGCTGATATTGAAGGTGTGGGTAACTGGTATCTGAAGATGCTGAAGGGTTTTGCTGGAATCTCAACTGTGGTAGCTTATATTTTCACAATCATTCAGACGATTGAATGGTATCAGTTTGTCGTCTTTGTTTCTCCTCCTGATGGCATTTTAATGGGGGTGATTTTCCTAATCCCTGTCGCAGCAGTCAGTGTATCTCCATTATTGGCCTTAGGTCCCATCTCTATTATACATGTTATTTATGAAAAATCTCTTCAAAGGAACCTGAGGTCTTTTGCTAGATATATATCAAAATCTGATCTCTACACAGTAGAGATTGACCTCAGGAAATCAGCTTGAAACGAAGTTCGTAGCACTCAAACTACTATTCAAGGATAATGTGAAAATATAGAAGTTTTCCCCTGTACTAATATCACGATACCGCAACGAAGATATCAACAATACTTATATGCTATTAATTCATATTATAGAACTAGGAACAGGGGGTCCGATTCGCGACCATCATGAATACTGTCACTCCCTCCCTCTCTCTCTCATAAACGTCCGACCCGACTGGCGAACGAATCGCTTGTTTTGACGGGCCCCCTCCCTCCTCTCCTCATTCATCATTGCACAACCAATCTTCTTACTCTGGTTCGATTGTAAATTCCTTATTACAGTTGTAACATTTGACCACTCCTAAATCTTGTACCTTGTAGGAATAGCTTGCCTTGCAGTGAGGACACACATATCGCTTTGGGGAGCTGACCTCACTAAGATCAGCAACCAACTCAGTATGACCACAGGATTTGCATAAAATGGCATTAAGTACAATTGGCTTTCCTCCATAGAATACCTCAGACTTCGATTGAAAGGTTATAGGCGCCTTTTCGCGATGAGAGTAGTCATAAATCACTCCTAGCATAAGATTAGTTTTTCCACATCTAAGACATGTTCTTTCCACCAGTTCTCTCCCTCAAGTTAGCATAAACTGACAACACCATTAAATTCTTCGCTTGTTTGTTTGGACATATATTCTCCAGCCAGAAGGTTTTAATGGAGTTCATCGTGTGCCAAGGCAAGGCGAGTGAAATTGTCTGTGGCAAGGAAAGCTGTTGACAGCACACTAAGACGAATCCTGAGCTATACCACTGAGATAATCATGTCCATTGTGTTGCTTGTGGTCATTTGCATACCACTGGCATTTGTGGTACCTATGTGGCTACAGCTCATTCTTTTAGGTAGACCAAGGAACAATCTTGCCCTTGACCCAGTTAGATGGTTTCGTCTTGATGGGGCGGTGTGGTTGACACTGCTACTAGGACTAGTGAGTTTTGTTCTTGGCTATTTTATCATATACAAATTGAAACCAGGTATTTCATCTGAGGAAGATCTCGAAGCGGAGAAGAAAATTGAGGATGAAGAAGATGACGAGCTCGAATTAGATATGGAAGAAAAGGAGCTAGAAGCCGAAATCGAAGAAGAGGAGTTCGCAGAAGAGCTCGAGGCTACTGCTGATCAGTCATCGGAGGAGTTGTCTGTCGATACCGAGGATGAAACAGAAGATATCGACTAGCCTACTTGTTTCCACCATCAATTAATTCATCTTTGTCTTCGCAGATAACTTATCGACAAGCTCAGAAAAGGCATGGGCTACGTTTGAATCAGGTTCTTGAATCACAAAGGGGGTTCCTTCGTCACTGAGTGTGATGACACGTGGATCTAGAGGTAGAGTACCAAGATGATCAATGGCATATTCTACTGAAGCTCTCTTTGCTGCCCCTTCTCCAAAGAGCTTGTATGACTCGCCACACTTCGGACACACAAACTCTGACATGTTCTCAACGATTCCAAGTATGGGTACCCCCATTTTCTCAACTAGTTGGATTGCACGTCGAGCATCAAGGACTGCAACTTCTTGGGGCGTAGAAACGATCACTACTCCGTCAATTTCAGGAATCAGCTGCAAAATGCTCAGAATCTCGTCCCCTGTTCCAGGTGGCAGATCCACAACTAGAACGTCAAGGCTTCCCCAACGAACATTTGCCAAGAATTGACTAATTGCCTTTGCTACCAATGGTCCACGCCAAGCAACTGCATCATCATCCTTTCGCAATAGAAACCCCATGCTCATGACCTTGACATTTTGAGGTCCAATAATAGGATTAATGAATTCTCCATCTCCTGTAGGATGCTGCCCCTCTAGCCCAAGGAGTTTTGGCACATTTGGTCCATAGATGTCTACATCTACAATACCTGCAGATTTTCCACGCTTTGCAAATGATACTGCTAGATTAGTAGCAACAGTTGTCTTCCCAACGCCACCTTTGCCTGAAAGAATGACAATCTTGTGTTTGATTCCTTTCATGTTTTCTACAATATCAGGTGGGACTGTCGGTTTTGCCATTGTCATCAAAGCTGTGGCGTATTTGTGGTTCTAATAAAGCATCGCATGTGTCTGATTTGTTAGATACTATTGAATCTAGTCAAAATTTGATTAGCAAGACGCTCGTCACATGCTGCCACGAAATTCATCATCCTATCTATTTCAAGGGGACTACAAAAGCGATTTCCATACTGGTCGATAACATATCCTCCCGCCTCAAAGACCATATGCGTGCCGCAAAGATGAATAATGGGTAGCATGTTCCTCAAATCAACCATAGCATCAAGAAATCCTGCTGCGGTCCAACATAGGTCAAGTAGATTACTCGCACTTCTTCTTATGTCTTGAACTGCGCTAATTGTTCTTAGAGAGCGTTCGACAAACTGCAAATCCCATGTTTTCTTTATGTCGTAGGATATTATGGCATTCTCTAGCCCTATCGGATTTGACGGTTTTACTTGTTTCCCATTTCTGGACACGCCTCTCCCGGTTACTGCGATGTAGGTTTCCTCTGTAAAGACTGAGTCAATTATACTAATCTCAGCATCGTCTGAAGTCATCTCTTTCTTATATGGCACAACGGAGATGCCAATAGACACTAGAGGGATCCCTCTCTCCAAGTTTGTCGAACCATCAATCGGGTCGATAACAGCAAGATACTCTGGTTTACACTCATGCTTGATGAATCCCGTTTCTTCAGTTAAAATCTCAAAATTCGTATTTGAACTCTTAAGAACACTAATTATCGCATCTTCTGCTTTTTCATCCAATAGGAGTGTTTTGTCACCATAAGGATTCAATCCTCCAGTACGTTCCTTTGCAATGTTTAGATTCTCAATGATGAGCTGTTTGGCATCATCAACAGCATGTTGTAGTGTCTTAAGCAGAGTCATGTCAACATCGTTTTGCTTGTATTAGCTCTCTCTATATCACTTGTTGGGTAGTGATTACAATACCTTAAATGCGTCAAGACATGAGATAGAATTGTAAGGCAAACCTGGTGGAACATATGGGCTTTCTTAGTGGAAAGAAAAAGGTAGATGCAGAACGTGGAATCCTTGAGATGAAAGGCACGATGAATGCTCTGACACTCAGGATGCGCAGACTTGAAACTAGAATGTCTGAGGAGCAGAAGTCTGCAAAGGAAGCCATGGCGGATGGAAACCGGTCTCTAGCTCGTTCTCATCTTAGCATCGTAGTTGACCTAGAGAATAGGCGGTCGCGTTATCAACAACAATTCCTGACTTTGGAAACTGCCTTACTCAACTTAGAGGAAGCAAAGACTCAGGCTGAAGTACTACGCGCTTTCACTATTGCGAACGATGCGCTGACAGAAGCAAGGTCTATGTTGAAACCTGAAGAGATCCAAACTCAATTGGATAGACTCTCCGAGTCGTTTGAGCATATTTCCATAGCTGGTGAGTTGCTTTCAGAAGACCTTTCAGGAGCAGACTCAACTATTGAAGATGAAGAGAGAATTGATCGCCAGCTGCAGGCTATGGAGGCTGAGGTGTTGCTTGAAAAGGAGGGTGTCCTTCCACCTCTTGAGGCTGAAGGAGCAATATCTGCATCATCTGGGAAGAAGGAAATCTCGGACGAAAAAAGAATTGATGAGCTGCTTGCAGATTTAGAGAAAGAG
>JAEORX010000185.1 GCA_016840685.1 Candidatus Thorarchaeota archaeon
AAGGAAACTTGGTGCCAATCCAGATGTCTGTAGTGTCTTCAAATACTACAACTTCATCTTTATGCCTGACGACAGAGACCTCGCAGACATTGAGAAGAAATGCCGCAGCGGAGAGATACTCTGTGGTGAATGCAAGCAGATACTTGCTCCTATGGTGATGGAATTTTTGGAGAAACATCAAGCTGCACGTGATGAGGTCAAAGACAGAGTTGATGAGTTCTCTGCAGATCGTTTAAGGAATGAGCTTCATAAGTAAGGAACCAGCTGCACATGTGACGAAGTCTTAAATGCCTAAGCCGCAAGCTGTCCTCAGATACAGACTCCGGAGAGTTTGAATATGGGTACAGAGGCAGAAGCAGCGGACATGTTCAAGTGTCCTGTTTGCAATGGCAATGTAAAGACCGGACCCGATGACGTTGTAATCACTTGTACCTATTGTGGTAGTACTAGCACAATAGAAGGTAAAGCAATTGGCGACCATCTGATGGAGACCGCGGTTGACGCAGATGAACGGATACAAGGTTTCCAGGCGTTTCTTGACAAGAATAAGGGCATGAACAAAGCCCTGGCCAAGACCGCTAAGGTTGTCGAGAATCGCTTGATCTATGTGCCGTTATGGACCTCGAAGGTCAAGGCAGATTCCTACTACAAGGGTTACAAGACAGTCCAAGTTCCGGTACAAAAGACTCGGACCGTTAGGGACTCTGATGGCAAAACTCGGACTGAAACATACACCGATTATGAAACAGGATATGTTCCAGTCCAAGATGAGCTTCACACAGACACTGATGAGCGATTATTAGCCCGAAAGGGCGCTCGTTTCTACGGTCTCGAGGAGTATCTTGCAACAATCAATTTGGCAAAAACTGTTCCTTATGACTTTGAAAAAATTAAGGATCTTGAACCAGCTATGCTGAATGCTGAGATTGGACAGGAAGAGTATGAGAAGACGGTCCACGGACGAGTGGCTGACAGACATCGCTCTCAAGCTGCAAGTGGTCTGACAGAGCTCTTTGACTGTCGGACTACTACGAACGTCCGTGGGACAACCTATATGCAAGCACCGTTCTCACTGATTCGCTACAAATTCGAAGGCGACCTATACAAGGCCGCAATCGATGGAAACACTGGGAAAGTGGTTCTTGGAGAGATTCCAATCACCCGAGGTCAACGAATCATGTGGACATTATTGGGTCTTATTGGAATCATCGTGGCTGGCATTGGTGGTGAGTTCTTTATGGGCATGGGTATGGGAATCAATGTTACACCAGATCCTGATACCATGCAAATCATCATAGGACTTGCAGCCATGATTATAGGGATAATCATGACCTTTGCAGGATTTAGGGTGCTGATTATGACTGAGCGCACCAAGAAGGGGTGATCGAAATGGCGAAATGTGCGTTTTGTGATGCAAACTTTGAAACTGGACCTGGTGATGTCCTTCTAGTCTGTCCGTACTGCGGTACAGCTCAGACAACTGAGGGCAAGAAGTTCCAGGACCATTATATGATACGAGTCCACTTCGGTCAGGGTGAGGCTCAGACAACACTGCTTGACTGGGTTTCAAAACAGCTTGGTGTTCCCGAAGACCTACCTGTCACCGCAAAGTTTCTGAAATATGAACAGATATGGTATCCATTCTGGATAAGCAGGGTTGATGCTCATACTGAATATAGAGGACTGGGTCGTGATGCCAACTTCTACGATGAATGGCCTCAACGAAGAGGTGCATACAAGCGTATTGACTTCTTCTGGAAGCCTGAATCAGGTGCATTCACTAGAAGGCATGAGATCAACATCGCTGGTGTGAAGAACATTGATGAAGATGTTCGCAATCATCCCATTCCTACGCGAGCTAAGGAATACTTCAGCCATGCTCACGCAGAGGAATATGATGGCAAGGTCTTACACAGCAACATGACTGAAGATCAGGCAAAGAAGATGGCCTATCAGATTGCTCATGACAGGCAGACGAACCTTGTGTTGCAAGAAGTGAGCAAGATTGAATCAAGAGATGACAAGATCGATGTAGGCGAGACCTTTCTGATTCATGTTCCAGTATGGGAACTTGAGTATAGATATGGAAACAAGAAATACAAAGCCTCAGTTTCAGCTCCTACAGGGTATGTGATTGAGAGCCAGTATCCTCGCTCAATGGCTTTTAGAGCAGGAGGCATTGGCGTTGGTCTAATCATGCTCCTCATCGGTGCTGGCTTAATGGTCTTGGCTTTGGATGTCCTTGGAATTGGAGCAATCCTCTCGGGTGGAGGGTTGGTTTCAGGAGGTCTTCTAGCTATTCTTGGTCTTATCTTGATTTACAAGGGTGCTTCTAGAAAAGAAGCCAAAGAGCGAGTGTAGGTCTTACCTACACTTCCTTTTCTTTTTCTCTATAATCTTCGTGGAGATGAGTTCTCAACAGTCTTGTAAACGCCACTAAAATCATCAAGGATAGATTCTTCCTTAGTCCATACACTAATGTCCGGAGAGAGTAGAGAGTCCAAGACTGTTATAGCATTCTCCTTTGTGTCCAGAAATACCTGGTCTGACTCTAGTGCTGAGTTCACACCAGCTCGGACTAGCCAAGGTCCTAGGATGTTGTTTCTATTGTTCCTTGTATAGTGGAAGATAGAAACATGTAGACCCTCCTTTTCCTTTTCCATGCTCTTGTATGCTGAGTATCTCGCATGATCTGCAAAAACAGAGGTTTTCGAGTCCATTGTGACATTCTTGACTCCTTCCAGGCTAACATCTCTGTAAAATCCTTGCTGAGTTCTTTCTATCTTGAAGTAATCGACTCGTGGCTCTCCTGGTTGGGCAAAGACTGTGAAGTTGTCACCTAAAACCTCTGCCCTTCCAATTTTAAAAGTCGATGAGATTGGCTTATCAGAGAGTTCAATCAAGCATCGACTGACAAATCCATCGATGACTGCTTTGTACGCACCACGTGTCGGTACAAACCTTCTACTATCTAATCTGCCAAGAAGTCCCACAGACATCAACCGACTAACTTGGTCAAGTGAATAATCATAATCGAATAGCTTCCAAGCCGCCTCAGCAGCAGAAATATCGAGTTCTGTAATTCTCTTTGCAACTCTACTGATTTCAGGATTTGACACAATTTCAAGACTATTGATCTCTACAGAGGTGCCTGCGGGTAATTGACCGCCAAGCGCAGATAGATTCCTTGGGGGAAGGTTGGCAGACTCGATCTCAATAGCTATAGGACTGACTGACAGGGCTATTGTCTGCAACACCTCCACGAAGGACTTGGGCTCCATTGCCCTTGCGTCGATTGGCACAAAGAATCTGTACAATTGTCGTCTCATGGACATGATGGCTTCTCTGTCCAGTCCTATCCAAGACTCAGGATGATCAAAAATAGAGAGATATTCTGATGGTTCCGTAGAGGCCAATACACCTGCCATTAGAAATGGATACCTCGCAGCCTCTATAGCTATACCGGGTGGACTGAATGCTGTTATTTGACGACTCGATACAACTCTTCCAAGCTGCATTTGAGTCGTATGAACTTGATCGAGTGCCATTGCCTTCCCCTTACTGAATTCAGACCCAGCTTTGAAAGGCATAGAGTTTGCTAAGTCACTTCTCAGACAATATCTTCTGTTTCAACGTATTGTGAACTCTGTGAGAGAGATGACCGAAAGTATCGACACCACGAAAGACATATAGTCACAACACATCTGGCGACATAGAAACATGGTGGGAGAGATGACAGAACCACCCAATAGAAGTCCTGATGATTCAAACAAATCCTACTCAGCTTGGATAACCAATAATTTACGAAGCTGGGTTGTTCGAAATTCCAAGGACCTATCCCTCTTATTAACAGCCATCATAGTCACAGGACTCTCTTGTGCTTATTATCTGTCAACTATGCTCTCATTCACACGTCCTGGCTTTACTTTGGATGACTCATGGATACATCTACAATATGCGCGAACCATATACGAAGGTGTTCCTTGGGAATACTCACCTGGATATCCGAGCACAGGGTCGACAAGTCCTCTCTGGTCAGTTATTCTCTCAGTTCTATTCCTCTTTTCAACTGATGCTGTCAATTTAGCGTGGGGTGCATACACAGTATCGCTGTTATTCTATATAGCTTCATCATTTCTTGTTGGAAAGATTGTCTACACCTATACCAACAGTATTCAGTGGGGTGTTATTGGGATTGCTGGCTTTTCCATTATCCCTCGAAACACCTGGTTGATGCTTTCAGGAATGGAGACACCCTTGTTCGTCTTTGTCCTTCTCCTCTCAATCTTTGTGCTGGATAATACTGATATCAAATATGATCTGATTCTTGGCGTTCTAGTTGGTGTAGCATACCTCTCAAGACCAGAAGGCATCATAGTTGCATTCGCTGTTCCAATCAGATTTCTAATCCTTGCATTCAAACGTAAGGTTGATGCAAGAAGAGTCGCGACTCTGTTCATTTCTGCTGGGCTCGCAGTATTAGTTGTACTTCCCTGGGTCATGCATTGTTTGAGCGTGACAGGTCTCCCATTACCTGACACATTCTACGCAAAGGTGCATATTCCCTTGGAATATGAAATTGAGGCCTGGAACTTCTGGTGGACTCTATTTGTGGGTGAAATGCCACATCTTGTTGTTGGGGTATTTGTGGGGATCATCCTGATTGTGAGAGGAAAGCCCTTTCCTTGGTTATTTCCTGTCATCTTGACTGTCCTTTACAGACTAACCGCTCCTTATGCGTCACTCATCAACAATGTGAGGTATTTACTGCCTGTGTTTGATCTTTTCTTTCTCACTGGAATAATCGCCTCTGCTTGGATTTTGGATTTCATTCTGACAGGTATTTTTCGACTCCCAGAGGGCAATGAAACAAAACTCATCGCAATCGCACTCACTATTATTGTACTGATTGTGCCTCTTGTCCCTCATTATGTTGGGCAAGCAACTTACTATGGACGCGCGGTGAAAACCGTCAATGACCTCCATGTG
>JAEORX010000186.1 GCA_016840685.1 Candidatus Thorarchaeota archaeon
CTCCAGCACCAGTGAACGCTAGAAGCAAGAAGGCAGCGGTCGATGTCGTAATAACCAATGTGAATGGTAGAGATATCACAGCTAGCATCATTGATGCCTGTAGAGTGAACCGCTTCCCCATCCTTCGAATTGTGAACTGATAGATAACGAAGAACACGAAGACAACAGATAGAAGTTCAACTCCAAAAATGAGGAACTCAGTCAAACCAAACTTGAGATAGTCATTGATGTATGGAAATGCAGTCCTCACAACTGTGGCAATGCCCACTGAGAGGAGACCCTGGGCGACCAGCCAGCCGACGAAATCGCGATCTTTCAAGGCTTTGTCAAGATCCTTTCTTATTGATGGTTGTGGGATGAACTTACCCTCCTTATGGAGACCTACTAGAGAAGGAGTGAAGCCTAGAAGCTGTAGTACCACGAATCCAAAAATCATGTATAGTATCTCAGTCGGGAGACCCCATTCTGTGGCTTCAATGGCTAGGAAAGCCGTTCCGAAGGTACCAACTACGAAACCCATGAAATTCGCAACATTCTGCCAGGCGGAAACTGCAGGGCGTTCTTCTGGTTCTGTTAACTCAGGCATCCAAGATTGGAAGGGAGTCATTGTCATACCATAGAAGACCTTGAACATGCTCATCGTGAGAGTAGCGTAGAAAAATAGTCCAATCACGTTTCCCTCAGCGAGAAACAAGTGCGGATTGAACACCAAAAGAAATGACACAGCCATCAGGGGTGCCCCCACCATGATGAATGGCTTCCTACGTCCCCACCGTTTCGTTGGAGTTCTATCGCTTAGATTCCCAAATGTCAGTTCTGAGACCATGATTGAGAGATAACTGAGTGCAATCGCAGTTCCAGTAAAGATTGCAGGGAGAGCCTGAATAGAGAAGTAGAATAAAGCACTAGCAAGGTCTAGCATGTCAAGCATGATACTGGGACCAAGACGAGCCATTCCAAAGTATATCTTCTGCAGACGAGTAAGCAACCTCTAACCACCGATTTTCTATGAGCTAAACGAACTATTAAGAACAATGTCTTGTGTGAGTCACATATTCAGTCTCTGAAATCTTGGTTTTTATATTGCTCAGGATTCTTGTCAAAGGTTTCCTTACAGTAGGGATTGCAGAAAAAGTACTTCTTTCCATCGTATTCGCTGATGAGAGTTGCTGTTGCTGTGACAACATCCATCTTGCAGATAGGGTCTATAGCAATCTCAGGCACTTCTGTTCCACTCGAAAGCTCCTCTTCATACTGTGCTGGATCAGCCTCAAAGGTGTCCTTGCAGTACTGGTTGCAGAAGTAGTATCGCTTGCCCTTGTAATCGCTGTAGAGGTCAGCTGTTTCAATCTCAACCTTCATCTTGCAGATTGGATCGATAGCGACTTCGCCTTCTTGATAGGCGGCTGGAGGCGTCGTTATTTCTGAAACAGTTGGTCGTTGAGGTTTGAAGCGATTCAGACTAAGGGCGTTTGTGACAACACTGACACTAGAAAGAGCCATTGCTAGCCCCGCGAATTCTGGTCGGAGTACCAAACCTGTGGAAGGATAGAATAAACCTGCAGCGATTGGTAACAGAATGATATTATAAATCAAAGCCCAGAAAAAGCCCTGCTTAATCTTGGTCATTGTGCCCTTCCCCAATTGAATCCCAGTGACAACATCAAGAAGGTCATCCTTTACCAAGACAATGTCCCCTGACTCAACTGATACATCAGTTCCAGAACCAAGGGCGATACCAACATCAGCCTGAGCCAATGCGATGGCATCATTGACTCCATCACCAGCCATGGCCACTATCCGACCATCTTTTTGAAGCAGTTTCACTTGCTCAGCCTTGTCGCTGGGTAGCACTTCTGCAAGGACATTCTCAATCCCAACCGTGTTGGCAATTGACTTTGCAGTTTCCAGTCGGTCACCTGTTATCATCCAGACTTCAAGTCCAAGTTTCTTCAGCGTCTCAACAGCTTGGATAGATGATGGTTTTAGTTTGTCTGAAATGGCTAGGACTGCTAGGGGCGATTCACCCATAGCGGCATATACAGTTGTCTTGCCTTGCTGCTGAAGCATTAAGATGTGATCATCACTATCTGAGAAATCAATGCCCATGTCGGTCATGAATTGTTTACTTCCGACATGGATCAATTTGCCATTAACAGAGGCACTAACACCCTTTCCAGAGGTGTAGGTAAAGTCCTTTGAAGGTGAGATCTCAATGCCTCTCTCTCGTGCCTCATAGACAATGGCTTCAGCCAGGGGATGTTCGCTGTTCTTCTCAACTGCGGCCACTAGTCTGAGAACATCATTCTCAGAGAGCTCGCCAATTATAGTGATGTCAGTAATAGTTGGTCGTCCAATAGTGAGGGTCCCAGTCTTGTCAAAAACGATCGTGTCAACCACTGGAATCGTTTCCAAGCCATCTCCTGTTTTTATTAAGATACCATACTGAGCTCCTTTGCCAATTCCAACCATGATTGCGGTTGGAGTGGCCAAGCCAAGAGCACATGGACATGCTGCTACAAGTACAGCAATAGTGAAGTTGAGCGCAATTGTCCACCCTATAGACATTATCAGCGTCCAGAAGAGAAATGTGGCAAGTGCGATGACTAGGACAACTGGAGTGAAAACCTCTGCGATAGCATCTGCTTTCCTCTGGATGGGTGGTTTGTTCGTCTGGGCCTCCTCAACCATGCGTACAATCTGAGAGAGAACAGTATCCTGTCCTACTTTCTCCGCACGGACTCGTAAAATGCCATTCTTGTTAACAGTCCCACCAATAACAGAGTCGCCAACGGTCTTGTTCACAGGCAATGGTTCACCTGTAATCATTGACTCATCGATTGAGGATTTCCCCTCTAGAACCTGACCATCAACAGCAACACGGTCGCCAGGTCGAACCAACACAATATCGTCAACTTCAACGTCCTCTATTGGGAGTGTGATCTCCTGACCATTCCTCACAACAGTGGCTACTTTGGCTTGAAGGTCCATAAGACTGCGTATCGCCTTTGAAGTCCGACCCTTTGCAATAGCCTCGAGGGTACGACCAAGGAGGATGAAGGTTATGAGGAGTACTGCAGTATCGTAAAAGGAATCGCCGCTTAGGATGAAGGTAGTGGCAACTGAGTAGAAATAGGCTGCACTTGTACCCAGCATTATCAGCGTATCCATGTTGGTCTTCAAGTGCCTTGCAGACCTCATGGCAGACTTGTAGAAGGGATAACCGCCAATGAATTGCACGGGGGTGGCTAAAGCAAACATGATGAGCATTCTGGTCATTTCAAGAGGGATGATGCTATCCAGAGCATGGAAGTGGATGAGGACAACTGGGATTGAGAGAAGTAGCGAGAAGGTAAAGAGACCTAGATAGTACTTTGTTTCTTTCTCCCTTGCAAGGGATTCTCTGTCGCCTTCAATCCCCTCCGCTTCAGATGGCTCGAAGCCAAGGTCTTGTAGTCTTTTCTTCACCATCTTGAAGGTCAGGACATCATCATCATATTCAATCAGTAGTCTGTTCCTTTCCGGGTAGGTGTTGATAGTGATAACACCCCTCTGTTCAGACATTGCTTCTGTGATGTTCTTCCAGTCAGCTTCACTTGTTGCACCAGGTATCGTCATTGTCATTACAGATCTCTTGACTCGATATCCCGTAGAGTCAACAGCCCTCTCCAACCTACTGCGGTCAACACGCTGAGAGTCGTATTCAATAACTGCCTTCTCATCAAGCAGACTGACTGCTGCGGATAGCACTCCATCCTCGTTGAGGAGTGACTTCTCAATGGTCGCCACACAAGAGGCACAGTGCATGCCTTCTATTTTCATAGACATACGCTGTTTCTCAGGAGTCTTTTTTGCGGAGTCAGTCATCTTCGTTTCTCAATCTCACTACTCTTTAACAATTGTTAATGAAAGGGAGCTCTAATAACCATTATGATGTGGCAGAAGCATTTACAAGAGCTCAACCCATGTATATGTCCGGCTCTTTGTCCTGCTGAGCCTCATTCATCATCCTCAGAAGCTCATGGAATGTGTCCTGGATATTGGCACCAGTCTTTGCTGAGGTTTCCCGGAAGATTGCTGGTACATCTAGCTTCTTGATGAAATAGTCACAGAATGCCTGACCCTCCTCAGGCGTGACGAACTTCTTCTTATCGAGGCTTGTACGAAGGTCTATCTTGTTCCCAATGATAACTGTTGGAGGTAATGGCCCCATGTTCTTGAAAGCCTCTACAAGCCACTTGCTTGCATTGTCAAAAGATTCTCTATCGATGACTGAATATACAAGGAGTATCCCATTGCAACCACTGTAATAATGACCTCGCACCTTTTCAAAGGTGGGCTGCCCTGCAAGATCCCAAATAATGAACTTGACAATATCCTGATCAAAGAGAACGCGTTTTGTCGCTAGGTCAACGCCGATGGTGGCGAGGTGACCCTCAATGAAGTCCTCACCAAGGTAGTTGCGGCGGATGCTTGTCTTCCCCACAGCTCCATCACCAATGAGCACTGCTTTCATGATTTTGCTACCGTCATCTTGGTCGCGCATGGTGATGTACTCCGTGGGATTCTGTTCTGCAGATTTGTTAAAGCCAGAGGGGCCTCCCGTCCCAATTGACCTTAAAGGTACGATTACATGACACAAAATAAGGTTAGCGTTACAGATTCAAACTGTGAGCTTAGGTAGCCAAGTGGTTGCATATTTGAATGAAAGAGTCTGACTTCGATGTCTATTTTCCTTCAACAATATCCGATGATGTAAAAAGGAGGGTAGTCTAGACCATCAGTAAGGGAGATCAATGAAAAACCAGACACCATTCGCACTCTGCCTTCTTGGAGGGCTCTTTCTAATTCTCACAGGATATAATCATGGCATCAATACAATTCTACTCATCTATCTTTTCATACACTCTATTGCAGCACTTGCCCAATTTTATCTCATAATTGACATAGTCCTCTTCATCTTGGGCATCATAGCGTGGGCGG
>JAEORX010000187.1 GCA_016840685.1 Candidatus Thorarchaeota archaeon
CACCACGGGAACAGGCTCTGAAGCCACGAAGGCAATCGTCATTCGAGATGATGAAACGGGAAGAAAGTTCGCTACCATTAATCCTCAGCTGACTCCGGACATCGCGATTCTCGACCCAGAGTTTGTTATCGGACTACCAAAGGAGCTAACTGCATACACAGGAATGGATGCACTTACACACGCGGTTGAAGGTTACATTTCTGTCTGGAAGAACGACTTCTCTGATGGCTGTTCACTGCAGGCTGTGAGGATGATTTTTGAGTGGCTACCGAAGTCCATTAAGAACCTTGCAGATATTGAGAGTAGAGAGAAGATGCTTGTGGCAGCGTGCCTTGCTGGGATGTCTTTTGGAAACTCGCAGGCAGCACTTGCACATTCTCTGGGACATAGCATGGGTTCTGTGTTGAGGACTCATCATGGCATGTCTGTGGGAATGGCACTACCTTACACGATTGAGTTCAACTCCAGAGGAAAAGAGAACGAGGGAATTGCGAAGCAATACTCCGAACTTGCACGAATGATTGGGATAACAGGAAAAAAGCCTGAAACAGTGTCACTGAAATTCGCAGGAACCATACGAGAATTGATGGAAAAGATTGGCAGTCCACGTAGCTTCAAAGAGGCTGGAATCAAGAAGAAAGACTTCAACGCAGGTTTAGAAACCATGGTTGAGTTCGCGATGATGGACACGAGTCTGACGATGAACCCACGGAACATCGACAGCGAAGAGATACGTAAGATGTACAGATACATGTATGATGGAACTAACATCGACTTCTGATTGGAGGTGGTTGTTTTGAACGGTTATCGAGGCAAAATCTTGAGAGTCGACTTGAGTGCCGGGTCAACTTCTGTGACATCGATAGATGAGAAGCTATTGAGGCAGTTCATTGGTGGTGCAGGACTTGGGACTCGTCTGCTATACGACATGATTGACAAGGACACAGATCCACTTGGACCTGAAAATCCACTTCTATATCTCACAGGACCGTTGTGTGGCACAATGGCACCAACTGGTAGTAAGTCGACATTCTGTTCAAAGTCCCCCAAGACTGGTCTTCTGGGATACAGTACCGTGGGTGGTCACCTAGGAGCAGACCTGAAGTTTGCAGGATATGACGGGATAATCTTCACTGGAACAGCTGAGGAACCATCTTATCTACTCGTGGAGAACTCTGATGTGGAAATAAAAAGGGCGAAACATCTGTGGGGACAGGACACAATACGAGTTTGGGAGGAGCTGAAGGAAGAAACCGGTCACAAGAATGCAGGGATTGCGAGGATTGGTATTGCTGGTGAGAATCTGGTGAAGTACGCCAGCATCATTGTGGACCACCATCGTGCTGCAGGAAGAGCGGGCTTAGGCGCAGTCATGGGTTCCAAGAAGCTCAAGGCTGTCGTGATTCATGGGACTAATCGAAAGGTGCCTGTCGCAGATGAGAAGGGTATGCGTGAGTATGCTTCAGGACTGAATGAGGACAAGAAAGAAGACCCTTCATTTAGGATGTATTCAGATTTGGGTACAGCAGGATTCACAGACATGGCGAGTATGATGTGGGGGTCTCTACCTGCAGGGTATTACACAGTATCTGATTTTGACACATACAATCTTAGTGGCACCTCGGTCAGAGAGACCATCCTGACAGGTAAGTCAGCATGTTATAGGTGTCCGATTGGTTGTGGAAGAGTGATTGAGATTCCCGAGGGAAAGTACAAAATGGATAAGTATGCAGGACCAGAGCTGGAGGTCACAGGGACCATGGGGTCCTTGATCCTCAACAACAATGTCGAAGCTGTGGCTTATGCAAACAAGGTTCTCAATATGCTTGGGATTGACACAATTTCTGGAGGTAACACAATCGCCTTTGCATACTATCTCTTCAAGGAGGGAAGGATTAAAGCTAAGGACCTTGATGGCATCACTCCAGAGTGGGGAGAGATCGACTCAGGGGTGGCATTAGCTGAGAAGATTGCCAAACGCGAGGGTATTGGTGATGTGATGGCAGAAGGAGCCTTACAGCTTGGAGAGAAGTTTGGAGCCGCAAATCTGGCGGTACAGGTGAATGGTCTTGAACTTCCACAACACGACCCACGAGGGTTCTCTGGACATGCCATAGGATATGCGACTTCACCTCGGGGTGCTTGTCATATGAGTGCAGACATGTATAATGTCCAGATGGGACAACCGAACGAAGCCTTCAGGATTGAGAGTGAGGACAGATTTGCCAATGAGGCAGACATAGTTGCCAGACTTCAGGACTTCCGTGCTTTGACCAACTCAGCAGTGAGCTGCAATTTCTACCCGATGGACGGAGACCAGCTGCTTAAGCTTCTCCAATTGGCAACTGGCTGGGACATGAGCATCGAAGAATTGGTGCAGACTGGCGAGAGGATATTCACCATGATGCGACTCCTCAACCTCAAGCTTGGGTATGATGTAAGAGAAGAGAAGCTCCCAGAGCTGATACTAAAACCACTTGAGGGTGCGACTGAGGGTCATGTCCCAGATATAGAGGCGCAGCTAAAGACCTGGTACGAGTATCGAGGGTGGAACCGAAAGACAGGCAGACCACCCAAGGACAAGCTTGAGAAGCTTGGTCTTGGTGACCTCACCTGACTACCAATCTTTTGAGACTAGGTAAATCCTCCAATATTGCTTTCAACAGACTGTAGAGAATTTCTATGTCGATAATTTTGACCCTCTCCTCGGGAGTATGAGCGTTCTCCAATCGAGGGCCTATAGACACCATCTGAATTCCGGGTATCTTTGATCCGATTATTCCACACTCAAGACCAGCATGGATTGCCTCAACCTTGATCTCCCTGCCAGTGACTCTCTCGAAGTGCTTGCGAATGAAAGAAAGAAATAGACTCTTAGGCTCAGGATTCCAACCAGGATACCCAGGTTTCCTCTCAGCTTTCCAGCCACTCAAGTCAGCGAGATCTACCATGGCTTGTCTGAATGACTCGAGTTCTGAATCAACACTGCTTCTGGTAGAGAGGAGGACTGAAACCTGATCGTTTTCTGTCTTCACGATGGCAACATTGTTTGAGGTCTCCACAAGACCTTCGACGTTAGGAGAGAATCGAATTGGTCCGTGGGGAATGTTGTTGATGGACTGGACAATCCTCTTTGATTCCTCGAGAGAAAACGCAGGTTCGGGTCGGGATTTCTCCCAGCTGATTTGAATGTCAGGTTCAATCTCTCGATAGTATGTGGTTATCTCTTCTCTTGTCTTCTGTAGAATCTCCCCTGCCCGGGTTGTCTTGCCAGATTCAACAGCAAACTTGGCTGTTGCTTCACGTGGAATGGCATTATGTTTGCTTCCACCATTCCAGTTGCAGATATGCACGTTCATCTCAGCCATGAGTTGAGTGAAGATTCTAGCAACAAGTTTGTTGGCATTAGCTCTATGCTTGTCAATATCAACACCTGAGTGGCCACCAAACAATCCTGAAACTATTAAATCGTAGAATGTGGCTTCTCCTGTGACATCTTTGAGTTTGAGCTTCTTCGTAAGGTCGGTATCGCCACCACCTGCTGAGCCAATTGTGATGATGCCTAGGTCCTCTGAATCAATGTTAATCATAAGCTTGCTCTTTATCCCCATTTTCTCAGGCTCTAAAGCAAATGCGCCCACGAGACCGGTTTCCTCATCGACAGTGATGAGTATCTCTAGAGGGCCGTGTTTGACTTTGGGGTCCAGCATAAGTGCAAGACCCAACGAAGTACCAATCCCATTGTCTGCTCCGAGCGTTGTACCATCAGCGTCAACCCACTCTCCATTATCTTGGATTCGAATCGGTATTGGGTTGTTATCAAAATCAAATCCGTCAGGTCTGTCAGTCTCACACACCATGTCCATATGACCCTGGAAAAGGAGTGGTTGAGTGGATTCCATTCCCTTTGTGGGACCTTTCTTGAAAAGCAGGTTCCCAGCCTCATCCTCAATTACTGTTATCTCAATACCAAGTGATTTCGCTCGTTCCGGCACCCAGCTCTTTAGCTTCTCCCGAATCTTCCCTTCCTTCTTTGACTCTCGAGGGGTCTTGGTGAAGACATGTTCGAATATCTGCCAGACTAATTTAGGCTCTAAGTTCTCAAACACCATGAAGCGAGAACCTCCTCGACTAATGGTGGAGCCATGTCCACTATAAGGTTTTGTCCATGAAGGAACAGGTTTTTCTTTTACCAAATTCATTTAGGATCTCTCTCTATCAAAGTGGTGAACATGGATGCTATTTGACCCTGGACTTACAGATGTTCTTAGAGATATATTGCCAGGGCTAGGAGACTTCTTCTTCCTGGTGACTCTGCTTGGTGAAACCCCATTCTATGTCTTCGCGATATTGATAGGATATTGGGCGTACAACAAGAGGGAATCGATCATTCTGACATACGTCCTCGTGGTTTCTATACTCTCAGAATACTATCTTAAAGTGATTATAGCAAAAGAGCGACCACCTGTTAGTAACTGGTATCCAGGAGTTGAGGCTCCGAATTATAGCACTCCTAGTGGTCACGCTCAGAACTCTGCAACACTCTATGGGTGGGTAACAACAAGGGTCAGGACTTGGTGGATGGTAGTCATTTCAATCGTGATGGTCGGGTTAATTGGTATTTCAAGGATATATCTAGGTGTGCACTATCTAGAAGATGTACTCCTAGGGTGGGGTATTGGGATTGTGATTGTGCTTCTGTGTTTCTATCTGGAGAAGCCAGCAAGGGAATACTTATCGCGATACAAGACAGAACGTCTACTACTTGTCTTGCTATTTGTTGGATTCTTGGCGACTCTGATCGCATCTCTACTCCCACAGCCTCCTAATGACAATCTCGGTGCCTATGGAGGAGTGACAATGGGTATCGCTATAGGTCTCATTCTTGAAGGGAGATTTGTGAACTTCAGAAATGAACCATACGAGGGGCAAACATGGCGACTAGTTCTACGGGTTGTGATTGGATTGATATTTATAATTGG
>JAEORX010000188.1 GCA_016840685.1 Candidatus Thorarchaeota archaeon
CAAAGGTGCAATTGGGCATCTAATTCTTCTCTTTGTTAATTTCTCTGTGCTTGTAGGAATCATCGAGAGTCTTCAACTCTTCACACCATCCCTTCCCATTCTCAACGCGATGATTCTGGGATATATGTTGACACATACCTTCGTCCTTCTCACAGTACAGCAAGGCGTTCAGATTCTAGAACTTATACGTATACGATTTCCAACCATTCTCATATTGTATTACTTTGAAATCAGTGACCAAGAAACCATCAAGGTACCTCTGTTCGATCCCACAAAGAATAGGTTAGCTGTACTCATACTACTACTTGTGATAACAGGAGGCCCTATTCTCTACCCGATTTTTGCCATCTATGGATTTTTACTTGTATGGGGACATCTTACTATCATTGCATTGGACCCTGCTAGGATTGTGTACTATTTTGGTATTTTCATCAATTACGCTCCACCACTGCTACTTATCGTTGCAGCAATCATAGTAGGATCTATAGTGATGATAGAGAGGAAACATATGTAGTGCTGTTTCTCAGAGCATTATTGTATCTTCTCTACGTGGACCTGTGGAGATCATCGAAATCTTGGCACTAGTTGATTCTTCAATGAAGGATAGATAATGCTGGAATTGCCTAGGAAGAACAGCATTGGTCTTTGAGTTAAAACTGGACTCAATTTCCTCAAACCACCCCTCGAACTCCTGATAGACAGGAATGGCCCTTGATAGCACCTCAGCACTAGCTGGGAAATTCTTCGTTTTGATACCATCAATATCATAGGCAACACAGACCTTGAGGGGATTGATACCTGTCAAAACATCAGCCTTGGTTACTGCTAGATGTTCACACCCATTCAATCGGACGGCATATCTGAGTGCAACAAGATCAAGCCATCCGCATCTTCGAGGACGACCTGTCACTGTGCCGTACTCTTTTCCCCTATCTCGCATCAACTGTCCAACATCATCATCAAGTTCAGTTGGGAAGGGTCCTGTACCAACTCTCGTCATGTATGCCTTACAAACCCCAAGAACAGATTCTAATCCTGAGAATGAAATACCAGTTCCTGTTGCTGCCGCTGCGGAAACGCAGTTCGAGCTGGTGACGAAGGGATATGTTCCATGATCTATATCAAGTAGTGCGCCTTGAGCACCTTCGAACAAGACACGTTGCCCCTTTCTCATTTCAGTTTCCAAGAACTCTCCGCTGTCGCCAATATAGTGGAGCAGACTTCTTACGTGGGAGGAAAAGGTTTCAAACGATGAACCAACAGGGTCCTCAATGGTAGCCCCATGTGTCTTCTCGATTTGAACTCGTGCACTGGCTTCAAGCAGTGACCATTGTTCACTCGACTCCAATGAAAAATCACAGAGGCGCACTCCTATCCGAGAAACCTTGTCAGAATAGGTCGGTCCAATTCCTCTACGTGTTGTGCCTATCTTTTTGTTTCCCTTTGCAATCTCTCCCAGAGTATCAATCTGTATCTGATACGGAGTGATAATATGTGCACGGTCACTTATGAGTAGGTCGATAGCAACAGATTCCCTTCGGAGAAAATCTAGCTCCTCTAGCAACACTAATGGATCTACTACAACTCCATTGCCAATCACGACTTTCTTTCCTCGAATGGCTCCAGTTGGCAAGATTCGGAATTTATAGGTCTTATCGCCTACGATTACCGTATGACCCGCATTGCTACCTCCCTGAAAACGTACAACAATGTCATAGTTCTCAGAAAGAACATCGACAATCTTGCCTTTCCCCTCATCTCCCCATTGGAGACCGACAACAACCAGGCTCTGTGCAGAGTTCATATGTCGGAGCCCTCGTATGTTGTAGATAACAGTTATGCATAGTATTTCAATGGGTGGTCATGCAGGTATTTAAATCTCAGAGCGTCTTCATGATGTCGATAGACTTTGAAGAGACCGGACGTAGTTATTGTTGGAGCAGGATCTGCGGGGTGCGTTACTGCAAGAAGATGCGCTGAGCTAGGATTAAAGATACTCTTATTGGACAGAAAGCCGAGGGATAAGGTCGGCGAGAAGGTATGTGGTGATGAAATAAGCAAGTCCCACTTCGAGGCAACAGGAATCGATTATCCTGAAGGCGATGAGGTGTCTTCCATTATCTCCGGTGCAGATGTCTATCCGCCAAGTATGAAGAATGAGCTGAAGGTAAGAGGATGGACTGAGTTCGATGGATGGACAGTGAACAGACTAGCTTTTGGACAACGACTTCTAAGTGAGGCAATTAGTGCAGGTGCAAAGTTTCTCCCAAACACCCATGTTGGTAGTCCGATGATGATTGGTGACCAAGTCACTGGTCTTGAGTATAAGGACCTCGTCTCTGGAGAGGTAACGATTGTCAAATGCAAGGTGGTTGTTGATGCCAGTGGCTTTGCTGCGGTCATCAGAAACAAACTCGAGAATCCGCTGGTAGAGAATGAAATCGACAAGAGGGACATTGCTCTTTGTTATCGGGAGATACTAAGTCTCAAGATGCCACTAGCAGAACAAGAGGTGGCTCGTGTTTTTCTGGGTGGGGAAATTGCACCACAGGGATACGCGTGGATATTCCCAAAGGGCCCCCAGGAAGTGAATGCAGGTGTGGGAATAACAGGTGGGGAAGGTCGAGGTTCTCCAAAAGTTCACTTTGAGAAATTCAAAAAGAAATATCCACTTCTCTTTGGGACAAAGCTCATTGAGGGTAAAGGGGGCGCTGTCCCTGTTCGCAGACCACTCAAGAGCCTGGTGGGAGATGGAGTCGCCTTTGTTGGAGATTCCGCTCTTCAAGTCAATCCAATCCATGGGGGCGGAATTGGCGCAGGGATGCGCGCTGGGATAATTCTCGGAGAAGTCATACGAGGAGCCATTGTCAGACGAGACCACTCTGCCACTGGTCTTTGGTCTTATAATACTCGATATTTCCCAGACTTCGGTAGTAGGCTGGCATCCCTTGAGATTTTTAGAAGACTCCTTCAAGCGGTGTCTGATGATGATATGGACTTTGGTTTCGAAAGAAGGCTTCTTGAGGCAGAGGACCTCATGGCTGCAAATCGTGGAGATGGTCTCTCACTCAGTGCTGCTGAGAAGCTGAGACGCGTAAAAAGAGGGGCTGGAAGAATATCGCTCCTTAGGAAACTTCAGAAAGCAGCAGGACTAATGAAGAAGATGAGCAAAGCCTATCACAACTATCCAATTAGTCCGGAGAAGCTTGAAGATTGGGAAAAATCAGTTCTAGGTATCATCGAGTCTGCCACTTTCGAATAGAAACGAGGAGATGGTCTCGAAAACCATCTACCTCTTTCATTCATACTAGACGTCACGAATGCCATCTTTCACAACAGTGAAGACTGCCTCACCCTCAGGAAGATTCGGCGAGTCAACAAGACGGCAGATTCTTCTCTCGCCCTTCGATTTCCGCAGGTAACATCTTGTCTGTGGCACATGAGCTAGAACATGCCCACCGACAGGAGCAGTTGGATCTCCAAAGAAAGCATCAGGTCGAGACATTACCTGATTTGTGATGTATACAGCCATATTGTTGATTTCTGCGCCTCTCTGGAGATGGTGAAGGTGTTTGTTCAGCTTTTGTTGTCTTGCTGCAAGAGTACCTCTACCGGTGTACTCTGCTCTGAAGTGACTCGTCACTGAATCCACAACTAGCAGCTTCGCATTATGCTCAGTTGCCATCTCCATAGCCTGATCACACAATAGTATCTGATGATCCGAGTTGTATGCTCTCGCCCATACTACATTCTTCAGGACCTTTGCAGGGTCCATACCGTACGCTTCAGCCATGTCAACTAGACGTTCTGGTCGGAAGGTGCCCTCAGTATCGACATAGATTGCTCTTGCACCAAGACCACCATCTTCAGGGGGTCGTTGCACCATCACTGCAAGTTGATGGGCTACCTGGGTCTTTCCAGATCTGAATGATCCATACATCTCAGTTATTGATTGAGTTTCAATACCGCCTCCAAACAGCTCATCAAGAGCCTTCGAACCTGTTGAAATCCGTCCAGCAGTCCTCCGACGTTCAAGAAGTATGTCAGCTGTTTCAAAACCAATATCTAACATCTCACGGGCTGCCTTGATAATCTTAGTAGCTGTTGTTTCTCCAATCGATCCCGCTGCAGCAAGCTCCCCAGGTGATGCAACTGCAATTGCCTCAACATTCTTGTAGCCTGATTCAGCCAATCTCTTTCCAATAGCTGGACCTACACCAGGAAGGTCTGTGACTTCAATCCCAGAAACACTGGCATCGTCGCCGCTAAAATCAGCACCTTCTTCTTCTTCTTCTTCAGTCCCTTCAAATTCCTCGTAGTCCATTTCATCATCGTCATTTTCGACATCTGCTGCCTTCTTCCGTGACAATTAGAAGACCTCCCATAGTATACAACGTCAACCTTTGGTTTTTGTTGAGTATGTAAACATGATAGTGTCGATTCACTGAGTATAAAAATTGCACTAGTGGACAAACCGAGTGAGATGGCTAAAAACAGATTTCTTCAGACAGAAACTAGGTCCAGAAATGTCGCTAGTTGATGACTCATCCACGGGTTAGTGTAACAAGTATAAACTCTTCTTGGGGAGCAATCCGAATTCCGCCCAAATTGGTCTGAATCTGGATAAATGCCAGTTCTCCACCTTCCTTCACACCCCTAACGATCTCCCAAGTTTTGCCAATCAATGCACTCAGAAGAGCAGAGATCTCTTCAGCTCGTTCAAGTGTGACCCCCCAAGTATTAATTGGGAATCCTTCAGGACTGATAAATAGGGCTGCATAAACATCTGGGAACTTACTTGTGATGTTTTGAATTATCCTCTCGAAAATCTCACGCTTTGGCATTGCTGGCATGTTTTTGTACACATCCATAGCAGTTTCTAGGGGTTCTTGTATCTGAAAGGTGTTAAGTGGACAAAGAAAAAGCTTGTGGGCATAGCTACCAAAAACCAAT
>JAEORX010000026.1 GCA_016840685.1 Candidatus Thorarchaeota archaeon
CTGACACTTACATCTGGTCAGTTCAGTCTAATCGCGTACGCAGATGATACGGTTGGTCTGGATACACTGACAGTCAAGGTGGTTGAGGAAGGTACTGGAGCTGGTGGAACCGATCTTCTGAGTAGTGCCATCCAAACAACCTATGTATCTGATAGGATTCAGGTGCAAGTCTACACTGCTGATGATCCTCATGTGAATGTTGGAGATTCTGTCACCATTGATGTTGAACTAGTCTATGAGTACGATCTCTCAACAGTCACTGATGGTACTGTTACGGTCAATGGTTTCTCAGCCACCCATCAAGGTAGTGGCATTTGGCGATTCGCTGATGTCAAAGCTTCTGTCCAAATGGTCACGTACGACATGACTGTATATTCTGGTGGGACGCATGGTCTTACACAGGTCAACCAAGGTGGCATGTCCCAAGACGTAATTTGGGACCAGATAGTTGTTCAAACCACTGTCGCTGATGATGAGCGGGTGAATGTTGGTGACAACGTTGAGGTCCGAGTGACACTCTGGCTCGCTTACGATAGCACATTCCTGGGCTCTGGTGATTCTGTTACCCTTGATGGTATAGCAATGACTTGGGATAGTGTTAACTCATGGTTCGACCTTACTGTTTCACAGGCCTCAATTGGTCTTTGGTCCTACTTTGTCAACTCTAGCTCTGAAGCTACTTATGGCATATCCAACTTAGATACCAACAGTCAAAGCGTTAGCGTCATTTGGGACCAGATTGTTGTTCAGACCACTATTGTGGATGATAATCGTCTAGACATCAATGCGAATGCTGAGATACGAGTGACACTCTGGCTCGCGTATGACAGCACCTACCTTGGTGCAGGAGACTCAGTCACTCTAGATGGAACTGCAATGACTTGGGATGGAGTCAACTCTTGGTTCGACCTAACAGTTAGCCAGTCCTCAGTTGGAGCATGGATATACTATGTGAACTCAACAACTGACGCAACTTATGATATCACAAGTCTGGATTTGAACTCTCAACAGGTTCAGGTCATCTGGGATGAGATTGTCGTACAAACGACAGTTGCTGATGACACTAGGGTCAATCTAGGTGCGAATGTTGAGGTCCGAGTGACACTCTGGCTCGCGTATGACAGCACCTACCTTGGAGCTGCAGACTCGGTCACTCTGGACGGAACTGCAATGATCTGGGATGGTGTCAACTCATGGTTTGAGCTCACTGTTTCCCAAGCATCCGTCGGTCTTTGGACCTACTTTGTAAACTCTAGCTCTGAGGCTAGTTATGGCATAACCACACTCAATCTGAATTCTCCAAATGTTGCTGTGGTCTGGGATAGAATTGTTATGCAGACAACGGTTGCTGACGATGGAAGAGTTGATGTAAACACAAATGCAGCGATTCGAGTAACACTCATGCTGGAGTATGACAGCACCCTCCTTGGAGCTGCAGACTCTGTCACTCTCAATGGACAAGCAATGACCTGGGATGGTGTCAACTCATGGTTTGAGCTCAACGTCAGTCAAGCTTCAATTGGTCTTTGGACGTACTTTGTCAATTCAAGCACTGATGCAACGTATGGAATTGATTTGCTTGACCTCAATGGTCACTCTGTGAGTGTGATTTGGGACAGAGTTCAGGTCCAATCTTATTCTGTAATTGATGATAGAGTCAATATTGGTGACAGCGTTGATATTGATGTAACATTACTCTACGATTACGATGACTCCCCAGTTATTGATGGAACCATCACAGTCAATGGTTTGACTGCAATTCACCAAGGTGTTGGTCTATGGAGAGTCACCGATTCTGAAGCATCAGTTCTGATGAACACATACAACCTTGTTGCAACCAGTGGTAATGCAAATGGAATCACCGTGGTTGATCAGAACTCTCAGACGCAGAATGTGATCTGGGATCGTCTCGTGATCGTTATTGGTGTGGATGACGCATCTCTACTCAATGCACATCAGGCTAACTTCTCTCTGACTATCACCTTCGATTATGATGATGCTATATGTACAACCTATCAGATAGTGATTGACCGAAATAGCACTTGGTGGCACTCATTCATTAATGCCAATGTATCTTCCTTTGTTGACACTAACACTGATGTGACATACTTCTATAATGTGAGCATTGTTTCAAGCGAGTTTCAATATGAAATCACAGCATTCACAACAACCACATTGAAGGTGACCTGGTCTCTTGCTCCAAACGAGATACCAGTAAACGACTCAAGCCCTGTCCTCACAAATGGTGATGACACAGACTATCTCTATGCACGATATCGGTACTATGTGATTACTACTTCTGTGAGTGACCTCGACGGATATGCTGACATCAGCTATGTTGAATTAACACTCTACTCTGATGACCAGCTCACGCAGTACTGGGTAATCCGGTACACTGTCGGAACAGGTCTATTCTCAGTCGAGTCTGGTGGCTCTTTTGTTTCAGTTGGAGCCATGTCAAATGCAGTTGGTGCTGGTGACACTCTGACAATGACCTGGTATATCAAGATTGGCTGGGATCATCCAGTCGTTGTTGACTCGGACATCCATCAGTATGTTGATGATGGATATGCAAATGATGCAGATTTCTACGAAACCAATTGGAATGTAGAGACTCGCCTGGATTACTCAGTTTCACCCTCTCTATCTGATGATCGAGGAGATGTTGGCACAGCTGATCTTGTTGCCACTGGTTCGGTGACGTACTATGGCTCTGGTCATAGCCCTCTATCAAACGAAACTGATGTCTGGGTGCTGCATGATCTCGCAGGAGCTTGGAGTGGTGACCTCGTTGCTGGTAGCTTCAGTGTTTCAGACATTGGTTCCTCGGTTGCAGTCAGAGAGAACATATACACGTTCAAGATTGTTGCTGAAGGAACTGGTTCTGGAGGAACAGACCTCTATTACCCGTCTAGTGTGACTGACAACTTCATCAGTGATCGAATTGAGATCTATGAGGCTGGAGTAGTCAATGGTCGGATTAATATCAACACTGACTGCGAGGTCTGGTGGAGAGCAAGGTATGAGTACGATGGTCTGGAGATTCAGTCTGGACTAACACTCGAGCTCAATGGGTCAAGAACTCTGACCTGGGATGCTGTTAACTTGTATTGGAGATGGCAGGAGACCTCAGCTAATCCTGCATCCGGAGGTTTCGAGGTTGCATCAGCCAGTGAGTCCTATTATGGTCTGACTGCTTGGATTAATTTCACCTCTACGCAGCAGGTTATCTGGGATGCTCTGATCGTCACAATTACAGACCCCATTGACCAGAGAATAGATGTTGGCACTAACGCATCAGGCATCATAGTAAGCGCAATCTATGCCTTTGATGGGGCTGCTTATGATGGTAGTCTTACACTGAACAACACCAATTTCCAATATGCAACACCACAGATTCAGAGATACACTGTACTCACAGCCTCTGGCGGTTCATATGGTGTCACTGCTATATTTATGAATGATGTGACATTCTGCATCTGGGACAGGGTTCTCGTTATTTCAATCGATGCAGACGAGTTGTATCATGACCCTAGTGATGATGTTGTGATTACAGTTGAGCTACAGTACGAGTATGACAGGACTCCAGTGGTGGCTGGTACATTTGCTATTGCTACCCATCCACTCACTCATATGGGCTCTGGGGTCTGGGAGGCACAGGTCACAATTGGCTCATACACTGAATTAGACTTTGATGACCTCACATCTTGTGATGGGTTACTTCATGGCATCTCCGAATATAACATGAATGGCAATACGGTCACAGTATACTGGGACCGCCTTGAGTTCTACTCTGTTTCAGTGACTGATGATAGAATCAATGTTGGCGTTTCAGCCGAGATTCAATGGAGTGTGAGGCTTGAGAATGCAGGCATCTCTATCACCACCGGCATCACAGCCACGATGACTGGTGACATCGCACTCACATCTTCTACAGGAGTGTTTGTAGGCTCTGTTACTGAAAACACCGTTGGAAGTGTGTCCTATAGCATCCTGACAGCATCATTAGGAGAGATTGGTCAGTTTGTCCAAACATCGTCCGATGCTAATGTTATCTGGGATTGTGTACAACTAACATCAATCACTGCAACAATTCCCTCTTTGGACACAGGGACTGCGACTGAGATTCGAGTGACACTCGTCTTCGAGTTCGACTCTACAGCTGTCACTTCTGGTCAAGTCAACCTGGCTAATGACGGTGGTTCCGTCACAATGTCATACAATTCAGCAGGTGGTTATTGGAGTGCCACGGTCACAAAGAATACTGCTGGTAGTTATTCATTCACGGTTGATAGTGTTTCAGGCAACACTCACGGTATCTCTCTACTTGACACCAATGGTCTGAGTGTCGAAGTTGAATGGGTGGGGGTACCAGGATTTGTGCCTGACACGATGACACTGATGATTATCGGTGGTGGTGTCGGTATCGGGTTACTTGGTGCAGCACTCATCGCTTCACGCCGCAGAAGGGGAGGGGCTGCTGTTGACCTTGGTCCTCTTGAACCAAGCGACTTTGGAGCTGATGTTGCTGTGGAGCCAGAGGTTATTGAACCTGAGGTTGAGGAATTACCTGAGGAGATAGAACCTGAAGAGATTGAACCTGTGGAACCTGAGCTGGTTGAAGAACCAGATATCGAGGCTGAAACACTTGAGGAAACAATTGAGCCTGAAGCTGAAGTAGTTCCTGAGGAAGCAGAACCCGCAGAGATTGAACCTATGGAACCGGATGTCGCTGAAGAACCTGAGATGCCGATTGAAATGGCTGAAGAGGAAGTTGAACCTGAAGAGGTCGAGCTACCCCCAATGGACGAAGACATCTCAGAGTTGGAGGTGGCTGAGGCACCCGAAATGGAGGTGGCTGAGGAAGTTCCAGAAACCGATGAAGTCACTACCCCATTCGAAGAAGATACAGGAATCCAGCCAGAGCCCTCTGTCACCGAGGAGCCTGTATCTGAGGTAGAGCTTGAACCTGAGGAGGTTGAGCTTGATCATATCCCAGAGGAGGTCGTCGAACCGGTGCAAACTGTGGATCTAACGACCCTCACCAAGAGTGAGCTTCTTGACCTCATCCCAGATGATATCAAGGCTGCCACCCCGCCCCAGGAGCTCAAGCGGTTCACAAAGCAGGAACTGATAAGCCTCATTGAGTCATTCAGGGAATTCGAAGAATAGGCCAAACTGACTGAGAGCCCTATCTTTAGGGCTCCTATGCTTTTACGAAGCTTTTTCATCTAGTTACCTAAGTCTAGGATGTTGTGTCAGAGCAGATGATCTCCAGTTCGAAATGCAGAATATGCAACAGAGTAATAGTTCCTCCACGGGAAACCTGCCCCTACTGCGGAAAAAAGGCTGGTCTGATGGAAAAGATAGAGTTACCTCCTCGAGGGACTGTCAAGAGCTATACGACTCTTCAGATGCCTCCTGAGGGATTTCCAGTACCGCTCTCAATGGCTCTTGTTGAACTTGAACAAAGAGCATTGATTCTATGTCTTGCAAGTGATTCATCAGAAGGAGAAGTCAAAATTGGAGATAGGGTCGAGATTGAACTGGATTCTATGGAGCGGTTCTGTTATCGAGTTTCTCGGTAAGTGGAAGATGCCCAGGCAGCTATGGATTTAAGGATGTATTTTCTAGCCAAAACAGGTTTCAATAATGGTTGACTATCTTTCAAATGCACTTTGGACTGATGATGAAATAGCCTTCAGGAAAGAGGTACAGGAGTTCTGTGCCAAGGAGATTGCACCAATAGCAGACAAGATAGACAAGGGTCCCTTTCCCAGAGAGCTCCTGAGTAAGATTGGAAAGGTTGGCTACATGGGCGTTCACCATGACAGATCTGTTGGCGGAACGGAACGGGGTCTTTCCTATGAGATTATAGTTGCAGAGGAGATCTCTGCGGTGAATGGCGGTCTCGACATGGCTCGCATGGCATCAACCACGCTTTATGGTATGCCAGTCGCTCGTTTTGGTACAGCAGAGCAGAAGAAGAAATACCTAGAACCAGTCGTTATTGGCGAAAAGATTGGATGCATTGGAATAACAGAACCTGATGTTGGTAGTGACACTGCTGGAATGAAGACTCGTGCAGAAAAGGATGGTGATGATTGGATTCTCAATGGTGAGAAGAGATTCATCACAAATGGAAGTCAGGCGGACTACATGTGTGCCTTTGCTATCACCGATCCCACAGTTCATTCGAAGAATGGAATGTCTGCATTCATAGTTGACACAAAGTCAGATGGTTTCAGTGTTGTGCAGGACCATGAGCTACTTGGAATGAAGTCTGCTAGAGTTTCTTGGCTGAAGTTCGAGGATATGCGCGTACCTAGTGATATGTTACTAGGAAAACTAGGTGAAGGTTTTCACATTCTGATGGATGAACTGGACTCAGAGAGGACAGCTATCGCTGGAGAGGCGATTGGATATGCAAGAACGCCTTATGAGATCGCAGTCAAGTATTCCACTGAACGTCACCAATTTGGACGACCAATTCGTGCTTTTGAAGGAGTAAGCTTCAAAATCGCTGACATGGCGATGAAACTGGAGGCTGGTCGCGCACTCACACTCACTGCTGCGAGAATGTATGACCGAGGAGAGAACATAACTAAGCAGGCATCCATTGCAAAGTTATTCACGACTGAGGCAGCTGTCCAGATTACAAATGACGCCCTTCAGATTCTTGGTGGTATGGGCTATACCACAGACTATCCTATTGAGCGATTCCTTCGTGATGCGCGATTAATGACAATTGGTGGCGGAACAGCTGAGATTCTCCGTTTCCTGATTCAGCGAGAAGTATTCAAAGAATTTTTCCCCCAATAAAATAAGAGGAGGAAGGGGAGAAACCCCTTCCTAGATCTAGTTCTTGACTATCGCAATGATTCTATACATGTCGCCAACAATCAGAATAGTTGCTGTGAAGTTATCACTAACATCTATGTCATTGAGTAGAGTATACCAGTCCGCCAGGTTCATCCAATCACGGGCTCCCTCAATGAATGGATATGTGGCATTGTCTGTTCGCAGTACAATGTGTGTATCTCCATTATCAACATAGGATGTCTTGTTGACAACATTCGCTGTAAGGTTGAATGTCCCTGTTGGTTCAGGTTCAACTGTACCACCAAGGAGTTCGACATATGCAGAACGAACCGAATACACCAGCTCTTCACCAGAGATAGTTCCTCCCAGCGGTTTCCACACAAAGCGGTCTATGTTTGAGGCATCCACAAGTCCCAATGCATGAAGACGCATGTTTGTGGCTGTATAATCCTCGAGGTCCTCATCGTAGTAGAAGTCAGCCCAATAGATAGGCGTATACCATGTCCATTTCGTGAGTGTTGAGTTGATGACAACAGGGTAGAGCAAAGGCATGGCACCATAGTATACACCACTGGCTGGAGCTCCAATATCTGCAACCACGTTGGCTGCAGCAGCATCACCACTCACGTATCCCTCGTCACTGAGATCGTGGTAATAGACAGCATCCTTTGTGGCTCTAAAGACACCTGCTAGTGTTCGACTAGCAGTTACAGGATTTACTGCGATGAACGCTTCAATCCGACCAGTATCGGGGTTGACAATATATCGTGTGTCCTCATGTATCTGCAATCTGTCATTGGAAGGCGGAATGAACCAGAGTAAACCCCCGGCAAATAGGTCGAACCCATCGCCACGACGATATTCTCCCCACCTAGAGATTTGGCGTTCAAGCCATTCCTCCCCATATGCTTGGGTCACCCAGTCTGGAGTTTCTTCAATGGTGGCATAATAGTAGACCGATCCATTCTCAGCATAGACGACCGGACCGCTTGCTCGCTCTACAAAGTCGAAACCGAGTGGAGTTCGAGTCTGTACATAGACCAAGTTACCAGCTGGATCCCAGGTCGGATATGCATACTGATAGCTCGCGGTCATGTCATTCAAGTAGTTGCCAAACTGGATGTCTCTGTCCCAGAACAATCCCTCTCCAACAGGAATAGTAGTGTCAGGAATGAGATGGGGCTCTACAGTTTGAGGGTCATTGGCGTCAACAACGATGAATCCCTTCACGAAGTTCTCAGCCAAGACATTCGTAGACACTATCGTACACACCCAGACAAGCTCACCTACAGGATTGGTCGTTATGTGCGCCGCAGAAACGATGGCGTTCGATCCAAAGGGGGATATGTGCTGAGCGGCTACATATTTCGCATACTCCTCAGTGACCAGCCTCACCTTGTCATCATCGATTGTGTTGTTGAAAAGCGGTTCATCGGTCACAATGATCATAGAGTCAAAGAACTCTGCATTGGACACATCTGAAGTCCAACTGATAACACCTGCAAATACAGGCATGATAATAACTATGAGTATGCCGATGCAGGTGAGTGGGACACGTATGCCCTCAAGGACGTCTTCGATTGCACCGCCGCGAAATCCACTTGAAACCACTAATAGTGCACCAAAGCTCATAATCAGGGTTAGAATTGCCCATGGAAGGGTGGAAACCAAAAGCAAACATATGATAACCCATGCTGCAGTCCCCCAGATGAGTCGAAATGGAAGCCACTTAATGAGTTTGTTTGGCCTCAACATCTCCTGCCTGAATGGGATTGGTATCGCATGAACTATCAGACTTATCAGAAGAAAGACTAGTACGTTCATCTAGTAACCTCTCAGAAGGTGTATGCGCCTATCTCAGATTGACCCCTTTTAGTGTTTTCCAATCTGAAACCTCAAGATGCTTTATTCTTCTTGTACCAAGGGACTGCTCCACCTGCCTTGAGAATCTCTAGCATCCTGTCCGGTAGTGGTTTCCCGTGAATTGTATCTCCCTTGTCTCTGATTGTCACTGTTCCTTTCAGAAGATTGACAGTCACGATATCTCCATCCTTGACAAGCTTAGAACTATTCGGAATTATCAGAAGTGGTAGTCCGATGTTGAAGGAATTTCTGAAGAAGATACGAGCAAATGACTCAGCCACCACACAACCGATACCGCTATGCATGAGAACCTTTGGAGCTTCCTCGCGTGACGAACCACTCCCAAAATTCCTTCCAGCTATGATGATGTCATTCTCCTTAACCTTTGATGCAAATACGGGTCGTGGTACCTCAAAGGTGTGTTTTGCCATCTCTTTATAGTCGAGTAGGGTAAGGTACTGTCCCTGAATGATCTGGTCTGTATTGATGTTGTTTCCAAAGACCCATGCGCGACCTGTAATCTCACTCAATCCCTTCACCATTAATCACACCCTCCTAGGATCCGTTATGACGCCCTTCAAGGCACTAGCGGCAACTGTTGCAGGGGAGGCGAGATAGATCCTCGAATCTTGATGCCCCATCCTTCCTCTGAAATTTCGATTCGAGCTTGATATACACACCTCGCCAGCTCCAAGAACTCCAAGATGGCCTCCAACGCAAGCCCCGCAGGTTGAGTTTGTTACGATCCCTCCTGCTTCCATGAGGATTTTGATGATTCCCCGTTCAAGAGCCTCCATATATGTTGCCTTACTAGCTGGAGTGATTATGAGTCGTACCCCATTATGCACTTTCTTACCCTTGAGTATCTCTGCAGCCACAATCAGATCGCCAATACGTCCATTGGTGCATGACCCGATGAATGCCTGATCAATAGGGACTCCTTCAACCTCCGCTACGGGCTTGCCATTTGTAGGAAGATCAGGAGGCGCGACTGTTGGTTCGAGGGGTTCTTTCTCAAGATCGAAGTGAAGAACATCGACGTACTCGGCATCAGCATCACTCTCGACTTCCTTCCATTTCTTCTTTGGAGCATGATCCTCCATCCAGAACCTCACATCCTGATTGATGGGCATAGGTGAGCATTTTGCCCCAGCCTCTACCGCCATGTTACATATTGTCATCCTACTACCAACACTCATCGAATCTATGGTAGAACCATGAAACTCCATAGACTGATAGTTGGCACCATCTGGACCAAGTTCATTGATTATGTTCAATATCAGGTCCTTACTCATCACTCGGTATGGCAACTCACCTGTGACCTGAATCTTCAACGATTCAGGAACTCTGAACCAGCACACACCAGTGGCTAAGATTAACGCTGAGTCAGTGGCTGCTAGTCCTGTTGAGAAGGCATTGAATGCACCATAAGTTGTAGTGTGTGAATCTGAACCAATCACAGTGGCACCTGGAACTACCAGCCCTCTCTCAGGAAGAACCTGATGAGAAATACCACAGTCCACATCGCAGAAGTTGGTTATTCCCTGCTCCTTTACGAAGTTCCTATTTCTTCTATGAATCTCTGCGCTATTGATATCAGACGCAGGAGCCCAGTGGTCATTCACTACAAGCACTCTGTTTGGATTCCAGACCTTCTTGAAACCCATTTCCTTCAATATTGGAAGTATCCTGGATCCCAGGACTTCGTGGACCATCAGGAGGTCTACTCTTGCCTCCACAATTTCTCCTGCATGGGCTTTCCCATCATTTGTGTGGCTTGCCAGAATCTTCTCAGCTATAGTCCACCCCATTTCATCACCTCTTCATCACCCTGATGACCTCGCTGGTAACCTGTTGTGTCGTCGATGGCTCCACTAAAGCCCAATCTCCAAGACAAAGATCTGGTGTCCTTACTGCCCCCTTTCTGAGCACCTCTTCAACAGCCTCTCTTATTAATCCCGCGCATCGCTCGAGTCGCGGATCATCATGTTTCTTACTCAACCACTCGAACATCATTACAGCAGAAAGGACGCCAGCTATTGGATTTGCCTGTCCTGTCCCAGCAATGTCAGGGGCTGATCCATGAACTGGCTCAAAGACCGCATGCTTCTTACCAATATTTCCGGAAGGCGCTACCCCAAGACCTCCCTGAATTGCGGCACCTAAGTCGCTGATAATATCCCCGAACGCATTTGGTGCTACAACAACATCGTAATATTCTGGCTTTCTGATGGCGAGTACAGTCCATGCATCAACGTAAGCGTAATCCCTTTCAACCTCATGATAGTTTTGACCAACCTTATCAAAGGACTCCCTGAAGAGCTGGCAGCCTGCAAGGAGGTTACTTTTGTCAACACAGGTCACTCTCCTAGTACCATCACTAGGCGCACCATTTCTTTGCATTGCCAGCTCAAATGCATGCCTTGCTATTCTCTCGGAGCCTTTTGCGGTGATCATTCTCAAATCGAACGCGAATTCACGATCAGGTTCACTGATTCTTCCTCGTGCAGGAATATAGAGCCCCTCAGTGTTCTCTCGAACAATGACCATATCGATGTCCCCGGGTTTCTTAAAGCCGAGGGGTGTCGGAACTCCCTCGAGCAGCTTCACAGGTCTAACATTGGCATAGAGGTCTAATTCCTGTCTAAGTCCAATAACAACACTATATCCTGCAAGGTTACCATCAGGCCTTCTGACTGTACCACCCTCTGGACCCTTTGCACCAATGCCTCCAAGTAAAATTGCATCTGCTTTGGTCTTTGTGAACAGCTCAGCTTCCTCTGACCATTCTCTGCCAGTCCTGAGATAGTACTCCCCACCACACTCGAACTCGTGTAGATAAATGTCCAGATTTCCGACTATTGAAACTGCTTCCACGACAACCCTTCTGACTTCTGATATGACTTCTCTCCCGATACCATCGCCAGGTAGGACAGCAATCTGATAGCTACGATCCACTCTGATTCACCTAGTAACTCCCTAACCAGCCAAGGTCTTTTCCATCATCGTCAATAAGATTCACTTGTGTATCCAACCTTTCGCCCTCAAAATAATGAATCTTGCATCGAATTGTGAATTGACGATTACACTTAGTGCATTCAACTAACCAGTCCTCCTCGATTTCTAGGTTTCCTTCGTTCGGAATCTTCTGTTTCTCTGGAGGCTCGATGAGAGTGAGCTCTTTCCCATCGCATTCATATGTGCACTCCTTAAGCAACAAGGGTTCCATCCCTCGTCTGCCAAGCGCAACATATACTCTATCTGGCAATTCGTCCAAAGTACGGTCACTAGCCAAATATCTCACCGCACTCGAACTCTACACCAGTACGGATAAATGAGATGGTTGTTATGAAAACAATATGAGACTCGTCACATACTCAAGGATGGGTGTGCCTTCGATAGGTGTTGAGCTCGAATTTGGGATTCTTGATATTCCTGATGCCGCTGCTCACTTTGGTAGGAAGTATCATGTGCGAGGACAGAGTTTCCCCAATACAATGATGGACCTTCTCAATTGGGAGTCAGGAATCGATGTAGTGCGCCAGATTGTCCAGAGGTACATGAAGACACCCAAAGGCGAGCGAATAATGACCCATTCTTTAAGTAGTGTGACTTTCGAGGCTCCTCTGCCCCGCCCAGGTAAGATCGTGGCACTGGGCAAGAACTACCTAGACCATATCGAGGAGACCGGCTCTGAAGTGCCAGAATTCCCTGTTATCTTTGCTAAATTTCCTTCAAGTGTCATAGGTCCTGATGATTTCATTCCAATTCCATCGGTCACATCTAAGATCGATTGGGAGGTTGAGCTCGGCGTGGTCATCGGTAAAAACTGCCGTGATGTGAGTGAGAAGAAGGCACTAGATTATGTTGCAGGCTACACCATAGTCAATGATGTGACTGCACGAGATTTGCAGATGAGTGACGGACAATGGATTCGTGGCAAATCTCTCGATGGTTTTTGTCCTATAGGTCCATGTATTGTGACCCGTGATGAATTGGGTGATGCGTCCAATCTGAAGATGCACACCAAGGTTAATGGAGTGATCAAGCAGGAGTCTTCCACTTCAAATATGCTGTTCAATGTGGCTCAGGTTGTTTCATACCTCTCTAATTCTTTCACTCTTGAGCCTGGCGATGTAATAGCAACAGGCACACCATCCGGTGTTGGGTTTGTCCGAAATCCTCCTGAGTTTCTGAAGGCTGGTGACAAGGTAGAGGCATATATTGCGAGGATTGGTTATTTACGCAACAAGGTGAAACAGTAGTTTCCATGAATCTGGTTCTTATTCTCTGACTCTTGGTGCATTGGCAATGAACAGCAATGACCTCGGGCGCCAAAACATCAAAGGGTTTGAACTTTGCAACTAAAAACAGGGGGATGGTTAATGCTCCTATCGCTACTCACTAATGGAAAAGAAGTCCTCCTCAGAGTTTTCGCGCTTTGTCTAATGCTTGCTCAGCTTCCTCGTACTCGAAGAGTCTTTTATGAGCCCTGTTGAGCATTTCCCACACCTCTTTGTCCTTGGGTTTTAACTCAAGATATGCTTTGCAGAAAACCTTCATCCCCTCCCAATCCTCAAGAGCCTCATAACAAAGAGCTCCATAATATAACGCACGTTTGTGATTCAGTCTTGGACCAGCTAGAGCTTTGAAGGTTTCAAGGGCTTGTTCGAACTCACCATCATCAAACCTTGCTTTCGCCTCATCATACTTGATCTCCATCTCACTAAACTCGGGAATCCGTTGTGAGTATGACCCAATCGTGAGTACAGCACTACAACATACTAATAGTGTGATTAGTAAAATTGCCATTCCCATCGTCGTTACTGGATTGACTGGTATGATTCCCTGTCCTGCAAGAAGGGAAACAATTGTGCTTCCGACAAAGATGACAGCTATGGCCACAGCAACGTATTTGTAAGGGAGCATGCCCGTGCCTTCGTCATCATCAGGGAACTGAGGTATCATGGGTTGAAGGAAGTGTAGACTCCTTTTAGGTTCTACGAATCAATCAATATGTCCCCTCAAAGCTCAGGGCTCTTTCGAACTGCTCTTATCTAACTGTCTTCTCTTATACTCTGCATCTTCCCTTTTTGATGCCAATCGGTTTCTTGCAACATTTATCCACTGACTCACCATCTTGTCAAGCTCTGGATTCAACTCAACAGCCAATTCAGCATAAGCAATTGCACGTTCGTCATCCTCCTCAATGAAATGCGCATTTGCCTTGTTGTAGAATGCTTCAGCATAGTCTGGTCTGAGTGCCACTGCACGTGTGTATGCTTCAATAGCAGATTCCCCATCTGCGAGGCGTGAGTGGCAGTTCCCAATGTTGTTCCAAGCTTCAGCATCCTCGGGATTGATTTCCAAAGCCTCTTCATAACACTCACGCGCTGCTTCATAGTCGTTCATGGCATAAAGTGCTGCACCTTTGTTAAACCATATTTCGAAAATGAAGTTGTCAATTGCCAAGGCTTCATCATATGCCTTGACGGCCTCTTCATATTTCCCTGCTTCTGCTAGGGCATAGCCCAGATTATACCATCCCTCAATGAGGTCTGGCCGTTCCTCAACCAACTGCTTAAGGGCCTCGATTGCTCTATCAAGCAGACCTTCCTTTAGGAGATCTAGAGCGTCCTGTAGTTTCTTGTTGTCATTCCCACTCAAAGTGACCAAATATCTAGTTTATACGAAGGGAATAAGGATTCCGCAGTGGAGCTAATCCGACTTTACACTGCGTCGTGCTACTATGGACAGTATGACACCTATCCAAGCGATTGACTGTGATATCAGTGTGAGAACATCTGTTAATGCCGCTACTCCACCAGCTAGATATGCTTCCACAAGCATGATGATGAGTCCGAAGAGCCCAATCCCTGCGCCGAGACCTATCACAAACTTGCCTGTACCAATTCGGTTCATTGCAAACAGGATTCCACCAACAATCACTGCTATCCCACCAAGCGATGCAATATAGAGTAGGACAGTCAGTAATAATGTGATAGCTTCTGCTGCCGCTGGAAAGTAAGTGGCAGCATAGGTGGCAATATCCGCAATGAAACCGATGCTACCAACCCAACTTGCTTGAAATAGCAGTATCCCTCCAATAAGGGCTAGAGCTACAGAGAAACCATTCTTCAAGATATCACCGCAGCAGGCGATTACACACCAGTTTAATTCTCTTTCTCAAGGTTGTCCCAAGGTACGATTTTTGCTCTCCTTTTCCGATAGGATGATGGACCATCAAATCCTACTCGCTTCAAGATTTCAAGCGCCCTTGAGATCCCCTTCCCAACATCTGAGGGACTATGAGCATCAGAGCCCACAGTGACTGTCTTGATTCCTTCTTCTTGCAAGGCAAGGATGATTCGTTCTTCTGGCATGGGTTGTGGCATTCCTCTTCTGAGTGAGGAGGAATTTACCTCAAATCCAACTCCCTTGGAATGCATCTTCTTAGCAAGTTCCTTTAGGTGAGGCTTCCAAAGGTCATGGATTGCCACACCATAGAACACCTCGCCATAACGGCGATATAGATCAATATGTGCCAACACATCAAAGATTCCAAGGTCAACTGAATCACAGAGTAACGAATAGTACCTATCTCCCAGTTCACTCAGCGAGTACTTGTTGAATGCTTGCTCTGCTCTACCTTTTGCTGAGATTGCTACATGATCAATCAGATGAACCGAACCAAGGATAATATCAAAGTCAGTTTTGAAGAACCTATCCGGTAGTGCCGCTTCAACGCCCGGGAAGCAATCCACTTCCACACCTAATAACACCTTTAAATCCTGCTCCTCGTATCGATCTCCTATTCCTCTAATTGTAGATTCATAATCCTCAAACCAGATGCCAGAAGATATGTCTACTCGTTTCCCCTTCACATTCACATAACAATCATCAGCTATCCGGTCTGCATCTAAGTGTGTTGTGAATGCAATCTCGCTGAGTCCTATATCTACTGCAGCTTTACAGAATTCGTCTACTTCTCCTTCAGCATCAATTGAGTAGTTTGGATGGATATGATAGTCGAACATCAGATCTCTCTCCCGAGCTTTGAACTATATCCGGCTGTCCTAAGAAAATATCTTATCTTATTCCAATGGTTGTGGGGAATCTAAGCATAGCGGAGACTCGATGACGGATCTCGTAATCTTAGCATCTTTCATTAGTAATGCCACAAATGTGGCTAATGCGGTTGTGATTACTAAAAAGATGATTGATGCTGATAAATCTCCTTGGAAATAGTCACCAATTGCTCCAAAAATGATGGGCGATACGGCACCTGGTAACGCACCAACTGAAAACAGTAGACCAAAAGCAAGACCTCTACTTCTTCGTGGACTTACCTCTGTGAGGTATGCGTTGCTAGGTGGTACTCCAAGGTAAAAGAAGAATCCTATTATTATTAGAATTAAAATAAGCGCCCCTTCACTCAGTGAGTAATTTAACAGAAGTAATGCAGGAGTTACGAGGCCAGTTGAGAGGACTAGGAATGGTACTCGTCTGTTTAACTTATCTGAGAGCGAAGCTGCTACTATCTCACCAAAAAGACCTGCGCTTAGGAGAATTGTTGTTAGGTAACCTGCCCAGACTAGATTGACAGAATAGGTCTCTACAAGGTAAAGAGGCATAAGTAAAGATGTACAATTAAAAGACATACCCCTCACACCCTTGAGAATAAGACCGAGCCAATAAGCCTTGGTCCATCCATCTGTACCCTCACATTCCTCCGCTTGGTCAATGAATCCTACTTCGTATCCTGATTTGGAATACCTCATTAAAATGATAAAAGGAATGAAGATCAAAAAACCTGCAAGCCCGAGAACTATCAATGAAGGCCTCCAACCACCAAGAGCGACAAGTAGTGTGACTCCTAAAAATGGAATAAATGCAGTTCCGATGAGACCCCCCATAGCTTGTATCCCTGTGGCCTTGGCTAGATCTCTCTGCGGAAACTTCTCAGCCAGTGCTGGAAACACACTTGGGTGATATCCAGATGCACCCACACCAAGGAAGAATTGGAATATCGCTAAAATTAGATAACTAGTAGAATAGCTTGCAAGGATCATTGCCAAGGCACTAAGGAGAATACTGATTGAGATGAACCCATCACGCCAACGAGAACCTTTGTCACCAAGATATCCTACTATAATATGTGAGATAGTCATTGCTATTACAGCTACACTTGTGATGATGCCAATCTCGGTGTAGCTTAAACCCAAATCTGATTGTATCAATGGTAGAAATGGTGACAAAGCTCCAGTGTAAATATGATTTAGAAAATGCGCCATTGTAACTGCAACTAGCGTGGCATAGGAAGCTTTTGTGACTCTGGACAAATCTCACAATCACACCCAGACAACAGCGGCACATGTATATCCATATGTTAAGGATGCTGGTATCTACATCAATAGTAAAAAAAAAGAGTCGGTAAGCTGATGGTTAGGTTACCCTAGCCACCAGCAATTCCGACTTTGACTCGGAAAGGTTGTTAGTGCGACAAGAAAACCCCTTTTTATATTTAAGGCAGGGATTTCACGCAATCATGGTGTATCTAGATACACCTTGCAACTAGACATCAAGTAGACCCGCAGTCCAGAGAAGTATCCTAAGGGCAAGTAGAGCATCATCAGCTACACCATATTCTCCTGATAACGCATAATTATCAATGAAGAAGTTGGTACCAGTCACGACTATCTTGCCCCCGCCTCCACTTTCCCTACATACCAGCACAGGTGCTAAGGGTTGGTATCTTGCTAGCACATCTCCAGCAGTAGGCACGTTTAGTATAGCCCCCGAGTAATGGAATCCACTCACACCACTCATGATAGTGTGGTTTTCAAGATTAAAGATGTATACAGGGTCGCCACTAGGAGCGATCTCATTCTGTGTAAGTTCAAAGCCTGAGAAGCTCAGGAAATCGTTCACCTGTGTCATGTTCGCAAAACTAGAGCCAAGGGTTGCGAGGAATATGCCACCACCTCCTTCATAATACTGCTCGTAGGCTTGTTTCTCCGCTTCAGAGAAGGGTAAGGAGTATGTAGTGACCTGCGTTGGGATGGTTTCATTAGCGTCGTAAACACAGGGATCAAGTATGACTACTGAATCGTAACTCTGCAGTAGGGTCAATGTTGTGAGCGAGCTATCTCGTAGCTCGGTCACAGAGATACCGTTTGTAGTCAGCTCCTTGTAGAACTCACGAAACTGACCATAGTAGGAATCAATGGACCATGACGTGTGACTGATGTCAAAGGCAACTTTTGCGATTGGTTCTTCTATGTAGAATTCGATGTGTATGCTGGTTTGCCCATAGTCTATAGATGAGAAATGAATTGTGTTATTGATCAATGATGTTCCAAATTCAGGTACAGAAATTGTAAGCTCAAGGGTACGACTCTGATTCACAGGAATGGTTGCTGGAAGGTTGTATATCTCTGGATGGTCACCAACTATAACGGTCGTGAATGTGGTTGGACCTGAAGTGAGGAATCTGAGGTTGAAGGAGTAGTTGTCTCCAAAGAACAGCGTTTCAAAGTCAATTGGTAGGACTGAGGGATAGACAAGACTCAGCATTGGCAAATCTCCCTCGGATGAGGAACTGTCAATGAGGGCTATTGAGCTCTCGACATTTAGCTCACCAGTTCCCACAACGTAGCTGGGATAATCCTCGATAGGTGTCGCTCCCTTCAGAAGTGCAGTCATGATCGAACCTGGTGTGTAGGAGATTCCATTGTCAACGCAGTGACCGATGAGATACGCTGCCGCTCCAGCAACGCGTGGAGCTGCAAAACTAGTACCATAGTATCGTGATGATGAATATGAAACCCATCCATCAGCGCTGATGTCTGGCTTCATATATCTATCAAACGTCGGTCCTGTTGATGAGTAGTCTGCAGGATTACCGAATTCGTTTAGTGCAGCCACTGAGATACAGTTCTCGAAGATACTTGGAGATGAAATGCTGTTTCCAGCAAGACCTCCATCACCCTCGTTTCCTGCAGAGGACACTAGAACAACACCTCTTGTAAAAGCAAATTCTATAGCCTCTTGTAGTGGGTCTCCAAGGACTGGACTTGAACCCAGACTCATGCTGATGACGCTGCAATTCTGCTCAACAGCCCACTGGATTGCTGCTACCAGAGCGATGGACGTGGCGGAGCCGTCCGCTCCCATCACTTTTCCATTCACTATCTCCGCATTTGGTGTTTCGGCGACCAGTTGTGCTACAAGTGTCCCATGAGGGACACTCTCGGGCCAAGAATCTGTAGTGGAAGTATCTGCTGTATCGTATCCATACTGAGTTTCAATGAAGCTCTTCTCCGCAACGACTCGTCCTTGGAGAGAAAAACCAATGTCAATCCCTGAATCAAGAACCGCAACCCTGACCTTCGTTCGAGGTCCGGTGCTGAATGGTCCAGCCTGAAGTAGGAAGACCAGTCCTGATGATATGATGATCATCAGTATAATGACGACTGCGATAATTTTCTTACCACTAGATCCCTCATCTCTAGGTGGGGGGCGTTGCCAGTAATAGTCATCCATCATTTGTACCAAGCTCTTTTGATTCGCATGCGGCATGAGAATCCCAGCTTCAGGGCACATGAACCTATCGACTCTGGTAATGACCATTCTCTGCATTATTACACTTCTACGCTGAACCGGAAACCTTCAAAAGGTCCAGAAACCAACCTGCATATATCCGACCCTAGGTAGGAACATTCGAGTTTGATTTATCTGTAGAAAGGATACAGCATGATTATCCTTGAGAGGTAGCAGCCTTGTCCGATGAAGACGCCATCATAATGGAAAGCTCCGAAATTCAAACGTATCATGCAATGCCTCTGAAGGATGTCTTTGAGAACTTCAAGGTGGACCCTGAGAAGGGCTTGCCAGATGAGGAAGTACGAGCACGAATTCACCAATATGGGCAAAATGCGATACCAAAGATACGAGGTCCTTTCTGGCAGGTCTACATTGCTCCAATTATGAACTGGTTGATTACTATCTATATTATCAGCTCACTGGGACTAATCGTCATCGCCCAATTACTACCTCCTGGACAGAATGAAATGGGTCAAGCACTTGTCTGGTTGGGCATTGTCGCAGTCAATGCGCTTGTTGCCATCTTTCAGCAGTATCGAGCTCAGAAGAAGCTCGAAGCTCTTGAGAAGCTCTCTGCAGGCGAAGCTCGCGTCATTCGTGGAGGAACCGAGGACAGCATTCCTCCTTTCGAGATAGTCCCAGGCGACATTATCAAGTTGGATCAAGGTGATAGAATTCCTGCTGATGCAAGGCTCATCTCTGCATCCAATCTCACAACGAATGAGGCATCTCTGACAGGTGAAAGTGTTCCAGTTGCAAAGGATGAGACCGCCATCGTTGCACCTGATGTTCCTCTCACTGACATGAGGAATATGGTGTTTTTTGGCACCTACGTTTCAACAGGTATGGCAACGGTTGTCACCACTGCAACAGGTGGACGCACAGAGATAGGCAAGATTCAAGGTGAACTTGAAGCGTTAAATACTGGTGACATCCCACTCCGGAGAAAGGTCAACCTCCTCGCAAAGTACCTAGGAATAGCTGCTATAATTCTCATGACCGTGTCGGTTCTCTGGCAGGTCTTTATCTATGATTGGATTAATGGTCTTCCCTTTGACCTCGATTTCGTGAATGTTCTTCGACAGATGCAGATTTCGATTACACGTGCAATGACTATCATGCCAATCAACATTCCACTCCTCACGACAATAGTCCTACTAACTGGTGTCCTTGCCATGGCTAGGAAGGGCGTGATTATTAGAGACCTCTCCGCAGTGGAGAGTCTCGGTCGAGTCAGCGTCATCTGCAGCGATAAGACTGGAACCATGACCCGTAATCAAATGACAGTGAAATACTGTTGGGACACGCATAATCTCTACTCTATCAAGGGGGATGGCTATGATCCAATTGGGGGCATCTATCTTCTCAAAGGCGCTGATGATATTGTCACACTTGAGATGAAAGAAGAAGCGGTCAATGATGTCTTCAAATGGAAGGGTCTGTATCGTCTTGTCGTCTGCGGAGGCATCAATAATGACTCTGAAATCGTCAAGGAAACACTCCCTGACCAAGGTGACATTTGGAAACCCCTGGGAGACCCTACTGACGCGGCTTTGCTCACATTGTTCCGCAAGAGTGGAATCGATGAGGGGGCTATTATAAAGAAGTATGAGATTGTTGAGGAGTTCCCGTTTGAGTCTGAACTGAAACGCATGACGAAGATCTGCAAGGATGGAAAGAAGTTTGTAGCCTTTGTCAAGGGTGCCACAGAAGTTCTATTACCAAAGTGTTCAATGGTGGATGGAAAAGATTCGCCCACAAAGATCACACCTGATTTTGTTGACCGTGTCAGGACACTAACAACAGACTTCGCCTCTAAGGGGTATCGAGTCATCTCTCTTGCCTATCGCCATCTGGATAAGGTCCCCACAGGGAAGGATGCACGGGAAGAGACCGAGAGCGATCTCATCTACATCGGTTTCGCCTCTATCGTAGACCCTCCAAGGGATGGTGTCAAAGAAGCTGTTGCGGCCTGTCATAGTGCAGGTATCAATGTCATCATGATTACGGGTGATGCTGCGGCCACTGCAAAGACCATCGCTGAGGATCTTGGCATATTCTCCGCTAATTCATTGGTGGTCGAGGGTAGTATGGTCAATGAGGTTTCAGACGAGGACTTTGCACGAACCAACGTCTTTGCCAGAGTGAACCCCGACCATAAACAAGTGATTGTTGAAAGATATCAGGAGCAACAACGCGTCGTCGCGATGACTGGAGATGGTGTGAACGATGCACTTGCTCTCGCGATGAGTGATGCAGGAATAGCAATGGGTATCACAGGGACAGATGTTGCCAAAGAAGCTGCTGACTTGGTGATAACTGACGACAGTTTCGCCTCTATTGTGTCTGGTGTACACCAAGGTAGGGGTCTCTTCAACAAGATACGCATGATGATCTACTTCTATGTGGCAATCAATCTATTCGAGAGCATGATATTCTTTGGAGCCTTGTTCTTCTTGCCTGCTAGTGTGTCAAATACAATGTTGACACAGTGGCAGAGCCTGTATCTGGTAGTTACAACCCACTCATTCCCTGGATTGGCTTTAGTATTTGATCGAACTTCGCCGTATGCAATGGAAGATAAGCCACGTGATAGTCAGGCACTAATAACACGAAACCTTGGTAAGTTCATGGCATTGAATGTCATTCTGATGACAATTGGTGCTGCCGCCATCTATATAATGACACTCACGAATATTGTTGGTGTTGTTCCAGAGAATCTCACTGGTTACTACTCCACAATTGGTGAATTCTCGGTGCCAATCAACCAAGCGAAGGCAACTACCATGTTGCTCTCGATCATCCTATTAGTGGAGAGTACGATAGTCCTTAGCATTCGAAGAATCAATATGCCAATCATGAGAAGTATCCGAGAACCTGGAACTTGGATTTTCGTGTTCCTGCTAGGTCTGATCTATTTGGCTCATTACCTACTCATGTATGTACCTCTGACTCAGGTAATTCTTGCCCCCTATGGTCTTCATTTCTACTTAATGCCTTTGACCAGCTTTGATTGGTCGGTAGTGCTCCTTGGTTCTCTCCCATCAATCGTTGGTGTAGAACTGTACAAGTGGTATTTCAGGAAGAAAGACGTCGACCTCTAGCTCCTCCTAAAAAAGTGAAAATATCCGAATTGTATATACATTATATATTCTGACAGGGAACTCTATAAATGATGGATTTGCACTACAAAACTGTGGAGATAAAGACTTGGCTCGAAAGACAACCCACAGCATTCGCCTCATGAAGAAAAAGGGGAAGAAGATAGTCATGCTCACCTCATATGACGCACCCACAGCTGCGATTCTCAGTGAGGTCGGAGTTGACATGATTCTTGTCGGAGACTCTGTTGGTAACTGCCTGTTGGGTTATGAGAGCACAATCCCGGTCACCTTGGAGGATGTCATTCATCACTGTGCGGCAGTTTCTAGGGCAAAACCGGATTGCCTGATTGTGGGTGACATGCCTTTCATGTCCTACAAGATCAGTACTGAACAGGCACTGGAAAACTGTGGTCTGATGTTGCAAGAGGGTGGTGCTGAGGCAGTCAAGATTGAAGGTGCTGGTCCTGTTGCAGACATCGTGCAGTCTGTGGTTGATGCTGGAATTCCAGTCATGGGTCACATTGGTCTGACACCGCAGTCGATCTATCAACTGGGTGGGTATCGTGTTCAAGGCCGCACTGCTGACATGGCTGGAAAATTAATCGAACAGGCGACTCAGCTGGAGCAGGCAGGTGCCTTCTCTCTCGTGATAGAACTAGTGCCATCGGAGACCGCGAAAGCCATCACAGAAGCTGTAGATATCCCTACAATAGGCATTGGGGCAGGTCCATATTGCGATGGGCAAGTACTTGTCTTATGGGACATGCTAGGTCTCTTTGAGGACTTCAAACCCAAGTTCGTGAAGAAGTATGCCAACGTCCGCGATCTCATCAAGACTGCAGTCACAGACTATGCGAATGAAGTAAGAAATGGGGTGTTCCCTGATGAAGAGCATAGCTTCGAGATGACAGAAGAAGAATCTGGTAGACTATACGGAAGGATTAAGCCCCCTGAGTAGAGGGCTTGTTTCTTGAAGGAGCGAATCACTCCTTATTCTCGATTTCCTCGTTAATTGCCTTGATGAGTACGTCTGGATCGATACCGTGTGCCTGTGCACCCTGTTCGATAGTTTCATACCTGGCAGCTGCGCAGCCATAGCAATGTAGGCCATAGGCCATAAAGATGCCAGCTGACTCGGGCCACTTCATGACAACTTCACCGATGCTCATTTCTTTCGTTATTGCAGCCATTGTGTTCACCTTGTTAACAATAATTAATTGTCACTAACAAACAAGTCTTCAATTCTATGAATATATACTTTGCTTTTGTTACTATAACATCATACTGTCTAGTCCCATCTCTTTGAGGATTGTGGGGTATATGTCATAGAGTGGCTTTATCTTTGAGAGAAGACCCAGTGCCTTTGCAACTGAACCGTCCAGCTTGACCTGCCCTCTTGCCATTGCCACTGTTGTGTTTAACTTACCCTGCCAGAACTTGTTTGTTATTTCGGACTTTGACCAGACTGAGATCTCTGGTTCTACATCGCTATCAAAGGTCAATGTACCAATCTCGCCATCTGGTCCAGGATCTCGGAAGTTAATTGTCATATGAACCTCTGGATCCTCAATGTCGAAACGAACAACGACCTGTGACTTTGCCAGTTTCTCCATAACTTCTGTCTGTTCTTTTGCCTTTGCCCAGAACCTGTTGAATACCTCTAGGAACTGCTCCTTGCTTTCGAATCCTGTCATGATTCAAATCTCCAAGGCATATGTTGTACTGTTGCTCGATAGAAATCTTTTGGCTTCTAGAAAGTTCTAATTCACATGCATATATCTCTCGATTTCCCAGTCTGTGATCTCTGAACTGCCAGGGTCTCCAGTGGATTCCACATAGTCCATCCATTCACGTTTTCGTAGCCTTATGAGGGTGTCAACAACAGAGTCACCAAGCGTGCTCCTCAGTAGTGAACTCCTATCTAGACTCTCAAGTGCCCCTTCCAATGAACATGGGAGAGACCTTAGTGATACTCCCGACTCGTACAGGTCTTTGTCAGTTGATGGCGGAGGTTCAGTCTTCCTCTCTATTCCATCAAGTCCAGCAGCAAGCATGGACGCAATAACAAGATGCGGCGATGAAGTCGCATCCGGACATCTGAGTTCAATCCTTGCCGCCCTCTCAGACCCATTGAAGTGCGGCACTCTGATCATTGTGCTTCTGTTCCTGTATCCCCATGCAACTCTTGTCGGAGCCTCGAAACCCGGTACCAGTCTCTTGTATGAGTTGACTGTCGGAGCTAATATGGCAGCAAGAGCATCCGCATGCTCAAGAAGCCCCCCGACATAGGTCATCGCGAGCTGAGAGATGGCGCAGTCTATGGGAGTGGCGAAGAGATTCCGGGAACAATCAAGGCTCCAAACACTCTGGTGGAGGTGCATTCCGGAACCGTTCTGATCTGAGAAGGGTTTGGGCATGAAGGTTGCAATCATCCCGCGCTTATGTGCCATCTCAGTGATGACGATTCGAGACAGCATGATGTTGTCTGCTGCGGTCATAGCCTCAATATACTGAAGGCCAATCTCCTGTTGGCCCATTGCTACCTCATGATGATGCGAGGTTGTTGCAATCCCAATTGCCTTCAAAGTTCTGATGATGTCCCTTCGAAAGTCAAGGGCAAAGTCCTGTGGTTGTGAGGAGAAGTAACCACCATGGTCAAGTGGTTTCGGACCTTCGCCGGATGTGTTGGCAATTGTGAAAAACTCGAGTTCACTTCCGACCATGAGCTTTAGTCCTCTTTCAGAGGCTACTGATGCGATTCTTTTGATAATGTTTCTAGGGTCTCTTGGATGGGGTTCTCCTGATACTTCATGGATCCGACAGATAAGGAAGGCTGCAGATGGGTCCCAGGGTTGAGCAATTGGAGTACTGCGTGAAGGGAGAAGAAGAACATCACTCTGATTCACTGAGGCGTAGCCCGGTACAGAAGAACCATCGATAATAAGTCCATGCTCAACGACATCCTCAAGTTGGTCATAGCCCACCTCAATACTTCTGGTATGTCCAAGGAGATCTGAGAAGATCAGTCTAAGGAAGTCAGGTTGTTCACAGCCATTGCACATAAAGGGCGACCTCAA
>JAEORX010000189.1 GCA_016840685.1 Candidatus Thorarchaeota archaeon
TGCAACGATTGAGGATGGAAATAGCGCACCCATAACTGGGGGTTTGACTAATCTTACTATACTGCAAGGTGAGAGTAGTATATATGCACCTGCAGAGATTGCAGCCACTGGAGGTTCAGCAAGTTTTTTGTGGGACATAGACTTTACAACATCAAGTAATGGAACCCATTCGATAGAGGTCTGGTGGTCAAACGGTACTGAAGCTGGTTACAATACCATTCAAGTTTTCGTTTATTATCCTACAACTCTTGTAGCAGATGATATTGTAGTCAATGCATATACGGAAAATACCTTTGACATTGGTGTAGACTTTGATGATGACTTCTTCATTCGTGGGCTAGATGGCTCTCTTGCAAATGTGTCATATTCATTCGATGGTGGTGCAAATACAAGTCTGACTGATCAAACGGGAGGTCGATGGATAGCAACAGTCCCCACTGCAGGCAAGACCAATGGAACCTATCAGCTCATAGTGTACGCTGAAGGATATGCACTTGAGAATCAAAGTCTTTCAATAACAGTGTACCTAGTCTATGAAACTTTTCCGTTGACTTGGGGCTGGTCTAATACTGACAACATCACGTACACTGAGCACACAAATCTCTCCATATCATATCTAAAGATTGATGGAATCACAAGTATATCTGGAGCTACAGTCAATATCACAATTGAGGGAGTATCTTATGATATGGCATGGGATACTTTAACAGAAACATATTGGATTGAATTGACTGGTGTGAACTTCACCAGCACAGGAACATTTGATTTGGATGTGATTGCCTGGAAAGTGGGATTCGAACAGCAGAATATAACTGTCAATATCACTATCCAGAGCGAAACCACGGGATTGGATTTCGACGTAGAGTATAATCCAACCGATTTGAATATCTCATACATTGAAGCCTTATTCATTCAGGTGACCTACAACTTCAACTCAGTACCAATTAATGACAGCACCCTTGTAAGAGTCACTTTCAATGGCTCAACGCCAGTTGACCTTGTATTTAATCCTAGTTCTTCAAAATGGGAAACAACTCTTCTTGGTGTCGACTATCTCGGTGCATGGAATATAATGGTACGCGCTACATCCATTGGCTTTGATACTATGAATGACACAGCTATATTCATTGTTTATGAAGATAGCCCGATTCTAAGTAGTTCGTGGTCAGGAGATGTGGAAACAACTGATTATGCCACAAATGTTCCTTTGACAATCACAGTTACAGATTCAATTGGAACACCAATTACAGATGCAACTGTTAGCTTCTCAGCTTTTGGAACACCATATACATTGTCGGTAGGTTCAGGAGGGTTCTATACTTTCAGTATCGACCCGAATGAAACTAGAGGAGTAGAAACATTCATTGTTACAGTGATACGAACAGGTTTTGTAACAGACTATATTACTCTAAACCTAACAGTGGAAGCCACAACATCACTTGAATTTAGAAACCTTGTGAGTTCAGAGTACGAGAGATGGAATCTGACCATTGAAGCGAGATATGAAGATACATACTACAACACGCCAATCACGAATGCTACGGTCACTGTGACCCTCGATGGAACTGACTACATCCTCGATTACATTGAAATAGCAGGTATTTACAGAGTTGAGATTGTTCTAAACATGGATCCTGGTGACTACACTATCTATGTTTCAGCAACAGCAGAATTCGCATCCTATGCAACTAACCAAGCTGACTTCACTGTGATTCCCAAGGAATATGTCTACCTCGAAATCACATTTGACGGAAACCTGATCGCAGGCCAGTTCATGGAAATTCGTGCTACTTTGAGGTCTAATAATACAGGAAATCCACCAGTAGTAGCTGAAACAATAAGATTTGAAGTATGGATCTATTTCGATAATGGAACAGTCATCACCTATGCTGATGCCACGATGGTAGATACTACAAACACTGATGGTGTAGCAAGTATTGGGATTGATGTGCCATTTGGAAATATCAACAAACTGGCTGCACATGCAATCTATGGTGGGAGCAGAACAAGATGGAGTGTACAATCAACAGCTGAAACCCGTGTTGAAGTCAATCCCTTATCGCTGCTCGTAGCATTCTTCCTAAGTGACATTGGACTCATGATCATCTTATCAATCGCACTTCTCGGAATTGTAGCTGCAGGTTACAATCGGGGAGTCAAACCAAAGAAGAGGGCTGCAAAAAGAAGTCTTGAGAACCAACTCGAGATGTTCAAGGACCTCGATACTATACAACACTTCATGGCTATCTATCTTGATCGAGGAACCTGTGTCTTCTATCATCCTTTCACTGATGAGAGGATTCAACCAGACCTCATCAGCGGGTTCATCGCTGCCATCACCAGCGTATATGGTGAGATTAAGGGAGATGGCGTCAGAGGAACACTGGAAGAGATTCAGTATCATGGACTCCGCCTCAACAGCTATAGTGGTCAGTACATCATTGGCATACTCATCCTTGAAGGTGAGATGACACCGCTCCTCAGAGAAAGGCTGCAGTTCTTTGTCGAGCTGTTTGAGAACCAGTATGACCAAGATCTTCATGGCTGGACTGGCCTCGTTGATTGTTTTGACCCTGAGTGGGTCGTTTCAACACTAAACTCTGCATTCAACTATGCATGGCACCTGCCCCACAGATTTGGACCTACGCAGAAGGTCTCAAAGACCAATGCCAGGATTCTCGACTACATTAGTGCAGTCAGAGATGAGCGGAACGAGTTCTACCTCAAGGACCTCCTCTCACCATTGGCTGAGATGCTCGAGAAGTCTGAGGCAGAGATCCTTGATATACTTCTCTCCCTCCAAGACAAGGGAATCATCGTACCCATCGGAATTCAGACCATTCTTCAACGACAGGGACTGGCTCTTGTGAATGGTTCTGAAGAATCTATGATTATACCTCCAATGGCTGTTGATGAACAATTGACAACAGAGGAAGAGCTTGAGTTCGATGAGATCTCTGAGGAAGCAGTGATTGAAGCTCCAGAGGAGGTCGTTGAAGAGCCCGCACCAGTAGAGGATCCAATGGAGGCATTTGTTCAAGATGTCGAGTCGCTTCTTCTTGCAAAAGCAAAAGAGGAGAAGAAAGAGGACGATGAGCTGGACAAGTTCGTGAAGGACCTTAAGGAGAAGATCGGAGATGATGAGGACACAGAGGAGTCCTCAAAAGATTGACCTTCCTTCAAGCAAAGAACACTTATCTACCTGACATAAGGGACTGATGCTGTGTTTAGAGATGCCATGGGACATCATTAGCTATAATATCATCGACAACCGCATCCTACACGTAGAGATTACAACACCTCTATTGGAGTTCATGTACCTGAAGATTGATGATGTGAAGGAAGCTTGGGTGAAACTACTGGGTCAAATTGTCGCAAATCAACCAGGAATTGATATGTCCTGGGAGATGGAGCCTTGGGAAGACAAAGCGTTAGTCACAATTAAAATCGCAAAGACTGGTGACCTTCCAAAGTTCAGTCCCGAAGAAGCACGCGGCGCGATTGATGCAGCAGATGCACTCTTTGACAGCTAGGTGCTATTTGATTGACAGTATGGGTTTGGTTCTTAGACCATCATTTAGAATAGCGACTTTCTTGCTTGCTGCAAGCATATTTTGAGCAACTTCTATGCCTTCTTGAGGATCTTTCACTGGAGTGCAATGCAATCGCTCTTCAACCAATGACTCTCTAAGCCTACTGCAGATCACTACATTTCTTGAATGAAGTACGTTCCAGAAGAATCGGGCTTTTTCCATCCCAATCTCAAAGTCAGACTCAGCAGCAGTCGTAACTTCGACCTCAGATGAAAACTCAGACATTCCACGGAGAAAGCCCTTGGGGCCCAGGTTCTCGGCGCATTCAGCCACAAGCACAATTGAGCCCCCATACTCAGTAACTTCACAAGCTGCAGATAGACAGTCAATTGCATCATATAATGTGGAGTCATTCGGACTCCCACCAGCGCTTACAACAGCAATATCTGCGCGTTTTGTATATTCAGCCTTAGCTAAACTCTTGGAATAATCAACTCCAGACAACCAGGAAGAATATGGTTCGCCTGCAACTATATGAGCTAGATTTCCCTGCCAGTCTGAAACATAATTGATGATGAAGTCCAGTCCAGCCAATCTTGAAATCTCTAACATGTCAACACAGGAGATTGAATCGAGATTGAAATGCCCAATATCCCCAGTAGCACGGAGTTTGGTGTTTCTATTAATAGTGCGTAGTCCTGAAACAGATGGAATCACTGACATACGACCACCAGTAGCACCATAGAAAACATCAGGTCGGACTTCGCCTAGTCCAATCTTCATATCTGCAGAGAGATAACACTCATTGACATGGACTGGTGTTGAATTACTGGGAGTATCACCTACGTATTTGAGAGATTCATTTTTGCTGGGTTGGTGAAGGTGGAGGAGATGTCCTCTAGACTCTGGATTACCTAGAAGGTCATCGACTTCGCCATGAGGTGTGCGCTCTTCTGGGTAGAGAGGATAGATGATTGCGACATTATCGGGATTGAATGAGAATGTTTCAACATTGTTGAGAAGCGAGTGAAGAAGCTCCTCTACGAGTTCATGCTGCTCAATTCGATTGACAACAATGACAACTGAGTCTACCTCGGACACTCTGTGGGAGAATGGTGGTGAATCAGTAGGAGATTCGATCACTCTCAATAACTCTGAGGGTAGGTTCGGATGTTTAGTTACAACCTGTGGAATGACTTGTTCAACGATGAACCTGTGACTTAATTCGAGAGGAAGAGACCCCTCTCCATATCGCAGGTCAACTCTCATATCCACACACTCTGCACTAAGGTGTTCTGTCCACCTCTTAAAGTTACTATTCATTTGTAGGTAATGTTCTTATTTCCCATC
>JAEORX010000190.1 GCA_016840685.1 Candidatus Thorarchaeota archaeon
GGAGTGATTCCAAATGAACCGTTCTGCCGAATCCACGCTACTTTGTCTAAGTCAATGACTTCTGTCATAATTTCCTCATGCGTTCCAACCTGCTGGAGTACTCTTCCCTCAGGATCCGCATAGATAGACCTTCCTCCCCCCTTGTTGCTGATTATATTAGAGTTCAGCACATAGCACTGATGCATGATAGCTTGAGCGGGAACAAGTATCAACTCAGCATCTCTATCAGGCGTGTAGGTTGCTGAAGGTTGTAGAATCACTTCCGCTCCCATCCATGCAAGAGTACGGAATAGCTCTGGGAACCAGAGGTCATAGCAAATCACGATGCCAACCTTTGTGATTCCTGGAATCTCGAAGACTACAAAATCGGATCCTTTGGCTGTATCTTCGAATGGCATCCATGGGTATATCTTCCTATACTTCGCAACCATCTCTCCATCTGGATTGAAGATAATAGCTGTGTTGTATATCTTTGAACCATCAACCTCAAGAAAAGAACCCGGAACTAGCCAACATCCAACATCCTCAGCAAGCTTGGATAATCGGTTGGTAAGCTCACCCGGTATCTTGATTGCTTTATCTTTCCAATCCTTTTCTCCATATGGCTGAAGCAACAACTCTCCAGTGAAGATCAAATCCACCCAGGGATACTTGACCTTGGTGTTCCGAGTAGTCCTCTCGAAATTATCAAGTGTGACTGCAGGATCGTCATCCTTCTTCAATTGTAGACCAGCGATTCCAAGCTTTCGTGACACATTCTCAACTCCATCCGTACAATTTACATTACTCTTATAATGGAATTCATTCCATCCGCAATCTCATCCAATAAATTGGTTAAGTTCGATATCTCAATCTCGACTTCTCGGAAGATTCTCGACCTTTCTTCCTCCAACATAGACAGAGGCTCCTGAACATTGATCCAATTATAGGGGTTCTCCTCTTGCGTTGCCAGCTTTGCCGCTGAATGTGGTCCTACATTAGAAACTGGTAAACTACGCAATGCTCGAATTGATGTATTGATGTCGATGTAGTCTTCTATCATCTCAAAACGAGCCAGATAATTCACATCGTCCGGAGGGCTTACTCTCCAGAGCCAACCGATTGTCTTGTTCATTTTTCGACTTGCTGCCACTAGGATTCTATTAGCTTCATCGATTTCCTCTATTACTCCTCTATCCTTAATTCTCTTCAATGCTCTATCAAACTGTCTTCTTTGATTCATAATCCTATTGACCTTGGATAATAGCTGAGATAGATCAAAGGGGCTGTCCTTCCATCGAGAATGATAGGAAAGAACATTTTGGAACGTTTCCAGAGGCCGAAACAGGTTAAATGGCACAATCTCCGAGTTGGCGAGTTGGAAGACAGTTTCCTTCAAGAACTCTGCGTAATATCTTATGGCTTTATAGTCTAAATGATCAAGGTCATCATTTTGTGTATGATAGAACTTACTTTCAAAAGCAACACAGAAAATCGATGGCACACCTGCAATTTCAAAAAACCAGTGGTCACTTCCATAACCTGGAGGCTCGAAATATTCTATGTTCGGACCATCAAATTTGAGATTATGTGTCATGACGAATTCAGTAAGTTCTGAGGTTGCTCCAATGAAATTTTGTGTAGGTGCTGGATAGCCAATTGAATCTAATGCTATCATCGCTACAATATTATCCAAGCTGTTACGATGCTTATTGACATAAGCTTTTGATCCATTACACCAGTAGTAGAAATCCTTTGAACCACTTTCTTGAGCTCCAAAGAATATGATTCGTACGTTTCGCTTTAGTTCTCCACCTTTCTTCACATGTTCTTGCAGATTTCTTGCCAACTCGATAACGATAGCTGTTGGAGCAGAACTTTCAGCTGCTCCTTTAAACCATGCATCCAAATGAGCTCCCACAACTATTTCCTCTTTGGACCCATTCGTGCTCTGGATTGATGTGATTAGATTTTGAGATTTTTCATTCTCTGAGTATTCCACATCAAGCTCAATCTCAACGGATACTGTACTTTTTTGATGAAGACCCAGCAGGTAATCCCCCTGTTCCTTTGTAACATTGATGACTGGAATCTTGAGGAGTCCCCCAGCTGAAACAACAACTATCTTGTTGAGATTTCCTTCAGCGGGTGAAGAAACAATTATCGCTTTAACATCTTGATCGAGAGCATTGAAGTATGCCCTCATGGGACCAAGATATAAATCGGGTCCCCATGTTGTTATTCCAATCATTCCGCTGTTTCTACCATGAACCTCGGGAGTTGTATTGTGAATGTGGACTAGAGGTCCCTCCACCTTGGCAGATAGACTGTATGGGAATGCAACAGCGTTGATCTCTTTCTCTATAGGATTTCTCACCCTTAATACACAGGAAACAGGCTTCCAATGATGTACATCGAACTTTTCATCCTTTATATTAGACAGTCCAATATCTGATAGCCGTTTCTTCACATACTTGAAAGCGTCTTTCACAGCTTCAGTTCCAGCTATCTTGTCTTCAATGGAAGATAGGTTCTTTATTGTTTCACGAACCTCATCCATTGAAATTGTTCCCAAAGAATGGTTTTCATGGTCTAACGCAGTCAATACTTCTTTACTTCCTTCTCAAACTCATCCAATACTTTCTCAGCCTGCTCTGATGTGATACATAACGGAGGTTGGATTCTGAAGACATTTCCTAGAACGCCTCCTGTTCCAACAAGGATTCCCTTCTTCATCATATGCTTGGCAATTTCAGTCACTTCATCCTTAGCGGCCGTCTTGGTTTTCTCATCCTTTACAAGTTCGACACCAATCATGAGCCCCTTGCCTCTGACCTCCCCAATCAGACTGAATTTGTCTGCTAGCTCGGAAAATCTATCTCTCATATTTTTCCCAATCGTTCCAGCATTAGCAATCAACCCTTCCTCTTGCAGGTAATCGATGTTCTCTGATGCTACAGCACAAGAGACAGGATTCCCTCCGAAAGTAGAGAAGTGGTCCCCTGACTCTAGTGAAGCAGCAATCTCATCTGTAGTCACATACCCTCCTATTGGCATTCCCGCACCTAATCCTTTTGCCATTGTAATGATGTCTGGTTTGATATCCCAATGCTCAATGGCAAACATCTTTCCTGTCCTGCCAAACCCTGTCTGAACCTCATCTGCAATATACACAATATCGTTGTCCTTGCATATTTTTGGGACCAACTCGTGGTACTCCTTAGGTGGTACAACTATACCTCCTTCCCCTAGTACTGGTTCTACAATCATTGAAGCTACGTCTCCGCTTGTATGGTATTTGACAATATCTTCGACCCTTCTTGCACACTCAATTCCACATTCAGGGTAGACAAGTGGACATCTAAAGCAGTATGGCATTGGAGCATGAACAACACCTGGAAAGTTAGCGAAAGTCCCGAATCCGTTTTTGTATTTAGATTGACCAGTTAGGGATAGAGACAAACCAAGCCGCCCATGGAACGATCCTTCAAGTGCGATTACACTTGCACCTGTCCGTCCCCTAGTGACAGAATATTTCTTGGAAATCTTGATTGCACCCTCGACCGCTTCAGCACCACTGTTACAGAAGAATGACTTTGTAATATTGCTCGGAGTGAGGTTTGCGATTTTTTCAGCTAATAGCGTCTGTGGGACATTATGATAAAGCCCCGAGCAATGAATCAACTTTGAGAGCTGTTCTACCCCAGCTTTGACGAGTCGCTCTGGGCAATGACCTGCATTTACAACTGAGATTCCACTTATACAATCAATATACTCTGTTCCATCAAGATCTCTTACAAGTGTATCTTTGCCCTCATAGATGACTATGGGTTTGCGTGCATATGCAGGAACCATGTACTTTGATTCTTTCTTGATTATTTCATCTGTATCAACCATTAGTAGATCTCTCCTTGATTTTCCAGACCTAATTTGATGTCCATATAGATTCGTACTTACTTTCAGCTTTATTGGCTAGAGGAATGAACAACAATAATAAGAATCCCAACACCAATGAACATCAATGAACATTCATTTTCAGTTGCATTGTATCTAATTAGACCTTGATTAAATTGCGAATTCCTTCAGCTATATTGTCCATATCACTCAAGAACTTCTCCAGTATCTTTTCAATCTCTTTTCGAATTCGTCTTCGTTCATTCTCAAGTCTTGCCAGAGGTTCATGAACACGTATCCAGTTGTATGGATTGTCAGATTGCTTTTCGATTCTTGCTGCATTCTCGAGATCAAATGCTGCGATGGGGATTTTACTTAGACTCCTGATTGACTCTACTAGGTGTATGTAATCTTCAATCAATTCAAACTGATAGAGGTAGTCGCTGTTGTAGGTTTCCATTGGACGGGTTGTCCAACCAATAGTCCGGTTGAATGTATTGGCTGTCGTCAGCAAGAAATCATTGACATTGCAACTGATTTTACTGACCTTACTAGATGATAGAAACTTTCGAACACGAGCTTCTTGTTTAAGAAGTTCCTTCACTTTCGAGAGGTGTTCTTTGAAATTGAAGGGATTTGAATCTAGCTTGCTGTATCTCAAGATGATTTTTTCGAACCGTTTTAGCGGAAGAAAAATATCGAATGGCAGAAGCTCTGAATAGGCTAAGAAGGATAGAGCTTCCTTCATGAACTCAGCATAGAAATGAACAGATTGGAAGTCAAGATGGTCAGGGTCATCCTTCTGAGTATGATATAAGGGGCTCCGATATGAAACTCCATATATTGTAGGGACCCCTGCTAATTCAAAGAACCAATGATCACTTCCATAGCTTGGTGGATTCAAGTATTGCAGTGTAAGCTTACTTTCAAGGTCAATTTTGATTGATTTTGCATAATTAAAAAGATCCGCT
>JAEORX010000027.1 GCA_016840685.1 Candidatus Thorarchaeota archaeon
TCAGGGGGCGTCTTTATTTCTTCAAAGCACCAATCAAGGATCTTGTTCTCGAGCATATTGATAGAGTCTTGATCTAAGTCTTCATTTGTGTTGTCTATCCAAATCGCATGTATCTTACCGCTGACTTGACCTATGACTCCAAATCCATTTGGTATTGATTCGCTGGATTCAGTCAAGCATACCTTGACCTTTCCTGCCTCCATTGCCTCTCTTATCATATCCTGGAAGGGTGCAGGAAATGAGATCCCCTCCTGATATTTAGTGACAAGATGGGCAGCTGATTCAAAATCACTCAGTGTTAGGATTCTCATAATTTTGGAGCTCGAGGAGTCTATTATAATTTCATTTTTCCATGCAATCTTCTAATTCGCTTTTGATTTTGGTCTATCCAGATACAATACGCAATTCAGTACATTTATTTGTTTCTAACAACAAACAAATAATACGAAATTGTTTGTAATCACAAACAATAATTGATGGTGATTGGATGAACGCTGACTTACCCGTAGCGATATCAGGGATTGAGTTGACCGTACAAGGAAAAAAGCCACAACGCGGTGCAATATTCATTACTGATATTGAGTTGGCATCTGAGTTTGAGCAGGAACCAAGGCTATCAATCTCGCAGATTCTGGGAAGGGGTATACCTGATATTGTTGTTGAGGTTTCAGTTGATGAAACAACGGGAATCAAATCAACTAAGGAGACTCCAACTACCCGGTATGCTTTGTCCATTAGCGAGATTGTGGAGTTGTCAAAGCGCCATAACGACTTAAAAGTTGTCACTCGGAATCAAGTCAATCACCACATTCGTAAACTAGAGGAGCTTGGCTTTGTCCACAAGTATGGTACACTATGGATAGGTAAGAGGGCGATTGATTACTACCGCCGGTCTTCAAAATATGTCGTAGTCACGATGGCTACTCCAAATTTCGATGAGGGTTTCCTCCTTGATAGGGAGGGTAAACGGATGGATAGTACACTTGAAGTGTTTAACATCACACTCGATTCAAAAGATAGGAAAGAGGTTGTTAAACTTCTGACAAAAAGTGAACTCCTCAAGGATTCATGGAGAGGTATGATTGCTGGCTTGGTAAGAGATGATGTGACTGATCCTGAAGTTGTATCAATGTATCACTGGCTTTTAGACGCTTACGCCATGGGAAATGAAGAGTATATTGAGATATGGCGAAAGATTCGCCAGATTCTTTTTGGTACAGAATTGGAGGGATAGAATTGGAGGACCTCGCTGCAATTGCTATTGAAACTGGATTGAATGCTGGAGCCACTTTTGTAGACATCCGCATCGAAAACACAAGAAAGACAAGTCTTGATGTTGTAAATCAGATAACTAGAACTACAACAATTGCTACAGAAATAGGTGCGGGTATTCGAGCGTTTGTCAATGGGTCCTGGGCATTTGGGCACACAAGCGACCTCACAAGTGCTGGAATTAAACAGGCTGCAAAATCTATCACAAAAATGGCATTAGCTACACAACCATGGATCGCTGAGAGATTTGACATAGATGTTCCAACGTTTAAAGACACGATAAAGTACAAAGCCAAAACTCCTGTAAGCACTACTCCCATCGAATTCAAGATTGATCTTGTAAAACAGATTAGTAAGCACATCTCCCAATTTGACGAGAGAATAAACAATTCTAGGGTGGTCTATCGAGATATCTATACTGAATTGTACATAGCCAATTCTCTTGGAACGAATGTGAGAGAGGATTCTGGTAGAATGGTTTTCATCTCTTTTTCTACAGCAAAGGACATTCAAAGTACACAGCAAGCTCATGCAGCGATTGGATTCTCAGGAGGATTGGGCGATATTGGGGACGACAGAATTCAATGGATGGCAGAGGAACCCTCCAGAGTTGCATTGAGTCTACTTTCATCCAAGGCGGTAAAGGGTGGAGTCTATGATATCATCGCAGATCCTGTTCTTAATGGTGCGATGATTCATGAAGCATTCGGACATGCCTGCGAGGGTGATTCTCTAACGGGTGGTTCCTCTGTTCTTCAGAATAAGATGTCCACATCAGTCGGTCCAGAACACATCAACCTGTCTGATGATCCAACCCTCAATGGACATCTTGGATCCTTTGTTTATGACTGGGAAGGAACTTGTGCAAAGAAGAGAGTGATGGTCAAATATGGTATATTATCCGAGTTCCTCCATACACTTGATACTGCATCCAGACTCAATATGGATGCAAATGGAGCTGCCAGAGCCACGTCATTCATGTATCCTCCAATACCAAGAATGAGCAATACATTCATGGAACCGGGCGATTGGGATCTTGAAGAGCTCATTCAAGACACAAAGGAGGGAGTCATCATGTGTAATGTGGACTATGGATACACCGACTCCACCAAAGGTCAATTCATGTTTAAGGCAACGCATGGACAGTTGATTGAGAATGGTGAACGTACCACTGTTGTACGTGATGCATCAATTGCAGGAATAATTCTTGAGATTCTACCCAAAGTGGATGCCATATGTAATGACTTCTTCTATGATGCTGGCAGTTGTGGTACTCAAGGGCAAATGGTATGGGTGATGTCTGGAGGACCGCACATTAGAATAAGGAACGTTCCTGTCGGAGGTGTGTAGTATGAAGAATGATCTGCTAGATTTAGGTTCTCACATAATCCAACAAGCTGAGAAGCTTGGTGCCACACAATCTGAGGTGTATCTTGAATCAAGTCGAATCCTTGAGGTGAAAATGGAAAAGGGTCACATTAAATTGGCTTCTGAGAAATTAGATGTTGGTTGTGGAATAAGAACCATTGTTGGAAAGCAAATCGGAGTTTCGTATATAACCTCACTATTGCAGGGGAATCTCGATCAAGCTGTTCAAGACTCCATAAAAGCAGCAAATGCATCAGTTCCAGATCCTGATTTTTCATCACTTGCAAGTAGTGATTCAGCATACCCAACCGTGATAGGAATTTTTGACAAATCTCTGGCTCAATTATCTTGTGAAGAAGCTGTTGATATGATGACTCGAGGTGTTCAAGCATCATATGAAGTATCTGGAGAATTACGCAACATGGTTGAGGGAGATTTTACATCAAAATCAATTACTCGTGTAGTTGTCAATTCTCTTGGAATCAATGAAGCCAGCTTAGAAACGCAGGCTGAATTAACAGTATACTCCGCAATAGGAAGTGGTGAAGATAGATGCTCCAGTGGTGATTATCAGAACACTCGTACACTAAGAGAAATCGATCCTGAAAAAATTGGCATGTCATCAGCTCAAAAAGCACTTCGCCTACGTGGTGCCAAATCCATTGCCAGTGGCGACATGCCATTAATTCTAACTCCATCTGCATTGAGAGCTGTTCTTGGATTCGGATTTGCAGAAGCCCTTGACGCAAGACAAGTTCAAGATGGCGAATCATATTTGGTCGATTCCATTGGTTCAGAGATAGCATCCACTGAATTAGAAATAGTCGATAATGCACTATTGCCTGGCGCCATAGGTTCACGACCTTTTGATGCAGAAGGAACCCCTTCACAGAACACACCGCTAATAGTCTCCGGTGTTCTTAGGAACTATCTTCATGACTCATATAGTAGTTCGAAGACTGGCGTGAAAAACACTAGTAATGCATTTCGTAGTTCCTATAGAGTTATTCCCAGGATTAAAGCCTCTAATCTGATTGTCCGACCAGGGACAACTACGCTTGATGATATGATTTCTGAGATGACTGAGGGCGTGCTTTGCGTAGATACATTTGATAGACCAAATATGGTGACTGGTGAACTCAGTGCAATGATAATGGAGGGCTTTCTTATCAAGAAGGGTGAGGTAAAACATGCACTAAAGAGCACACTCTTTGGAATTACTATGCAGGACTTGCTAAAGCGAGCAACTATGATAGGATCTGATGTAGAAAGTAGGGGTTCTGTATTATCGCCTTCAATCCTAATCGATTCTGTAAAGATTACTTCCGGTTGATAAGTTGACAATAGAGGTCTTGCTGACCAATCTGACTAGATTGCTGCCCCTAAGTCATGATTTTTTGCATTAGAATCAAAGTCCATACTATTAAGATTGCCAGAAACAATGGCTCCATTCTTGATAGGACTTGGATTATTTGGTTCCACGCTAAAATTCGACATATGTGAATTCTAAAAAGGAAAAAGATGAAGAGAGAATCTTGGTGTGGAAATGAGTCAAGTGCGACTTCAACATGGAAAGGGTAGCTTTTCTGCTTTCACTGTTCTTGCTTTTGCAATCCTTACGTTATTCTTCCTTCAGGCTGCTGGTATGGCATTTATTCAGCTCGGTATTCCTATGTGGTTGGCAATTCTCATAATTCCTGGGTCACTCCTTGGTAGTGTGGTCAATATTCCCCTTTATACTATCAAGTCTGACTCCGCTCCATGCATAGAGGACTCACACTTTCCCTACTGGGGGGTGAGCTATCAAGTCTTTCAACCTGAGTGTCCCGGCGAAACCGAGATAAGCATCAATCTTGGTGGTGCAATCATCCCCATTTTTGTGAGTGGGTACCTCATTCTCATGAATCTGACTGCAGTGGTACAGTTTCTAGTGGCAACTGCAATTGTTGCGATTATTGTGCATAGGGTCGCGCGAATCGAACCTAGTGTTGGTATCCTCACTCCTGGATTTCTCCCTGCACTGGCTGCGGTCTTCATGACAATTGCAATTATCGCAATCGCTCCTGGTCCTTACAATGCCTATGCGATTGCTTATGTTTGTGGTACACTTGGAACCTTAATAGGTGCAGACCTGTTGAATCTCAACAAACTATCAATGTTAAGAACAGGAAAGGCATCAATCGGTGGTGCTGGAACCTGGGATGGTGTTTTCCTGACAGGGATTTTAGCAGTGTTTCTCCTGTAAATTAAGATAATAAACGAGAACTGATAGATTGAGATTTTTTTAGAACTCATCTAGTCCCTCATGGTCAATCCATGTCCTATAGTAGGGATCAAAGGACCCTCGGATGCCACTGGAGGCAATTAGACCTGTAACAAATTCATCCAAGGATTTAGAGAGATTCAAATAGTCCGAATATCCTTCCTTTCGCAGTCTATTGCTCTCCTTCTCCACCTCGTCTGGCTTGACCTTCATCTCATTCAATAGGACTGCTCTGATTTCCTTGTAGTCTTTGATATGAATAGGAATTCCCAGATATTTTGCCCTAAGTAACCTGAAACCATTCCCAGTTCTCCAGAGTCTAGACGCATCCACCCATTCCTTTGTCAAAGAAGGAAGTGCATCATCTATTTCTTGGATGACAAAGATGGTCTCTCGGTATCTAGCTTGGATTAGGTCCGATGTAATGACTGCGGATCTAGTAGAGGAGATTCTATCAACGTCAAAGAACAGTGTAGAACCACCACTATTGAATTGAGTCTTGGCTACATCTATCAAAAGTTCGAAGAGGGAGTTCGATGCATGAGTCATATCCTTGGGAACATCAAGTGAACGAAGCTCATCGAATAATGGACTGTCTATGCCAAGAAGCTCAGACACTCCGAAGATTGAGAGAACCATGTGATGTGTCTTCAACCAATGTTTCTGATAGGTGTCTTGGCAAGCTCGCTGAAGAAAGCCAACCAGTTCTATCCAGTCTTCTTTGGAATGGACGTTGGTGGTCAGGACCTTGTCAATGGTCGATGCTAGACCTTTGGACTCATCATTCGCGAGCAGCTCGTAGATAGTTTCTTTGCTGAGCTCCATTGTTGAACTGATAGACGTAGTAAGACTACTTCTGGTTTGTGTTATTGGAAGGGAGAATTATTAGAACATTTATTAGAAGACCTATTGATAATTGCTCCATAATACAGGGGTATCACATTGCCCGAGAGGAGAGGCGAGACTGACGGCCCAACCTCGCTTGAGCTTGACATCATGCGCTCGTTTGGATGGGCTGTAGTAGAGATGGAGGATACACTATATCAGAGATATCTCCATTTTTCTGCAGCAAAGTCATTGATGGCTGAGGAAGCTTTCAGGAAACACCTTCGAGAGATGGAGGCTAAGGGGTATGTTGAGTCCCTGAAACTCCATGGAAAACGTGCATATCGTCGTCTGCTTGTTGGAAAAGATATAGGAAAAGAGTTGCACCCTCAAGTACCACTCGATGAGATGCGTCTTGCATTGGGAAGTCTGAAGACGAAACCCAAGTTTGGGAAGAAGATACGTTCAAAGGTCACAACCGAGGTCATTGAGGATTCTGACACTGTGGGTAAAGAGATACAACGTGTGCTTGAGAATTGGATGCTTAAAACCGCAGGTCGAATAAGCAAAGGCGCGGTTCATGCTCATGTTGCGAACATGATGGCAGCTCTCAATGAATCAGAAGAGGAGCTTTTTGAGTATGTCCGCATCGAGCTGCCTGGCTTATTGGCTGAGATAGGTCAAATTCTGAGAACCTACGGTTCGGACTTTCTCCTCCTCACTCTACGCCTTACTGAACAGAAGGTGAGGAAGTATAGGTTTTAGGATGTCTACCTATGTATTGGTTGGTAGATGTCCAGACTTCTAATCAATCTGCAGGGAACTAAGAAACACCTAATATCAACTGAATAGTCCGCTCAAAGGGGCTATCTTACCAAGTTTAGATTGGCTCTAGTTAGGATTTCCTTAGTTGATAATATGGAATAAAGAACAGGATGAAGAACATTGCCATTATTATCATATAGAAATAAAGAAACCAAGCTGGGTAGCTCCCCGCGAGCAGTGTGATGATTCCACCAATTATTGCTACTGGAGTGTAAACAAATTCCATTTCAACAAGAATCTTTACACTCTTCCAATCTCCTGCTCTGAAAGCTAAAATCGAGGTCAGTCCAATACCTATGAGAAGGGCTCCATATGCTATGTTGATTGGATCTGCAGGTACAGTATGACCAACGAATGTGTTAAACGAGTCTGGTAATGCAAAGAGCCAGATTCCAAAGAACCATGCGACTAGGAAGTGAAGCAGGAATATGTATTTCAATATTGATGGAATTTCTTTCTCAGTTCCCACTACTAACCACCTCATTGCTAAATGAGTCAATCATGATTGTTTAGCTTTTCTTTAAATCTTTTGACTGCCATTGTAACAAACAATTCTGGTGCGTTATCCAACTCATTGATATCGCACTTGCATGCAATTGGATAGGTGAATATGATAATAGAATGGTATGAAGACGATCGAAGCAAGGTACGGTCACTCTTCGACACGCACAAACATGGTCGCGCAATCATGTTTCCCGCTCTTGATCATGGGCGAGGTCGGTTGTGGGCTAATTCTCTAGAAACACCTACAGTAGCAAGACTCCAGCTTGTAGTGATAAACGCACTTGCAGGAGATAGTAGTAGCCCTGATGCAGTGGAGCTAATACGAATGATTGAGCCCCTTCAGCTTGTCTTTGGTCCAGATGAAGAATGGAGTAAGATAATCAAGGATCTCTGGGGTGAACGAATAGGCGTTCAACAGAGAACGCTATTCTCACCAGACTCATTGGACCTGAATCATCTGAGGCAGCTTCGCGATGAGGTACCATCAACCTATATGCTTGAGAGAATGGATCTTGAAACAATAAGGCGATTGGACAAGCGAGAAGCCATGCATATACCAACCTTCTTTGGTTCTTCTGAGGATTTTTACAATCAGGGAATCGCTTATTGCGTAAAGCATCAGGGCGAAGTGGTCAGCATGGCTTCAACATTCACGCCCTTCACTAACGAGTTCGAGATACAGGTCGATACACCAGTTGCGGAGCATCGAAGAAAAGGTTTAGCGACGGTCGCCTCCGCTGCTCTCATTATCCACGCTCTGGAGGAGGGTATCACGCCTCACTGGGATGCTGCTAACGAGGCTTCTATTCACCTAGCACTGAAGCTTGGATATACAAACCCAAGCCCTTGGGAGGTGTATTATCTGAAACCTCCGGAGTAGACCAGAAAATCACCTCTTTCTCTTTAATGCAACAACAAGAAGGATAATGATCACTCCTCCGGTTAGCACAGTGGAAACCAGAACAATGTCAATTGGTCTAGTTGGTTCTACTCCAACTTCAAAGATCTCGATTTCCTTTACGACCTCAAGAGTGGAGTTGGTGTCCTCAACCTCGATATCCACCACATATTCTCCTTCTTCTAGTGCAATGAAATGACCTGTGTAATTTCCAACGTGGTTGTTGTTGGTTAGTTCTATTGTGTCAATTAGTGTTCTGTTTCCATAACCATAGATTTGCGCAGTCACTTCATGGATATCAGTTGATAGAATGTCTCCCAGACTAGTATTGAGATTACTGACCATAGCAGTTATGCTGAAATTGGTGCCAATTGGTCCTCTAGCAGGCACGAGCGATGCTCCTGTGACTCTGGATAATCCAAGTGCCTCTCTGACAACTTCTGCACAGACCTCGGATGTTGGGGCTTCTAACCAACCTTCTCCACCAGTTCCACCCCCACTTCCACCAGTAATTATAACTCCATCTGCTACTGAATCAACACCCCAGACTGGTGTTGCTCCAGCAAGAACCATTTGTGGGCTACTAAGCCAGAATGAGATTACCTTGCTTCCGTTCACAATACCATTTGATTCTGCGACAACCACGGTACCTGTACAGATTGATGCGATGGTGAGTCCTAACTCGAATGCATCTGAAATGAATGCCAAGACAGTCTGACTACCCACCATGGTTGCCCAATGACCACCTGAGGTTATGAAGAGACAATCATACTCGGAGATCATTTCTGGAGTCATCTCTGAGTGGAGATAATCAGCAATCGTGAAGTTCTCTGGTCTGTGTATACAGGAGCTTACATTGTAATCAAGTGCATATGCGACAGTCGATACATTGACTCCCCACGCCTTAAAGTGCTCTACTACATCGAAGTAATTCCACCCAAATCCATCAGTGATCAGAATCAACACTTTGACATCAGATGTATCAGGAAGGTCCAATGTTGAAACAACCGATGGGATTGTAAGAGTTAACGCGCACACAAGTAGTGATGTGACCAGTACGAATCGCCATCTCATGGTAATCGACAATCAGTCGTTATCCTACTATATTAGGAATAGGTTTAGCGCTACGGAAAAAAAGGAGAGCCTGGAGCTGCTCTTTCGAGTCTCCAGACTTTTTTCAACCAACTACAGAAAAGTCGTCGAAGACAAGAGTTGGGACATTAATTCCATATCGCAGGAATTGATTATTGTTCCCAATCTCTCGGAGATTCATATAACCCTCATAGAAGTTGCCTGCAATTGAAACAGGCTCAACTGAGCCCTTTATTTCTCCATTCTTGACAAGATATGAAGATCCAGCAACACATGAGAATTCACCCGTTGATACACTTGAGTGAGCAATGCCTAGTGGAAAATCTCTGATGAGAATGGCTTTTCCATCTATGGATGCGATAATCTCTTCCTCAGACTTCTTACCTGGAGTTACCTCTAACCATTTGAACGAAACAGTTGGCTTTGATTCATAGGGTGCTGGCACACCAAAGATGTCCACGCCGCGAACACAGCTACCTGTTGATTCAAGTCCATATGCCTTGCCATAGTAGTTATCGAAGAGATAGTTCTTCAAGATTCCTTTCTCAACAATGGTGTTATCTTTTTGAGGAAGTCCTTCAGCATCAATCGCTTCGGTTTTGAGACCTCGAGCATCCTGACCCTTATCTGTCAGAGTGAATCTTTTCGATGCAATCGTATCCCCGATTTTATCACAGAGCGGAGAAACTCCATCTACAACTGCGCTTCCCACGCTTGATTCTCCAAGACTTGAAAGAATAAAGAGTCCAGCAGGTAAAGGTGTCCAGATTGTGGTCATCTTCTTTGTTATATCTAGTTTCTTGGCACCTAGAAGATTGATAGCTCTTTCAGCAGTAGTTCTTCCTATACCCTCAGGGTCGACCACACGTTCTCTAGAAACAATATGGTGGGATGAGCCTCTACGTTCTTCGTTCTCAAGGACCAATACATCTGTTTCACAGCGGCTGTCACCGCTCTGCGTTGCCTCCAATATCCCTCGTGTGTTGCCAACAGCGTAACCTCTCCAAGAAACCTCCGCTTCTGCAATGACGACATTCACTCGGGGATCGACAACTCGTGCCTCATCGATTTGTTGTTCACAGGATTTTATGAGGTCGTCCGTTTCAATAGATAGGATCTCTTTGGGGAAGGCTCCCTCTTTTCCTCTGCCTTGTGGATCAGAGAATCCCTCGAATCTATTGTCTTGTACGTTAACGCTACTGACTATAGATAGTGCTTCCCTTGCGGCAAGTTTTATTCTCTCCGCAGAAACGCCAGTTGCCACAGCAAAACCGACACGCTTGTCCTTAGCTGCTCGCACTGCTGTTCCAGCATTGGCACCATCTTTAGCTGTCACTATCCCTTGGTCAATATTTGCTAACATCTTGTTCTCGTAGAACACGAAGATTTCAAACTCTGCAGATCTATCCAGGGATGCTGCATATTTGAGACCAGTATCAGTTGCCGAGAGCAGTTCATCTTTCAGATTATCGAATTCCATTCATGATCACTCCTTTGTTCAGGCCTCTCCCCCGAATCTGACCTCGCTGATGAGTAGTTGTGGTCCTCCCAAGCCTACCGGTAATGGGGATTGTCCACCTTTCCCGCAACCTCCAAAATACCCTGACCTTATCTTCAAGTCTTTTGTTCCACCCTCAACTTTTGAGAGGAGGTCCAATATATTGCCAGACAGAGCAACTTCTCGGATAGGATATTGAATCTCTCCCTTCTCAACCCAATAACCACGAATTGCTAAGAACACAAAACTACCATCACCCTCAACTTGTCCTCCTGAAGTCTGAATGGCATGTATTCCAGTACCCAGCTGGTCGAACGCTTCCTCTTCGTCTAGGTTTCCTGGTTGGAAATAGGTATTTGTCATTCTTGGAATAGGTGGAAAGACAAAGCTAACTGCGCGTGCATTTGCAGTGGTTCGTTGTTCAAACTTCTTTGCTGTTCCTCGGTTATGGAGGTAATTTTCGAGAACTCCTTTGTTTAGTATGGTGGTCTGACTCGAGGCAATTCCTTGATCATCATACGGAAGCCAGAGGCCTCCAAATTTCTTGATATCAGGAACTCCTCCATCAATAATTGTAGCGTGTTCAGTTCCCAAGCGCTTTCCGATTTTCCCAGATAAGGGAGAACCTCCAGTAACCACAAAATCCGCCTCACTCAAATGCCCGAATGACTCATGTGCAAGAACACCAACTAAGTCCTCTTGGATGAGTGCACGGAATTTACCAGCTGGACATGCCTTGGCCTTCAGTTGTTCCTTTGCTCGAGATCCAGCTAATTCCCCTAGCTTCTCTGGTGCACATTCTTCTCTCTCAAACTCCTCTAGACCGAATGTTCCTCCACGGCGTTCCGCTCCTTCAACCATAGCGCCTGAATCAGTCTTTGATGTAACAAGAGTCACGAGATCGCAAACAAGAAACTCCCAATTGATTTCTGAGCCATCGCTATTGGCTAGCATCTTTGGACCATATAGTTCGCCCCAGAGTGCACGTACACTTCTAATGTTCTCTCCAAATTCTCGAGCAGATTCAACAGAGCGATTCACCATATCAATTTTGTAATCAAGTTCTTTGTTTCGAGGATGGACTCTCACTTTCGGAGTGTCTGATTTCTTACTCTTTACTGTAGAACCTCGATCAAATGGCAGCTTTAATTTCGCTGCACGAGAAGAGGCTTTTGCCATTTTGTAGGCTTTCTCTACAGCTATTCGAAGGTCATTCCTTTCCTCGCTTGGAGTAAACGAAAAGCCTGACACGCCATCCACGTAAGCTGTGATTGCAAACCCCATCCGTGATTTAACCTGAATATCTTGCCAAATATCATTGATACGCTGTAAAGCCCTCAATGTCAGATCGTCATACCTCGCCTCAACAAAATCCGCACCAAGGTCTTCGCCAATACGAACACATTCCTGTAGTCTATCCAACATGTATCTGATACCTCTCTCATTCTTGCTCAGTGAGATTGAAACTGGTATCACTGTTGTCAATAAAAAGGCAGTTGCTAACGCGAGAATTCAAATTTTAATTTCAGTCTTCATATATCCTGTACCAGTAGGTGTAAAGTGTCTTGAAACCTATTGACTCGTAGAGTTTCAGAGCTGGTCGATTATCCGCCTCAACTTGAAGAAAGACCTGTTTGGCACCATGATCTTCCCCCCACATTGCCAGTGCACAGTTCAAAGACCAAGCAACTCCTCTTCGCTGAAACTCAGGCATAGTCCTAATCGAAAACAACCCTAGCCAGTCCCTCTCGACCACTCCCAATCCAACTCCTGCGATATTGCCATGCATCAGCACTCTTGCTATGTTCTTTTCTCCCCTAATCCGATGGATAATCTCTCTTCGCACCTCAATGGCTCTTTTATCCCGTTCAGACCTGTGCATAAGGATATCAAGAGATTCATCGCTGACCTTGAATAGATCAACAGGATGATGAGGATCCAGACATGATATATCTCCAATTTGGACTGTCTGCACATGAGTGATCATTCTCTGTTCAAATCCCCTCTCAATCAACACATCGTCAAGACCCTGAGGTTGACTTGCTGGCGTTATCTTAAACGTTGCAGGGGTGTCTTTTTCTCTATACAGTTCAATAACATAGTCTATCACATCCTCAACATGTACGTTACTCTTCCACTCATGTGGCAGAACACTGTTAGCTCTCCATGTGACACCATCATTCCATTGAATGATCCATCCCTTATAGTTTACAATCTCCCTTGCTGGCCAACAATGGGATGCGAGCAGCTCTAGCTCTGAAATCTCTCTCTCGGTCACCATACCAATTATGATACCATCACCACCTAAAATATACGGTCTCTGAAAGTGATTCTAATAAAAAAAGTCAAGCAAGCAAAACATCTTTGTGACACTTCCTTAACTGTGATTTGAGGATGTAGTAATGAGAACAGGACTGAATGAGACTGCAATGTCAATTCTAAGTGGTCTCTATGAAACCCTCTCAAGTACTACATCCCAGAAATCATGTCATTCATTGGAAATATCGGAAGCCGCGAGACTTGCTGGACTCACATATGTATTGTCTACCAGACAGCTTGATACACCTTACTCATTTACATCCCTATCATACGAGGCTGAGAGGATGGGCATTTCACGACATAGGGTATCAGAGATCTCTACTGAGGCTTTAGATTCATTCCAGTACTCATTTCCCATGGAACTGAGTTCTGATGACACTTCGGCGCTCCTCGGATTGATTCATGCCTATGCTTGTTACTCACTTCCACTTGCACAGAACAGGAGCACCTCACGAAAACCAATAGGTGCTTTCTACACACCAATGGAAGTTGCAGACTACATAGTTTCTCTTACAATCACTCAAACGCTGGAGAAACTAGCCTCAAGGGCGTCGTCCAAGGGTCTCTCGGCAATTACTGAAATTCTGTCAATGAAGGCTCTAGATCCTGCGTGCGGCACTGGTGTATTCTTATTGTCCGCCTTTCATGCTTACAATCGTTCTGTCAAGACTGCAATTCGAAATGCTCTTGAGAGTGGAACAAGTCGTTCTACCCTTAGAAAAGCTGGTGTATTAGACTATGGACGGACAATCCGCCATAACCTGTATGGAGTTGACATCGATGCTGGCGCCCTTGAAGTCGCTGATATTTCACTCCGCCTGCTTTCTCAAACGGATTCAAGTGATCTTGGTGATACATCTTTGGGTCTATCCCTTAAAAGAGGCAACTCATTGATTTCTCTAAGGGGAATGAATGGGACATCGAATCATTCCCATTTCTTTTCAGATACAGACTCTCGTCTGCCCTTTGAGTGGGGAAGCGAGTTCAAGGAGGTCAAAGCCGAGGGTGGGTTTGACTTCATTGTGATGAATCCCCCCTATGAACGTCTGAAACCAAATCTGGCTGAGTTCCTGAGAGAGCGCCTTCTCACAGGAAACCGTGAAATTCACTTGGAGAACTTCTCAAGGTATAAAGAGCGATTGAATGAGGATGTACAATATTTCCGAAACTCAGGTGAATTCCAATTAGGAAATAGGTACACTATAGATACTCATCGTCTCTTTGTTGAACGAGCCCTCCATCTAGCCCGTCAGGGAGCAGTGATTGGTTTCATTGTACCATCGACTATTCTTGGTGACCTTTCCTCCTACCAGCTACGCACTTCTCTCATTCAGGATAACCAAATATTGACAGTGGATGAATTTCATGAAACTTCCAGACTGTTTGATGGCGTCACTCAATCAGTATGTGTGCTAACATTCAAAAAAGGAGGGAGGACGCGATCCTTTCAGGCTCGTTTTGGTCTAAATGAGCTTTATGACCTAAAGAGTCAAGGCCATATTCTGATTTCAGCTGAACAGATTGAGAAGACTGTTGGACCCACTCTCGCTATTCCTCAGGTGAATGATATTGGCTGGCGGCTCATGTCCAAGCTCCATAGGCATCCCTCAATTTCATCTTTAAATTGGCTGACAGTTAGACGTGGTGAGCTTGATCTTACTTTGAATAGGGATTGTATCACATCAAGCCGCACAAGTTTTAGATTGATCAGAGGTTCGAACATCTCTCGATACTCAATAATTGAGACTTCCAGATCAGGCAGTGAGTTTGTTGATATCAAGAAACTGCAGAATAATCTCGGGGCTTCAACCAGGGCTGGACACATTTCTCAACCAAGAATTGCCTGTCAACAAGTGTCGAACAGAACTCAGAGGTGGAGGTTGAAGTTTACATCAATTCCACATGATGTTGTATTAGCAAATTCATGTAACTATCTTATTGATGAAGAGAATCCTAACGAATCTCGTCAACCTGTCCTGTTAGGTATCCTGAATTCTGAACTGATTAATTGGAGATTCAGTCTAACAAACACGAACAATCATGTTTCAACCAGAGAGTTGATACAACTCCCACTTGCTGGTCTGGAGAGTTCTGTGTATGGAGAACTAGTCTCACTATTGATTGAAGAGGTTAAGAAAGTGAAGACAGCAGATGTTGTACCAAAAATTGAGGCACTTGTTTTTGCATTATATGGTTTCTCTAGCAAGGAAGCGAGGACTGTGTTGGGTATGCGTTCAACTACTAGATTAGAAACAAATGCAATTTTGGATGAATTGAAAGATATCAGCAAATAACATCACTCCTTGTCTTACAAAGATATAACATTCAACCAGCAGCCTCTTTCACTGTGACCTCCATATCGCTCGAGAGAACAGACTCCATCGAAGATGAGTCAGTTTTGTACAACCACATTTGTAGTCCTCTTAGTGAGCTGGATATGGAAATGATTCAATCGGTACCTGCGGGAGGAAATTGGAAAGACATACCATCAGATGTCGTTCAGAAATCTGCAAGACTTAGACAGATTAGAAGATCTGGTGGACGAACGACATACTATGGTCGTCTAAAGGCATCTCTTCCTAGTTATACGATAAATACGTACTTCAATCGTCCCGGAAATGGAACTTTCATTCATCCAACGCAGGACCGTCTTATTTCCATGAGGGAGGCTGCGAGACTCCAGTCATTTCCAGATAGGTACCGATTCCTTGGTAGCCGCAGCTCAAGATATCGCCAAATAGGGAATGCAGTTCCCCCTCTGTTAGCCCGGGCTGTTGCCACTCTGTTTAAACCTGGTCTCGTCATCGACCTTTTCTCGGGAGCTGGGGGTCTCTCTGAAGGATTTGCACAAGCTGGACATAAGGTGATTCTCGCTACAGACTGCCATTCTAACATGTGCAAGACCTATGCATATAATCATCCACTAACAGATGTGGTCCAAGCCAATTTATATCAGAGAGATCAAAGCGACGAACTCCTTGACGAAATTGAACATGTCCTTTCAGGTAGACATCTAAACATCTTAATTGGCGGCCCTCCTTGTCAAGGATTCTCCACAGCTGGGAACAGAAACTCATTAGATTCTAGGAATGGTTTGCTATATCACATGGTTGAGATAGCCCAGACATTGATGCCTGACAGTGTTGTGATTGAAAATGTCCCGGGTTTGAAGTGGATCCACAAAGGCCAAGTCCTACAGTCAGTGGTGAAAATGCTGGAAGATAGTGAATATTCCGTATCTGTTTTCAATCTAAGAGCGGAGGAGTATGGCGTTCCACAAAGACGAAGGAGAGTCTTCATAATCGGCGTCAGAAGTAAATCAAGATTAAGCAAACCCATTGGTTATCTTTCGCCAATCATTCGTGGAAAGACCAGGAATCATTTGAAACTCAGAACCAAGGACTTACCATCAGCAGTCAGTGTTGCTGAAGCAATCTCAGATCTTCCACCTATAATGTCTGGTGAGGGAGATGATGTAATGGATTACGATTTAGCCTGGACTCAAACCGACTATCAGAAAATCATGCGCGAATTACTTTCATTTGAGAAATTCATCAGAAAGAGAACCAAGCAAGGTTGATTAGTGAACTATGACATGAGCTGAATGGAGTGATTGGGTCTTTCAAATGAGTCACTTTTGAGGATGATTCGGAAATGATTGTGAATGCCATATTGTTCGACCTTTTAGGGTCTAAGGCATTGGCATCTATATCATTTAGTAAGCAGCAGGTGGCTGATAAATTCCTCAGGCGTATTGTCGAGTCATACTATCTATTGGTTCAAGAGGACTCCGCTCGCGATTTCGTCACTTCAGAGATTGAGGAAAAAAGCACCTGCATCTGCAAAGTGAGTGAGGTCACGATAATCATTGGTGTGGCTGATAGTTCTCCGCTTGCAGAAGATGATGTTGAACGAATGAAACGGTTCCAAGAGGCTTCAAAAAAGGAGATTGAACGTTCATCTGTTCGTGACTTCAAAGAAGAATTCCACTCCTTTGCTGACTCACTCCTGAGGGAACGTTTCAGAATTTGCTTCATCACTGGTTCTGACCCCTCATTTGAGGACAAGTCAGGGTCTGCAGTCGATAAGATTCTTCAGAATCGAGCGCAAACAGGCCGTACATACTCAACTCCCCTTTTGATTGGTCCCTATGGCGTAGAGGTCATGCGAATTTCGCATGATGATATGGTAAACTTGGACTGGTCTGAGGACCTCTCCAGTGCTTCACTCTTCGTCTTGGTTGTTTCACCACCCCTTCCAACAGCTGACCGGGTTGAACAGATTGTTATGAGGATTAGGGGAGAATCCACCTCTGAGCTAATTGTTGTGCCTGGTTCCGATGAGCATCTAGAGCTTGCCCGACAGTATGAAGATCTCTATGGCTTGGAGTTGTCAGATGTGTCCTCTCAGCCAACTCATCTTTTACTTTCTTCAATGGCCATTGCAGGTTTTGTGGACATGCACCCGGAACTAGCCTATCAGAGGTGGGATGTTGATAGGTCCATTGATTATCTCTCAACCGTAGAGCAAAATGAAGAGGTTGAGGATGTTGGCCATCAGGCGTTCTTTGTGGTTGATCGAAGGACAGCAGAAGCAGTATATAGTTACTATTACGAAGAACGGTCGAGGCTCCTAGAGGTAGCTCCTAATATTGTTGCAGCTATATCCGCCTTCAAGTTTGATCCAGCCAATCCAACAGAAACCTCTGTCTTTAGAACTGGAGATTTGAACTATATAACAATTGAAAGAGGTCACTACATCTACACTCTGATAACTGGCACAGGTGTTAATGTAGAAGCTCTGCGAGAAAAGTTCTCATTCCTGCCTGACCTTTTCATGGATGAGGTGCCAGAGCCCGTTGATGATCCAACCGATCTATTCAGGTCTCCACCATTCACACTGAAGCTCTTAGCGACGCTTCCTCCGGAAACTCTTCCAACAAGGATGGCGCCAATCCAAACCAGGGCTCTTCTTTGGGAGCGATTTGAGAATCCTGCGCTTCGGGACTTTGTTGAAGTGGTATGGAACCGACTTGATGGCTCTTTGACAATGTCTTTACTTGTCCCAGGAAAAGGCCCTGAGATGATCTTGGGTGCAATTCATCTTCTGTTTAGAATGGGTGCCATTAGATTTAAACTGAAGATTGGTCCAGATGACTCCCCTGTGTTACTCAAAAAACCAAGCCCGGAGGTGCTTTCCCTTTACTCTCGAGTAGATGAGATCATTGGACTTGTGGATGGAGAGCGTTCAATCGTTGAAATTGCTGAGGAGCTAAATCTTCAACCCAGTATCCTTGTGACAGTCTTTGCAGAGCTGCACAAACGCGATATCATCACTATCAAAGATGGGTAATGCACCCACATAAGGTTCATAGATGGAATAAAACATGAAAAATCGAAGAAAAGTAGATAACTCATCACGGATAAACAAGATGCAAGACAGAGTGTGATAACCAGTGATTCACAACGTATTATTGATAGAAAAGGCGGATGGCAACGTTGTGGTCAAAACTAGGTTCTGGAAGATTGATTTTCTTGAGCATGATATCAGTGACTTCCTCGCTGGGCACAGAGACCTTCAAACAACTGAGGGTCTAGCTCAAGACACACCTGTCTTTGTTGCTGAGAAACACAAGGTCTTCCATGGACCAGTTGATGGAGATATGCTTCTTCTATTTGTGACAGATGGTCGAGATGAAGATAGAGTGATTCAGCATCGTGTCAGGGAGGGAGCCGCTCGAGTTTCCACCGCTCTTCGTGGGAACAGTATAGGCTACATCCGTGACAATCTTGATGATATTCTTGGCGAACTCATCTTCACACGGTTCAAGGTAAGCTTCGTGGGAAGTGGCGGTGTCGGAAAGAGCACACTCCTTAGACTCCTGTTTGGAAAGGAGCCAGCACCTGGAGGCTATGTGCCTACCATCAACGTCGCTGTAGACTCTTCAGAAACCATTCAGTTCGGTACATTTTTGGTCACAGTATGGGACTTCGCGGGGCAGGCTGTGTTCCAAGACCTCTGGAGCTTTTACTTCTCTGGCACAGATGTGATCTTTCTGATTACTGATTCAAGCTTTAGAAATGTGATGCAGACCAAATCTCTTCTTCGGACCATACGGAAGGAAGCCCCTGCTGTTCCGTTGTTCATTATTGCCAACAAGCAGGACCTACCAGAATCCATGAAAGCTGAGAAGATCAAACGTCTCTTAGGAGCTCCAACCTTTGCAATGGTTGCCACTGATAAGACCCGACGTGAGGAGTTCATTCGTCTTATGCTTGAAGTCGCTGCCAAGACTGTGGGCGTTACACTACCTGATCTTCCAATTAGTGAGATGATTACTGTACGGAGAGGCACTGAAGAAATTGCCCAACCTGGCGTCTCACCAGTAGCCACGTCGAGTGCAATGACTTCTGAAAGCGGATTTGAAACAGTGCCTTATGCAGATGGAGGGATAGAGGCAATCAGCAAGACTCCTGTACCTTCTTCGACTGAAGCGGTGGCAATCGCTGAGGCTGCTGAACCATCAACTTCTGAAACAAAGACTGAGAAGGCTGTGTCACCACGAGTTTCTGATCATTCTAAGATACTCCATCTCTTACTCATTGTCCAGAAGGAAGGCATGCCAGATGTTGCCTTTCATCTCAAGTATGCAGATGATGAGATTGACACCACTGCTGTAGCTTCACTAATATCGGCATTGGATTCATTTGGAGGAATCGACAAGGAATCTGCAGATGGTACAAGTGCCACTGACGCTCTGGAAACCATCGAACATGAGGGCAACCTTGTCATGGTCGAGAAGTCAAAGCACTTTGTTCTAGCTCTCATCGTGACCAATGACAGTGAAGAGGATGAGCAGAGGAGCATCCTTACATCCCTGCTGTTCGAGATTGAACAAAAGTACCAGGATACCTGGGAAACATGGAATGGGAATGCATCAGTCTTCGAGTCATCTGTCTTCAATGCATTGATTAGATTGCCAGTGAAGCCTATCAGCTTCGACTACATTGTTCGAGCTCGAGAGGCTGGTAAACCTCTACCTTTCGAGAGTCGTGAGGTAGGACAAGCAATTGTCAAGGTTCAGAGTGCCATAGAGGGCAATGACACTGTTGGTGGGCTTGTTAGAAGTCTTGACATTCCACGTGAGACCGTACTTGGATGTCTTCAGATATTGAACAAGTATGGCTGGATTGACTTCAAGGTGGAGTTGAGTCCAACGAGCCACCTGAAGAAAATGGGCGTGGTCGACGAAGACACTCAGAAGGCATATGGAAACGTTGTCGTGAGGTTTGTGGACCTCTGTGACGGTACAATGCCTCTGCAAGATGTCGTGAAGAAGCTTAATGTCAGTCTTCCAGCAATGAAGTTTGTTGCCACCAAACTGGTTCTCGATGGAGTTCTAGAGGTTGTTGCCTAAGCTCACGGAGTGATTGTGATTCTTTCACGATATTCAGGCATCATGATTCCTCTTGGTGCCTTCTCTGTAGGAGTGTGGACCATGATCTTCTTCCCATGACAGGAGTTAATATAGGATTGAAGATTCGATGATGAAGAATGAGCACTGAGTCGTGCGTAGACCATTCTGCATTCATGTGGCTCATAGCCATGAAGTAGGTTCCAACCAGGAGTTCTTGGAGCCAAATACCCGCAGAGAATCACAGCTGCCTTTGGATTGTTTCTTTGCTCGTTGAAATGATGTCGCGCGAGACCCCCACCCATCATGCCACCCCCTGATACGAGTACATCATCATCATCGAGATGGACCTTGTTCTTCTTGATACTCTGCCAACTACCCTTGACTCCTGCAAGGTTGGTGATTTGTTCAGCCATTCCTGCGACCATGACATTTCGGTTCTTTGTCACACCAAGTGTTTCAAGAATCATGAGGATTTCTTGAGACCTGCCAACTGCAAAGCTTGGAATGATCACTGGTCCGCAAGTTCTGATAACATCACTGACTGTTTCAGTAACCTTCTTCCTGTCAAAGTCCTCTCTCCCCCAGTAAGTCCCATCGAAAATCACATAGTCGCTGTCAGTTGGGATGTTTGCTCCTGAGAAGAGGACGGATTCATCCATGTTGAAATCGCCTGTATAGAGTATCTTTACACCTTCGATGTCAATGGAATAAGCCGCGCTCCCTGGGATGTGACACGCCTCAATAGGGGTCACAACAATTCCCGGTCCTACCTCGTTGCTCTTCCCAAACTCTAGCCTGACATGGTTGTCTGTAACCTTCTTTATATTGTCCTCAGTGAATCTTGATATTAGATCGAGCTTGTTATGTCTTCTTGGCGGAAACGGAGTTCCTACTTTCAATGCATCTGTGAGAAGAAACTTCGCTATCCCTCCTGTGACACCTACGGAGCACCACTTGCCCTGGAATGTTTCAAACAGGACAGGGAGGCCTCCAAGATGGTCTAGGTGACCATGACTCACAAGGACAGTGTCAATCATCTCAAGTTCTGGAATCCACTCTGGAATCATATGATTGGTGACAGAGAGTCCAAAGTCGAGTAACACTCCCCCAGTGTCTGTCTTTATCAGGATACCACTTCTACCTATTCTTGGACCACCAAGGAAAATGATCTCAATCTTCTTGGTCTTACTTGAGTACGCAACAGATGGGAGCAGACCCATTCTCAGTTTCTGAGGGATGAGCTCGAATATCAACGGATCAATTGCTTCGCCAGGGGGTGGTTGTTTCAATTCTTGAAGACGGACTGGGAGCACTTCATTTTTATGACTCTGGAACTTACTATTTTGAAAGTGTTTCTTCAACACCTCAATTGCTTTGTCCACAGTCATCTTCTGAGTTACCAGAGCATTGGCTTCAGAATAGACTTGTTCCCTTACAATACTGAGTATCTCAGATAGCAACGCATCAGGGGTCCATTCCCTGCATGCATCTAGGATCTCCAAGAGGGATTTTCCTTGTACTGCTTCTCGAACGTATTGAGGATGTCGTACTAGGGCATCTACAAGCCGCAGGTCTTCAGATTCGAGAACTGCATTGATATCAATACCAAACGGATTGCCTGTGTCAGTAAACAAACCAGGATTGAACACAGGTGCTCCCAGGAATTGCAACCATAGACGTACTTCAGACATCACATCCTTCCCAGAATCCAGCTTGATGGCTGCAAGAAACACGAGGGCTTCTCGTAACCACTCTTCAATTGGCCCTTGATTTCGTATATGTTTTAGTGAGTATCTGTAGAGATAGCGGAAGTCCTCCTCATTGTAATTCCCAAAAACGAGTCCGTAAAGACATAAGGTCAGGGACTTGAGTATATCCTCTTGGGATGGTTCATCAGGGACATCTCTAAAGATTTCCATGAGGACCTTGTTAGCTGTCAATGCTGCTGTAAATCTCTCTGTAGACAAAGATGATGCTTTTGCCATCTCAAAAGCCAGAAACTCCCTTGGTTCTTCGAATGGTCCTTTTTCATCTACTATCTTCTGTCCTTTGTTTAATGCATTGATGTCAGAAAGTGCCCTCTCGAACAATTCCTTAATCTTCTTGTTCTTAATCTTTGGAATTACTGTCTTCGTGGTCATGGCAATCACATGGTTTCGGCATGGCTTTTGATGTAAGCGCCCTTCTTAGTCTTTGTTGGTAACATGGTAGAAACCCTGCCTACTATCTCGGAGTGATAGTTTCTTTGTCACTAGTCCCTCACTCATTAATAGGGAGAGAGCGTATCGCACAGTGCGTGGAGGTAACATGGTTTCATCAACTATCTCCTTCTGGCTGAGCTGTCCCTGATACTCGAGTACCTTAAACACCAGTTTTGCACTTGGGGGTAATTCATGAGCAACATCCTCAGCAGTTTCTGTCTTTCGTAATAACTTCCCGCGGAGTTCCTCAACCCTTTCTTCTGAGAACTTCACGAACATTGCACTCGAGTCTGACTTTCTGATTCTGACTGGATGATTGTCCACCTTTCTCCGAATCTGTCCATCAAGCACTGCTTCAATTGTGACTGAGCTTGTCAAATCTTTGATCTCTACGTTCACGTCATCAGGAAGTACGAGTGGTCGACGTGCAGGATTGACACTATTGACAGGGATTATCGAGAAAACAGGAGATGATGTGAGGATGATGGGCCCTCCAACACTAAGGGAGTAGGCCGTACTACCTGTTGGGGTAGCAACTATTAGCCCATCGCTGCCATCCTTCCAGAAATGCTCGTCGTCTATGAGTAATGAATAGCGTATTAGTGTTGCACTCCTCTTTGCGAATATCCCTATGTCATTCAGAAGGGGTGGGGTTTCCTTCCCAGATATCTCAGCAATCAGCCGCCTTCTCTCTTCTTTCTTCCACTTGCAATCGAGAAGGTCTCCGATGATTCCATCAAAATTCGTTGCAGTTAGTTCAAAGAGAAAATCTGGTTGTCCTTTCGATGCAAGAGGTAGAATCGGAACATCTGTTTGCCTCAGTTCTAGGAGCTTTCCAAGAAGAAACCTATCAGAGCCCACAATAGCCATCACATCCACATTCATCTTTCGAATAGAGATGTAATCAAAGCCCTTCACTGCTTCAGATAACCGGTCTTCAATCACAAAATCAACATCGTTCTTCTTCAGAATATCGACAACATATCGAGCATCCTCTAGCATGCTTGCCTCTTGTCCTGAAGTGAGACCAATCTTCGTGTTCTAATCCTCCAATATATATCTTCGAGTACCTAATTGAGCCCAAAGCACACTTAAATGACACTGAGAATACCCATGAGTCCGGCAAAAGTTGCCACTTTGATTATTCAGGATGAAATCATTGCCGTTTGGAATTTTATTAAAAGGGTTAGCAGTGAAGCTCTTTTGGGATGCATCTTATGGATAACGATTGTAAAGACTTGCAGGAGAAGATCCTGAAGCTGAAGAAGGAACGAAAAGCCCTCATCCTCGCACACAATTATCAAACCATAGAGATTCAAGAGATTGCTGACTATGTTGGGGACTCTCTCCAACTTGCTCGGAAATCAGCAGAGAGTAATGGATATGAGATGATCATATTCTCTGGCGTGAGGTTTATGGCAGAGATGGCTGCAGTCTTGTGTCCCAATGTCCCTGTCTACATCCCTGACCCGGGAGCACTTTGTCCTCTTGCTGCCTATATCGATGCTGCGGCGGTTCGTAAGAAGAAAGAGGAGTATCCTGATGCACCTGTGGTTGTCTATGTGAACACGACTGCTGAAACGAAGACCGAGACTGATTTCATCTGTACATCAGGTAGTGCAGTAGAGGTAGTGGAGTCCCTCGGAGCTGAGACCGTTCTCTTCGGACCAGATGCAAACCTTGCTGAACATGTCCGTAGGCACACCAATGTCAAAATCGTTGACATAGATCCTCGAGGAAGATGCTATGTCCACAACATGTTCGATTTGAGCATGCTTATAGAACTTAAGAAAAAGTATCCTGATGCGATTGCAATAGCACACCCTGAATGTCCCATTGAGGTACAGGAGGCAGCTGACATGGTTGGCTCTACGGGGATGATGGTCCGAACAGTTGCTGAATCGGACGCAAAGACTTTCATCATTGCCACCGAGATGGGGCTTGTCCATCAGCTTCAGAAGAACCATCCCGATAAGACCATCATACCCCTCTATGAGGGAGCTGTATGCCGCCAGATGAAGAAGCATACGCTGCAGAAGATACTTGACGTATTAGAGAACCTACCAGAGGCAAATCTAGTTACAGTGCCGACTCACACTGCACCTCACATTCGGGAGGTTCTCGAGCACATGAACAAGGTCAAGGGCCAGGGTCCTGCTGTTGCGGTAGATGTTGGCACCTAACCCATTAACGCCTTTTGTATCGAAGAACAACTAATACAGTCAAGATGATGACTGCCAAGCCACTTCCAGCAATGACAACCTCAGTGACAATAATTGGCCAGGGGCGATATGGTCTATACTCACCAATTGTGGCTGAGAATGTGACCATGTTAATACTGGTGTCCTGATCTATGACCAGGTCCCAAGTAGCTGTTGTTCCAGTACTATTTGACGATTCAGTCAGATACTCCTCAGGATAAAATGAGAAGTCCACGAACGATTTCTCTTCAATTACATGCATCTCAACAGTCTGATGTGTTTGTCCTTGGAAGGTCTTCGCACTTGCAATGATATAGGAAAATGATGCGTAGTTGTTGGATTGCATGGGGCATGCAGGGGTGGTTACTCTGATGACATAGGTTTCTGCAGCTTGCATCTGGTAATTAAACAGAGCAAACTCAGATGACTCAATCCAAGTCCCACCAAGCTCTGTTGAATTCAGAGTATACCCATGACCAACAAGATACGAATAGTTTGCCACCATGTGGTCCAAAATTGTATCATTGATTGCGACATTAAACCAGACATTGTTGAGACCGGAACCTTGATCCCAATATTGTGGAT